>NZ_QWKY01000031.1 GCF_003574035.1 Meiothermus hypogaeus | reverse complement strand
CGGGGGCCGATGGCCCTTCACTGTCGGTCGGCGAAGAAAGCGTCTCCCTTCCAAGGGGCGGTATCGCCCTCCGCTACGCGGATAACTTCCAAGGGGCGGTATCGCCCTCCGCTACGCGGATAACTTCGGTCGGGTTAGTTCGTCACCCTTTGGTGACGAACTAACCGAATCTGGTATCAGCAATGCAAATAGGTCGAGCAGCCAACAATAAAAACCCCCTCAGGGCAGGGGGGGTAATGCGTGTCTGGCGCAGTACAGCAGAATTGACGAGCCAGGTAAGGTGCTTAGCCTCGAGGGGTTCCAATGGGAACCTTATGAGCAGGGGTGGCTCGAGGCTAAGCAATGTAAATGCTAGGGATTAGTTGTGCAAAAGATATGGAAACGTTTACAAGATTAAGAATAGGCCTTACAGGAAGCCCCTACCCAAACCACACACCGCATTGGGCCAATGTGGCATCTTGAGGAAGCATGTATCGCGCCTACTCCACCTCCCACTGCATCCTCGAGCTCCCTGAATATCACCCTTTCCCCAAGTACAAATACAGCGGGGTTGCCGAGGCGCTTAAGCAAGACCTGAACATCCAACCGGCCCCCGCCATTACCTGGGAGACCCTGGCCCTGGCCCATACCCACGACTACCTGCAAAAGCTCCGCACCGAGGGGCTGAGCCGCCAGGAAGCCCACAAGGTAGGGCTACCCTGGACTCAAAGCCTGCTGACGCGGGCCTTACACGCTGCGGGCGGTACCCTGGCCGCCACCCAGGATGCCCTGGCAACCGGCCTGGGCCTCAACCTGGCCGGGGGCACCCACCACGCTTATCCAGGCCGGGCCGAGGGGTACTGCCTGTTCAACGACGTGGCCGTAGCCATCGCCCACCTGCGAACCGGGGGCTGGCGCGGACGGGCTTTGGTGGTAGACCTGGATGCCCACCAGGGCAACGGCACGGCGGTTTTTTTCCGGCATGACCCCCACGTGTTTACCCTCTCGGTACACGCCGAGCGCAACTACCCCCTCAAAAAGGAGCAAAGCGACCTGGACGTGGGCTTGAGCGATGCCACCGGCGATGCCGAATATCTGGAAGCTCTGGAGCCCGCCCTGGAACAAGCCTTTGTCTTCAGACCCGACCTGGTCTTCTTCAATGCGGGGGTGGATGTACTGCAAAACGACCGCTTTGGGCGGCTGGGCCTCAGCTTGTCGGGGCTGGCCGAGCGGGATCGGCGGGTGTTCGCAAAAGCAAAGCAGGCCCACGTGCCCCTGGTGGTGGTCATGGGTGGCGGCTACAACCGCGACCCCCGCATCACGGTAACGGCCCATGCCCAGACCTACCGGCTGGCGCTCGAGGTGCTGTGCGCTTGTTGAGCCCAGGGTGTCAGGATGCTTATAGACGATAGTCTATAGCTGATGGCTGATAGCTGAAATATGGACTCGCTCTGGGGCCCTCGGTAATCTGGTCGCTCAATAACCCACAGTTTTGCCCGCACTTTACCCTGCCGAAAAAGCTGAGCGCATTCTGGCATGCGACTTGCGTCCTGAGAGCGGTCTCCCACGAATACCCCACGCAGCATCCTTTGGAAGCTATGGCGTATGGGGTAATTTACGCTGCGTCGCGTGTAGCGTAAATGTGGGAAACGCGATGAGACCTTTCCATAGCAAAACACCACAGACCCCCAGACAGGCTGGCAGTCTCTTAAGCCTTTCCCTTAGACTGCCTGCATGCAACCGCCCCGCAATATTCTTTCCATTCAGAGTTGGGTCTCATACGGTCACGCCGGCAACGCCGCGGCTGTGTTCCCCTTGCAGCGCATGGGATTCGAGGTCTGGGCCATCCACACCGTGCAGTTCTCCAACCACACCGGCTATGGGCAGTGGAAAGGGATGATTCTGCCGCCCGAGCACTTGAGCGCGGTGGTGGAGGGCATTGCCGAGCGCGGGGTGCTGGGGCAGTGCGACGCGGTGCTGTCGGGCTACATGGGCAGCGGCGGCACCGCCGAGGCCATTCTGTCGGCCCTGGCTCGAGTGCGCCAACTCAACCCCAGGGCCCTCTTCTGCTGCGACCCGGTGATGGGCGACGAGGGGCGGGGGTTGTTCGTGCGCCCTGAAATTCCTGAGATCATCAAGCACCAGGTGCTACCCCAGGCCGATATCATCACACCCAACCAGTTCGAGCTCGAGCTCCTCACCGAGCTTTCCGCCAAAACCCTGCGCGAGGTGCTGGAGGCCGCCCACATCGTTCGCGCCCACATCCACCAGGGCGGCCCCCGTATTGTGATTGTGACCAGCATGCTGCGCGAGGGAGCGCCGGAGGGCACCATCGAAACCCTGGCCGTCGCCGATGAGGGGGCCTGGCTGGTGCGCACCCCCCGCATTCCCCTCGAGCCCCCCCGCAACGGCACCGGCGACGCCATCGCGGCCTTGTTCCTGGGCCATTACCTGAAAACCGGCAACGTGGCGCTAAGCCTGGAGAACGCCGTCTCGGCCATGTACAATATGCTCCTGCTCACCCACCAGATGAACACCCGCGAAATTCAACTGGTTGCCGCCCAGGAAGAGTATGTGAACCCCAGTCGGCGCTTTTCCGCCGAGCAGGTGGCCTAGTCGTAGAAGTAGGCCCAGCCCGCTACACGTACTGCGCTGTAGTACGCATAGGCCGCCGAGTAGCAGGCCGCCCGGCTCAGCAGGCTTTTGGGCCGGCAGATGCTGTTCATGTTGAGCAAAAAGTTGTCGTCGGCAAGCCGCCGCCCGGTCTCGTTGTAAAGGGTGGGGAAGCCGGGAAAGTTGGCATAGCCAAAGTCGTGCACATTGCAAGCAGGCCGGAAGGTCTCGCGGTAGCCCAGGCCAAGGCCCTCCGGGGCCGAGCAGCCGTCGCGGCTCCAGTCGAACTGGGGGTAGCCGGCCCGCAGAGCGTAGTAGCTGTCGTAGTTGGCAATGCTGCCCAGTGCGATGGTCTGCACCAGTTGGAGGTCGCCCGCACTCAGGCTTTCGATGGCCTGGCGGGCTATGGTCAGATTCTCGAGGGAGGCCTCATAGGCCGCAATAGCCTCGGGTTCGACCCCCAGTTGGCGCATGTCCTGCAAGATTTCTTGTTGGGTGGGGGTCTGAACCGGGGTGGACTGACCACATGCAGCCAATAGCAGCAACAACACCAGCCATCCGTAGCGAACTATCCTTTGCATGACCGACCTCCTCAAGGGGTATCAGCAAACACCACAGCAGGTTGTGGCCCTATCGTTGAAGCATCTTGAAATGCCTGCATGAGCTAACCCGACTGTCGGCTAGGGGTAGCTTACATCGGAAAGGCCATGTCATGCGTCTGCCGAAGGTGGACGGCACCGATAGCGTGAACTTCAGCTTAATCCGGGGGTCTGCCTTCTCAAAAAATCCACATAGGGTAACCCCTCCTACACAGTCCAGCACGATTTTCCCCGAATATACTTGCAACGCTACTGTTTTTAGGGAAAAGGGGGATTTATGCGAAAGACCTGGTTTGCCACCGTGTTGTTGTTGGGCCTGGCCCTGGCCCACCATGGCTGGAGCAGCTACGATGCCACCCGCGAATTCCAGACCACCGGCACCATCACCGAAGTCACCTTCGAGTTCCCTCACGCTACCATCTGGATTGAAGTCCCGCCCACCGGCCTGATGATGCAGCGCAAATGGTACGTGGTGCTGGCTCCCCCTTCGCGCATGGAAGCTAGGGGGCTCCCGAGCGGCAGCCTGAAGGTGGGGGCGCGGGTTACGGTGGTGGGCTACCCCCACCGCACCGAACGCGAGGAGATGCGGGCCGAACGCATTATTGTAGATGGCAAAATGGTTGAGCTGCGCTGATGCCGGCAGCCTGGCTAAACTGGCTGGAATGGCTTCATGCCACCCCGGTAGCGCTGGCCATGCGCCAGTCGGAGTGGCTTTACCCCACAGTGGAAATCCTGCACATCCTGGGATTCTGTGCGCTGGTGGGGGCCGCCGGCCTGTTTGACCTGCGGTTGCTGGGCCTATCGCGTCAAATCCCCGTCCGGCAGATGGCGGCTCACTTGCTTCCGGTGGCCTGGGTAGGCTTTGCGGTAGCGGCCCCCAGCGGTTTTTTGCTGCTGCTGGCCGATGCAAGGAGCATTGGGGTCAGCCCGATATTTATGGGCAAGATGGCCCTGATTGGCCTGGCCGGGCTCAACGCCTGGGTCTTCCATGCCCGTGTGGGCCGAAACGTACAGGAATGGAACCAAGGTGTAGACGCACCCTTCGCGGCCAAACTAGCAGCCCTCCTCTCGCTTCTGGTCTGGGTCGCGGTCATTGTCCTGGGACGGCTGATCGCTTACCTGACATGAAGCACAAAAGGTAGGGGGATCAGGGCTCCCCTCGAGCCCTAACCCCCTAGCAGCTTCAGAGGTCAGACAATGGCTTCTAGGTGGTTTGGGCCTGAATGCGATCTCCCCTCGAGATTCATCGGCCAATGGACCACTGTCTCGCTCCGAAGTGGTTTCTTCATTATGCCTTTTCACTGGGCGGTATTCGGGTTATTTGACCCAAAAAGATAGCCGCTCTTAGCCCAAAGCCTATTTCCTTAGAACGTACGCCCTATTTGCAACATTTTCATCGCTTATAGCAGATGTTTTGCAGAATAAAACAGCAGTTTAGACGATGAAGCAGGCATTCCCGGAATACCTATTGCATTCTCTAAACAACTGTGATAAAAATGTGGGCATACAAGATTGCAAACGATTGCACTAAAAACTGACCACCACTGGACACCTCAATAAAAGCACCTTTTCGGCAGGGGTTTTTAGGCAATCATAATTGCAAACGATTGCATAATATGGTCAGCCTTGATGATGTTGCCAAACTAGCCCAGGTTTCCCCTGCGACCGTTTCACGCGCCCTTTCACGTCCCGAAATGGTCGCCGAGGCGACCCGCGAACGCATTCTTCAGGCCGCTCGAGAGCTCGGCTATCAGCCCAACCAACTCGCTCGCAGTCTGCGCCGGCGCAGCAGCCGTACCCTGGGCCTGATCATCACCGACATCCTGAACCCCTTTCACGCCACCCTAGCCAAAGGCGTACAGGACGCCGCCGAGAAACACAACTACACGGTTTTTCTCTTCAACACCGATGAAGACCCCGAAAAGGAGCAGCGGGCTCTCAACGCCTTGCGGGGCCATCTTCCCCAGGGGCTGCTAATTGTTCCGACTCCAAAAGCAAAAGAGAATCTCAAGCTCGTCCCCAAATTGCCCACCGTCGAGCTGGATCGCAGCAGCGGAACCCCCGGTGTTCGCACCGTGATGGTAGACAACGTTGGCGGCGCCCGCACCGCCGTACAGCACCTTATTGAACTGGGCCACCGGCGTATCGGGATGATTGTGGGACGGCTCGACATCTCCACTGCCGTTGAACGCCACTTGGGCTATCGAGAGACCCTGGCTACAGCAGGCATCCCCTACTCCGAAAAACTGGTTCTTCCCGGCAACCACCGCGAGGAAGATGGACGCAAAGCCGCCCTGGCGCTGCTAACCCTACCGCCCGAAGAACGCCCCACAGCCTTGTTTGTAGGCAACAACGAGATGACCGTGGGCGCGGTACTGGCAGTGCGTGAGTTGGGTATACGCATTCCCCAAGAACTTTCCATTGTCGGCTTCGACGACTCCCGCTGGGCGGCCACCATGCACCCGGCCCTGACGGTAGTAGCTCAGCCCACCTACGAACTGGGCTTCCTGGCCTGCGAGACCCTGCTCAGCTCGCTGAGCCGGGGCCAGCCAGCCCTGCCTACCAGCATCCGTCTGGATGTGAGTTTCATTGTTCGAGAGTCCACCGCCCCACCGGACGGTTTTACCAATGGACTCAAGCAGCAAAGGAGGAAACCCTGAAATAGAAAAGTTGGCGTCTGGTAACTAAGTTCATGCCTTAGGTTGTTTGGGAGGAGTCACTATGCGCAAAGTTGTAGGTATCGCGAGTCTGTTGGTGTTGGCTATAGCCATGCTGGGGCTGGTCACGGCCCAAAACAAGACCCCCTATGTGGGGCTGATTACCAAAACCGAGTCGAACCCGTTCTTCGTCAAGATGAAGGAAGGTGCTCAAAAAGAAGCGCAAAAGCTGGGAGCGAAGTTCATCAGCGCAGCCGGAAAAACCGATGGGGATAACGCCGGACAGGTGGCAGCCATTGAGAACATGGTAGCCGCTGGCGTAAATACCATCCTGATTACTCCCAGCGATGCCAAGGCCATCATCCCGGCGATTAAGAAAGCCCAGGCTGCCGGCGTACAGGTAATTGCCCTGGACAGCCCCACCGACCCCGCGAGCGCAGTGGATGCCTTGTTTGCCACCAACAACTACCAGGCCGGCGTGCTGATTGGCAAATATGCAGCGGCTGCCCTGAAGGGCAAAAAGCCGGTGATTGCTACCCTGGATCTGTTCCCTGGCCACCCGGTAGGAGCCCAGCGTCACAACGGCTTCCTGACCGGGTTTGGGCTGAAGAGCCTTGGCGCTGAAAGCAACGAGCTGGCCAAGCCCGCCGAAGTGGTCTGCATGGCCGATACCTTTGGCGACCGAGCCAAGGGCCAGACCGCCATGGAAAACTGCCTGCAGAAGAATCCTAATATCAACCTGGTTTACACCATCAACGAACCGGCTGCTGCAGGGGCTTTCCAGGCTTTGAAGGCAGCCGGAAAGGAGAAGGACGTAATTATTGTCTCGGTAGACGGTGGGTGTGAGGGGGTACGCAACGTTGACCAGGGCATCATTGCCGCCACCTCACAGCAATATCCTCTGCGCATGGCTGCCATGGGCGTCCAAGCCGCCGTTGAGTATGCCAAAACCGGCAAGAAAGCCTCGGGCTATGTGGATACCGGTGTGGAACTGATTGCCAAGACCGCCGTTCCTGGTGTGGCCAGCAAGGACGTTAAGTACGGCCTGGCCAACTGCTGGGGCCAGTAGTCTGCTACTTCTGGGGGTGGTGTGACCGAGCGTCCACCGCCCCCTAATAGTCAGAACATGAATTCAAAACGTGTAACATAAGTCTCAAAACAAGAGAAGCTGTTATAGCGAGGAACGTATGGCGGAGCAACCATCCGGCGTCACCCAATCCCCCAGGAGTCTGCTCGAGAGGCTACCGAGCCTCACCATCCTGGGCCCCCTGGTAGCCCTTTTGCTGGCTGTCATTTTTTTTAGCCTGCAATCGGAGCGCTTTTTGACTGGGCAGAACTTTTCCCTGATTTTGCAGCAGGTATCGGTGGTCGCAGTTCTGGCGATTGGGCAAACTCTTATCATCCTGACCGCCGGGATTGATCTCTCGGTGGGCTTTGTAATGGCCCTGGGCACCATGGTGATGGCCAAGTTTGCGGTGGAACTCGGGATGCCTCCGCTACTGGCTATTTTGTGCGGGATGGCCGTCACCACTGCTTTTGGCTTTTTGAACGGCTTCCTGATTACCCGCTTCAAGCTGCCCCCTTTTATCGTCACCCTGGGCACCATGAATATCGCCTTTGCCCTGACTCAGATTTACTCCCGGGCCCAGACTGTCAGCAATTTGCCGGACGCCCACCTGCTCTGGGGCAATACCTTCCGAATCGGCGAGACGGTCTTTACCTATGGGGTAGTGCTAGTGATTGTGCTTTACCTGCTGGTCTGGTTCTTTCTGAGCGAGACTGCGCCGGGCCGACACCTCTATGCGGTGGGCAACAACCCCGAGGCCGCCCGCCTGATGGGGATTCCTACCCAGCGGGTGCTGCTTTTGACTTACACTATTGCAGGCTTTTTCTACGGAATTGCTGGCTGGCTTCTGATTTCGCGCACCAGCGTGGCCGACCCCAACGCCGGGCAGACCGAGAACCTCGAGACCATTACCGCTGTGGTTCTGGGCGGCACCAGCCTGTTCGGGGGCCGGGGGATGGTTCTGGGCACCTTGCTGGGGGCCATTATTGTAGGGGTTTTCCGCAACGGCCTGACCCTGATGGGGGTCTCCTCTGTCTATCAGGTCTTGATTACTGGCATTCTGGTGATTCTGGCGGTGGTAGCCGACCAAATCTCCAAACGGAGGGGCTAAGATGGAGTTGAATCCAGTGCAAAATGCAAGGCCCAACCCGGTTCTCGAGCCTACACCGGCCCCCAAGCCCAAGGTGGTGCTCGAGGCCCGCGGTCTGGTGAAGCGCTACGGGCACGTGACCGCCCTGGATGGCGCCGACTTTGAGCTGCGCGAAGGCGAGATTCTGGCCGTGATCGGCGATAACGGCGCGGGCAAGTCCACCCTGATTAAGGCCCTTTCGGGGGCAATTATCCCCGACGCAGGCGAAATCTACCTGGACGGCAAGCAAGTACACTTCAGAAGTCCCATCGACGCCCGCAAACACGGCATCGAGACGGTCTACCAGGATCTGGCCGTAGCTCCGGCCATGACCATTGCCGAGAACCTTTTTCTAGGCCGGGAGATTCTGCGACCGGGCTGGTTTGCCCGCCTGATTCGCTGGATCGATAAAAAGAAGATGCTCGAGGAAGCCATTACCGACATGCAAGACCTGAAGATCGGCATCCGCTCCATGAGCCAGGCCGTCGAGACCCTCTCGGGCGGTCAGCGGCAAGGGGTAGCGGTGGCCCGTAGCGCAGCCTTTGCCCGACACGTGGTGATTATGGACGAGCCCACCGCAGCTTTGGGGGTGAAGGAGGGCAACATGGTGCTCGAGCTCATCCGGCGTGTGCGCGACAGCGGCCTGCCGGTCATCATCATCAGCCACAACATGCCCCACGTTTTTGAAATTGCCGACCGTATCCATATCCAGCGCCTGGGCAAGCGAGCCGCCGTGGTCAACCCCAAGAAGATCAGCATGTCGGACACGGTAGCGGTGATGACCGGGGCCAAAACCCTTGCCGAACTAAACCCTGAGGTGCTGGCTTGAGGTCCGCGGCCACAGGAAAATGGCAGATTCAAAGCTACAGCAGCAGGCTATCAGCGTGTTCCTCGGCATAGACCTCGGCACCGGCTCCTGCAAGGCTTTGCTGCTCTCGAGCGATGGCGCCATCGTGGCCGAGGCCAGCCAGGCCTATGCGGTACACGCCCCCAAACCCGGCTGGGCCGAGTCCGACCCACCCGACTGGTGGCAGGCCGTCGCAAAAGCCGTCCGTGCGGTAGTAGACGGGCAAGCCCCACAGGTTCAGGCTATTGGGCTCTCGGGCCAGATGCACGGCGTCGTGCTAGTAGATGCCACCGGCAATCCCCTGCGACCGGCCATCCTCTGGGCCGATGGCCGCGCCACCCAGGAGCTACAGGCCCTGGAAGCCCTACCCGACACGCTGCGGCACCGCCTGGCCAATCCCGCGGCAGTGGGCATGGCCGCCGCCAGCCTGCTCTGGTTGAAAACCCACGAAGAAGCGCTTTATCAAAAAGCCCGTTGGGCGCTCCAGCCCAAAGACTGGCTGCGCTTGTGGCTTACCGGAAAAGCCCACAGCGAGCCCTCCGATGCCTCGGGCACCTTTCTCTACGACCTCCTGGCCGACACCTGGGCCTTTGAGGTTATGGAAGCCCTGGGCCTGCGCCCCGACCTCTTCCCCCCTTTGGTAGGCTCTGCCGGGATTGCCGGATACCTGGGGCCGGAGGCGGCCCGGCATCTGGGCCTGCCGACCGGGATTCCGGTAGCCGCCGGGGCCGCCGATACTGCCGCGGCCCTTCTGGGCTGTGGTTTGAAACTAGGCGAGGCCCAGCTTACGGTGGGCTCCGGGGCGCAACTCACCGTGTTGCTGGCCGAAGCCAAAGTAGACCCCACCCTACGCACGCACCTCTTCCGGGCAGCCCTTCCCGGACAATGGTACGCCATGGCCGCCATGCAGAATGCCGGGCTGGCCTTGGAGTGGGTACGAGCACTGCTCGGCCTAAGCTGGGAGCAGGCTTACCAAGAGGCCCAATCGGTAGCGCCTGGGTGTGAAGGGCTTACCTTTCTCCCCTACCTGACCGGGGAGCGCACCCCCCATCTCGACCCCTTGGCTCGAGGGGTCTGGGCTGGGCTGGGCCGACACCACCGGCGGGGCCATCTGATGCGGGCTGCCCTCGAGGGGGTGGCTTATAGCTTGCGAGAGGGCCTCGAGGCTTTAGGAGAAGCCGTCTCACCCCATGGACCCTTACGGCTGGCTGGCGGGGGCACCGCCCATCCCTTCTGGCAGCAGCTCCTGGCCGACGTCTTGAAGCGACCCCTGACCGAAAGCCCGGTGCGCTCGGCGTCGGCTCGAGGTGCAGCCTTGCTCGGCGCCATGGCCCTGGGGGTCAGGCTGTCGGTATCGTGGCAACCCTCTGAAACAACCGCTTTGCCCCGTGCCTCCTACGAGGAGGGTTACACCAGGTTCAAGCAACTGTATGCCAGGCTGGCTGGGTGGTTTGGAACCCATTGAAAGCTCTATCTAGACAGGGCCTTCCACTACCAATCATACCAGATTCGGTTAGTTCGTCACCGTTTGGTGACGAACTAACCCGACCGAAGGGAGTGCTCTAGGATTCAAAAAGACAGCCTCTGGTGTTTTTGGCTTTGTAAGCTGTCTTTTTGAATCCGGTATCAGGTCTCTGTGTAACGACAAAGAGGGCAAGACCAGCCGCCTGACCCTGGCTGGCGAACGGCAGGTCTATGCCTATTGGTTCAGCAGGGCAATACAATAGCGTCATGCCCCTAGACCTGGCTTTGCTCAAAAAACTCTCCGAAGTAGCAGGCATTCCCGGCTGGGAAGACCGCGTGCGCGAAGTGATTCAACAAGCCCTGAAGGGGCTGGTAGACGAGGTGCGCACCGACGCCCTGGGCAACCTGATCGCCCACAAGAGCGGCAACGGCCCCAAGGTGATGGTGGCGGCCCACATGGACGAAATTGGCTTTTATGTCAAACATGTGGACCCGAAAGGCTTCCTGAGGGTACAAAACGTGGGGGGCTTCGACACCCGCAACCTGTTTGCCAGGGCCGTCACGGTACACACCCAACTAGGGGATCTGCCCGGCCTGCTCAACCCGGCCGGCAAGCCCGTTCACATCTCCACCCCTGAAGAGCGCAACAAAATCCCCACCGTGGCCCAGTTCTTTGTGGATCTGGGCCTTAGCGCCAAGGAGGTCGCCAGGCGGGTTCAGGTGGGCGATCCCGTCACCTTACGGCAGGAAGCCAGCATGCTGGGGGATTTGTTCACCGGCAAAGCCATGGATGACCGGGCCAGTGTTTTTGTTTTGCTCGAGACCCTGAAGCGTCTGAAGGGCAAAAAAATCAAGCATGACCTGTATGCGGTCTTCACCACCCAGGAAGAGGTGGGGCTGCGCGGAGCGCTCACCAGCGCGTTTCATATCGAGCCGGAAATTGGCATTGCCCTCGACGTCACCCTGGCTGTGGATACCCCCGATAGCGAAGCCCACGAGGCCGTTACCCAGATGGGCCAGGGGGTTGGCATCAAGGTCATGGACTCGGCCTCCATCAGCGACCGGGGACTGGTGCAACAGTTTGTTCAGCTAGCCCGCAAAAAGAAAATTCCCTACCAGATGGAAGTACTGCCGCTGGGCGGAACCGATGCCGGGGCCATTCAGCGCAGCCGCACCGGGGTTCCCAGCATCACCCTTTCCATCCCCACCCGCTACATCCATACCATCACCGAAGCTGTCCACAAAGACGATCTGGAAGCCACCGTCCAGTTGCTCACCGCTTACCTTCAGGGTTGAAGCCAGACTATAAGAAACCCGCGTTAGTCGCGGTGTTTGTAAGGTTATTGCAACCTCGAGGCCAAGCCAACGGGTCGCACGGCGGCATAAGCCGCTTCACTTGAGCACGTGCGTTGCACAGCTAAGCCGCTTCACTGGTGCGTCGTAATGTACCCAGCAAGACAAAACCGCCGTACTGGTGCAAGCACTTGGTATTCGTGGTAACCGCTCTATACGGGGCCGCTCATTGCAAAGCAGCCTTTAAAGTGCTACCCCACACCTGCCTGGGGTCAGGAGCGCACCGAATAGCTTTCCAGCAACTCAGCCAGCCGGTTTCGGTTGAGGTAGCGTTGCTCGGCGCTCTGCTTGAGCAGCAGCAAATCCAGCTTGTTGTTAAGCCCGGCATCCATCAGGAGCTGTAGAAAACGGCGATCCCCTACACAAACACACACCGCCTCGGCAAGCTCGCGGGTTTGCTGCAACACCCGGCGGGCGCGAGCATGCCCCATCGCGGCCATCCGGGCAATGCTTTCGGACAGGCTCATGGTCGCATTAATTTAGCTACTCGAGGCAAAAAACGAATTAACGCCCAGGTAATGCCTTGAAGAAGCACTCCCAAGATGCCATAAAATCCTATCCGTGAACCTTCTGAGCGAGGCCGAAGTACGGGTGCTGGGCACCCTGATCGAGAAGCAGTACGCCACCCCCGACTACTACCCCATGACCGAGAACGCCATACGGCTGGGAGCCAACCAGAAAAACAACCGCAACCCAGTCACCCAGCTGAGCGAAACCGAGGTGCGCGAAGCCCTGGACTCGCTACAGCGCAAGCGGCTGTGTGGCATGTTCCGCGAGCACGGTGCGCGCGCGCCCAAATACCGGCAGTTTCTGGATCGGGAGTACCGGCTCGAGGCCCCCGCCACCATCGTGATGGCCCTCCTGATGCTGCGCGGCCCGCAAACCCTGGGCGAAATACGGGCCCGGGCCGAGAGCATGAACCACAAGTTTGCCTCACTCCAGGAAGTCGAGGCCGCCCTGCAAACCCTCATCAACCTAGCCCCCCAGCCGTTGGTCACCGTGTTGGAGCGCCAGCCCGGCGAGCGCGAGGTACGCTATGCCCACCTTCTGGCCGGAACCCCGGCCCCCGTCGTCCGGGTAGAGGAAAAAAGTGAGCTGGAAAGCCGGTTAGAAGCCCTGGAAGCGGAGGTGCGCGACTTGCGGAGCGCGGTGGAGAGGCTCAGGAAGGCGCTGGGAGGATAAATGCAATAACCGAGACCTTTGTGGCCTCGGTTGCCCTCTTGGTGGGCGATGTAGGATTTGAACCTACGACCCCACGCGTGTGAAGAGTAAAAGCCGCATTACCCGCCATAACCAGCAATCAACACAAAACCCGATGAATACGGGCTTTTTGCCAGGTGGTCATAACCACCTGTAACCGCCTGTTGGGGGTACTTTTTGGGGGTAATGGGGGTACGATTTGGGGGTACGAAGCACTTGACAGGTCTTGCTGAGTATCCTAGGGTAAGTTCATACACTCCGCTCGAGGAGAAGCCGTCCGATGTGCGGCACCGTTGAGGGGAGTGTTTTTTCGTGGAAAAAATAGGCTTCACTGTCAGGGAAGTTGCGCAACTAACCGGGCTTCACCGCAACACCGTTTTTCGTGAGATTTATCGAGGCAATATCAAAGCCGTCAAGTTTGCCCGGCGTTTGCTGATCCCCCGCTACGAGCTCGAGCGCCTGGGGCTCTTGCCCAAGGAGAACCCCGCCGTGCAGGGCGGGGCCGGGAAGTAGGGGGTGGGCTGTGGGAATCCCTGAGCCCATTCTACACGACCGGCTGGCCTTCCTCTCCCACTTCCCCCCTGAGCAACGGAGCACCGCCGCTAACAACCTGCTCGAGGCGGTACGCGCCGGGTGCTCCGAGCCGCACCAGGTGGTGGGCTACGCCCTCGAGAAGGCCGCCCGCCGCTACCACCTCGAGGCCGCACAAACCCTGCTGCTGCTCCCCGAACTGGACTTCGAGGCTTTGTTAGCCGGGGCTCGCTGGGCGCTGTGGTGGGAGAGTCTGCCCCCGGCAGAGAAGCGCCGCATCCGGGAGGAGCGGGCAGAGCCCGCCATAGAGCGCTGGATGGCAGAACAGCCCCCGACCGAGAAACAGCTACGCTACCTCGCCAGTCTGGGCTACCGTGGCCCGACACCCGCGAATCGGCACGAGGCTTCCCGGCTGATTGACGAGCTTGTGAAGGGGGTGAGCCGTGTCTAACCCCCTGCGAGCCGCCCTCGAGTACGCCCGGCTGGGGTACGCCGTCCTGCCCCTGCAACCGGGCGAGAAGCGCCCGCACGGGCGGCTGGCCCCTAACGGGTTGAAGGACGCCAGCACCGACCCCGAGGTTCTGCACCGCTGGTGGCAGGCCGGGGCCCAGGCCGGGGTGGGCATCCTGCCCCCGGCTGAGGTGCTGGTGCTCGACTTCGACGACCCCCAGGCCTGGGACGGACTGCGGGCTGAACACCCCGAGCTAGCCGAGGCCCCCCGGCAGCGAACCCCTCGGGGCGGGGTGCATGTCTTCCTGAAGCTGCCCCAGGGCGTTATCGGAACCCTCACCACCACCGCCAAAAAGTTGCCGGGGCTGGACTTGCGCGGCCTGGGCAGGGCGTACCTTGCGGCTGCCCCTACCGAGCTACCGAGCGGGGCCTACCACTGGGAGGTGCCCTTACTGCCCCCGGCTGAACTGCCCCTGGCCCCCGAGGGGCTGCTGCTCCAGCTCCTGCCCCCACCTCCACCACCGCCGCCCGAGTACCAGGCCGTGAGCTTCCGGGGCTTGAAGGGCGACAGACTGAGCCGCCGCCTGGAAGGGCTCCTGCACTGGGCCTGTGAGCGGGTAGCGGCTGCTCCTGAAGGGACGCGGCACAACACACTGCTCAACGCCGCCCGGCTGATGGGGGGGTATACGCACCTGGGGCTTGCCCCTGAGCAGGGCATCCGCGCCCTGGCTGAGGCTGGGGTGCGGAGCGGGTTGCCCCTCTCCGAGGCCGAGACCACCGCGCGGGACGGGCTGAGGTACGGGCAGGGGGCGCCGCTCGAGTTGCCCGCTGATGAGGGCAGGGGTGGGCACTCCCTCGCACCGGCTGAAGCCCTCGAGGCCCACCGGCAGGCGGTGAAGCTCCTCGAGGGGCTGACTCCCGAAAGCTGGCCCGAGCAAAGAGCCGCCCTCCTCGAGGCCCTGCAAGGACTCGACCCGGTGAGCGTAGACCTGCTGCTCAAGCAGGCCGCAAGCAAGCTGGGGGTGGGAGTGGGGGCCATGCAGAAGGCCCTGCGGGAGCACGCCAGGGGGGATGAGGCCGAGCCCACCACCGCCAGGGAACTCACCCGGCTGGCCCTCGAGTACAGCGAACTGTGGAAGGACGGGGAGTCCACCGCCTGGGCCACCGTCCGGGTGGAAGACCACACGGAAAACTGGCCCGTGCGCTCGAGGGCCTTCAGACTCTGGCTCACCCGACTGTACTACGAGGAGCGGGACAGGCCACCCAACGCGCAGGCGTTGCAGGATGCCCTGGCCACCGTGGAGGCCAGAGCGCTCTTTGCCGGGGATGAGCACCCGGTGCATACCCGGGTAGCCCACCAGGACGGAGCGGTGTGGCTCGACCTGGGCCGCCCGGACTGGCAGGCTGTGCGCATCACCGCTGAGGGCTGGAGCGTCCTGCCCCCCGAGGTGCGCTTCCGGCGTAGCAAGGCCACCGGGGCGCTGCCCATCCCGATACAGGGTGGGGGCGAAGCGTTGAAGGATATCCTGAGCCCCTGGGCGCTGGAGGAAGCCCCCCTCACCCTGGTGCTGGCCTGGGCGCTGGGGACGCTGAGCGCGGGCCCCTACCCGGTGCTGGCCCTCTCCGGGGAGCAGGGGAGCGGCAAAAGCACCCTGGCCCGCACGCTACAGCGGCTCATAGACCCTTCCGGGGATGTGGGCAGTCTCCCCCGTGAGGCGCGCGACCTGTTCATCGCGGCTAAGCACAGTCACATTCTGGCGTTTGACAACGTATCCGGCTTACCGGGCTGGCTGGCTGATGGGCTGTGCAAGATAGCCACCGGCGCGCTGCACCGGGACAGAGAGCTTTACACCAACGATGACGAGGTGTTTCTGCGGGCCCGGCGGCCGATAATCCTCAACGGGATTACCGATTATCTGACACAGCAAGACCTGGTAGACCGCTCCATCCTGCTGCACCTCCCCCCCCTCGACCACTACCAGCCCGAGGCCGAACTGTGGGCTGACTTCGAGGAGGCCCACCCTCGGGCGCTGGGGAGCCTGCTCGACCTGACCGCCCTGGCCCTGCGCGACCTCCCCCGCACCCGCACCCCCAACGTGCGCCTGGCCGACTTCGCCCGCTGGGCCCTGGCGGCTGAGTCGGGGTACACCAAGGTCGGGGTGTTCGAGCAGGCGTTCACGGAGATGAGGGCGGACGCGGTGCGGGTGGGGCTGGATAACGAGCCCCTATACCCTCTGCTGCTACGGCTGGTGGAGGGGGGGCCCTTCGAGGGTAGCGCCGGGGAACTGCTCGAGCAGTTGGAGGCATTACGCGGGGGGGGCAAGAAGCCCCCCGAGGGCTGGCCCCGCACCCCCCACGCCGTGGCTTCCTGGCTCAAGCGCACAGCCCCCGCGCTGCGCAAGGTGGGGGTACAGGTTGACCCCCTCAAACGGGAGAGGGACAAGCGCCGCTGGAAGATAGCCATACAGAAAGAAGGGGGGGAACAAACGTCACAAATGTCACCAATGTCAGAAGCTCGTGCAGGACGCACTTCTGAGGTGACATTCCCCTCCCCCGATGACGTTTCAAATGTCACCGCAAATGTCACCCCCCCACCGGATGACATTTCAGCCCCACCCGGTGACGTTTCAAATGTCACCCCCCACGGGCAAATGTCACCCGAAGAATCACGTGCAGGACGCATCGGTGACGTTGATGACGTTTGTGACATTTCCACCCCCCATCTTTCTACGCAAGGTGAAGGAGAAGACCCGGGTGACTGGGAGGTGTTGATTCTGTGACCCCCTGGCCCGCCCTCTTCGCCCGGCTGCCCCAACTGGTAGACCGGCTCGAGGCGATAGGCCACCCCTTGCTAACTGTGGAGGCGGATGGGGAGGTGGTAGCCCGGCTGGTGCGCCCGAGCCGGGCCGACCTCGAGGCCCACGCCCGCTACCCCGGTATGCCCCACCCCAGTGCTGAGGAGTGGCTGCTCGAGGCCCTGAGCCGGGTGCGCCGCTACTACCCCGAGCCACGGGAGGGGGTGGCTCTGTATGCAGGAAGCCAACCCGTGGCGGTGGTGCGCCGCATGGACGGGGTGACCGTGCCCATCGGGGAGCCCTTCCTCACCCCGGCAGGCTCGAGGCTGCGTTATCCCGGTGACCGCAGCCTGGGGGCTCCGGCGGGGGAGGTGGTGAACTGCCGGTGTACGGTGGTGGGGGTGGTGCTCGAGGGTACGATGCAGGGCGTGGAGCAGGAGCCCAGCCTGAGCCCCGAACAGTTGCCCCCCGATCGGCGTATCCCCAATGACCGCCTGCTTCGCGGGGCGAGTGCGGTAGAGGTGTTTGGGGCCATGCAGCGGTGGTTGAGCGAGCGATATCCGCTGTCAGGCACACCGAGATTCCACATAGCTCCCACGCCTGAGCGACTGGGAAAGATTCAACAGCGGTGGCTCCAGCTTGCCAGGCAGCGTGGGCTGCCCGAGACACTGGCGGTCATCGACCCTTTTGCCAGGGCTAACCGCTTCCTGGACGAAGTGGTCATCGGTCCGCAGGTTCTGAGCGAGCTGAAGGGGTCGGTATGGGACCGGGCTATAGGTGCGCGCTCCCTGGCACACGAGTGGTGGCACCTTCGCCGGCGGGAAGTTCTCCCCTTCTATCCCCTGGAGGAGGGTAGCGCGGATTACTTCGCGGATCGGGTCATGCGGGAAGCCACCGGGGCGGACACGCGGGGATTTGGGTACTACCGTGTGCTAGCCGAGGCGGTGGAAGAACTGGTTCAGCTTCTTGGCGAGGATTGGCTCGAGGGTACTCGCCAAACCGCGAATGTTCGTCAATACCTGCGCGCCGCCCTGCTGGATCGAGGCTTCCCTGCTCCTCTAGTGGAAGATGTCGTGGAGTATACTAGAGACGATGAGCGCTGGGCCGCGCGCGTTCGGCGGCTGCTCGCGTTCAGGAGGTCACCGTGAAACGCACGTTCGAACAGGCTCGTTCTTTCCTCATTCAGGCTGCCTTGTCGGAGAGCCTCGAGGAGCGTGAAGCTGTAATTGCCGAAGTGCGCCGTGATCCGGGTTTTTTCGAAGGGTATTTTCCTGATCAAGTTAGGTTGTTGCAAGGCATTTGGTCTGACGTGGTCAATGGGGCGCGGGAGATCGCGCTGGCTCGTAGGGCAACAAAACGACGGGTTGTGCTATAGTTAACTCATACATCCCCCTAGGGGAAGGCCCACCGGGCACCTCGAGGGGGATTTTTCTTTGCTCATTGGTTCCCACAACCCCACCCGCCGCATCTTGCTGCAACTGCGGCAGCTGCGCCAGGGCCAACCGATCCGGTGCGGGGCTGATATTCCAGTGCGAGGTGTGCGGGTTCAGGGGTCGCGCCGACCTCATCGCGGCCGGAAATACCGCCTTGAGAACGTTGCTCATCTGACAGGACTGGATGAGCACAGGGTGCTTGTCAGCCACCGCTGATGTTCGGGGCGTGTACCCACACGCAGATGTCTCGGATGAAGAAGCCAAAGCTAGACGCCTGCAAAGGTATCTGGAACTGCGGTGGAGTCCAGAGACAATCCTCCGCCAAACCGCGTCAGCGGTTGGTGGGGGTATTTGACCAATAGAGGAAGTATGCCTGCGTTCAATCCCGAAAGAGCCGCCGCTATCCTGGCCGAAGCTGTGACCGCAGGCGACCTGGAAACCTGCCGCAAGTATGGAATCAGCCCCCGAACCTTGCGCAACTACCGCGCCCGATTGGCCCATGATCCTCATCTTGCCGCGTTTTTCCGCTCTAAGCGCCAAGCCCTGGAGGGGGACTGGGTAACCGAGGTGCGCCGGAGCATCCTCGAGGGGCTGCGCTTTTTGCGTCTTACCACGCAACGCGCTGACCCTTCCGACCCTCGAGCCGTCACCGCGATAGCCGAGGCCCTCAAGGTCATGTTCGAGCTCGAGATGACCCGCGAGGTGGTCACCGCCCGGTTCGAGGGGGACTACCGGCTGAACTGAGGGGTTCCGCAGAACCGACCCGTGCAACCCCTAAAAAAAAGCCCGGTGTCTACCCCCTGACTGCGAACGGTTCGCAGTCAGAGCGCAGTACCCACAAGTGAGAGAGGTGGACCCCCCACCGTGTGGCCCCTGGCATAATGTTGGAATTTGTCAGGCTTAAAAAGGTTCAACCCTTGCAACTGCCACCCACACGCGCTGGGGTTCAAGACCGCGCTCGATTACGGCTGGGGAAAATTTCCCTAATACTGTTTAGAGGAAATATCACCCGTTCGCATGGTAAGATTTATACATGCCAAGAAAACCACCGCCGGATGAAGTACGGCTCAAGGCCCTTGGAGTTACCCGGCTGCGCCCTGGTGAGGCCACCTTCACCGTTCGCGTTCGGGGCAAGGCTGCGGTGCTCGAGCGCTTCAAGCTGCTCACCCCCGAGGAGCGCGGGGCTGTGGTAGAAGCCGGTTTTACAGCACTGGAGGCCGAGGATGAGCAAGAAGCGAGCCGCTAACCTGCAAGGCAACGTCAGGCAACGGCGTGACGGGCTCTGGGAGTGCCGCTTTTACGTGACCGAGCCGGACGGGGTTCACCGCCGCCGGGTATCGGTATATGCGGCTAGCCAGAAGGAGGCCCTGCAAAAGGCTCACGAGTACCTTGTCCAGCACAGCCGGGGGCTGGTAGCGCGTCCTGACCGCCGCCGCTTCGGGGACTTCGCCAAAGAGGTACTGGAGCGCCATACTCGGGGCAAGGCTGCCAACACCCGGCGCAACTACGCACGGGAACTGGCCCTGGCCCTGGAGCATATAGGGGATATCCCCCTGCAAAAGCTCACCCCCCACGACCTGCGCCGGATGCTGGATGGGGTAGGGAGAGGCCACAGTCCCCGCACGGTGGCTAAGGTGCTGGAGCGGGTACGGTTGGTGCTGCGGGAGGCGCTGGCCCTTGAGCTCATCCACCGCGACCCGAGCGCTGCGGTGCGGCTACCCCGAGCGTCGGAGCGGGAGAAGGCCGCGCAACACCTGGAGCCTTTGCAGGTGCGCCTGCTACTGGAATATGCTGATGCCTCCAAAAGCTTGGTGATGGCCCTCATGCTGCGGGTGCTGGTACAGCTTGGGCTGCGCAAGGGGGAGGCGCTGGGGCTGCAGTGGCGGGATGTGGACTTCGTAGGGGCCACGCTGAAGGTGGAGCGGCAATACACCCTGCAAGGGAGCAAGCCTGCCCTGGGCCCCCTGAAGACCCGAGCGGCCAGGCGGGTTATCCCGATTCCGGCTGACCTGCTGGCCCGGCTGAAGGCCCGCTATGACGGCTTGCTAGCCGAGGGGTATACCCCCCGAGCGCTGCAAGGAACCTTTGTGTTCGGCCTGGACAAGCCCCTAGACATCAACGCGCCTAACCACTTCCTGCGCCGCCTGGTCGGGCGCATCCAGGAAGAGCACCCCGACTTTCCACAGGTGCGCATTCACGACCTGCGGCATACCGCCGCGTCGCTGCTGCTGGCCCGAGGGGTGGACGTGAGCCTGGTGTCGGAGCGGCTGGGGCATGGCAACCCGAGCGTGACCCTTTCGGTATATCGCCACCTGCTAAGCGAGGAGCGGCAACAAGGGGTGTTGGCCCTGGAAGACCTGCTGGGTGCCCCCCGTCACCGAGCCTAGCTCGAGGCCCAATGGGGGTAATTTTTGGGGGTAAAAGCGAAAACCGGAGCCTGAGCGACTCCGTTTTTTTGCGTCCTGGTGCTGGTGGGCGATGTAGGATTTGAACCTACGACCCCACGCGTGTGAAGCGTGTGCTCTCCCGCTGAGCTAATCGCCCTTGATAGCCGCCTGCTCGAGCAAGCGCATTCAAAAGGGTAACACCGGCCTCTGGACGTGTCAAGCCAAACTAAAGCCGTACACTAGGTATGATTGACGTCATGGAACCGGCTTTGCTGGTAAAAATTGGGGGTAGCCTCAAGGAAGCAGGCGAGTTGCTGGATGAAATCGGGGGCTATCCCGGCCCGCTGGTGCTGGTGCATGGCGGCGGCCCCCGCATTGGCGAGTGGCTGAACCGGATGGGCTTCGAGACCCATTTTTACCAGGGGTTGCGGATTACCCCACCCGAGCAGATGGAAGTGGTGGAGATGGTGCTCACCACCCTGGGCAAACAACTGGCCGAGGGCCTCTCGCGCCGCGGGCGGCCCAGCGTGGCCCTGACGGGGCGCGATACGGGTCTGCTCGAGGCCCGCCCGTTAGACCCCATACTGGGCCGGGTGGGCGAGGTCACCCGGATCAACACCCCGGTTCTGGAAAAACTGCTGCAAGCAGGCCTGACCCCCCTGATCGCCCCCATCGGCCTCGATGCCCAGGGCCCTCTCAACATCAATGCCGACACCGCCGCCGGGGCCATCGCCGGGGCGCTACACCTGCCGGCAGTCTTCCTGACCGATGTGGTGGGGGTGCTGCGCGACCCCAAAGACCCCAGCAGCCGCTTCGCCGAACTCAGCGCGTCGCAGGTACAGGCCCTAATCCTGGACGGCACCATATCCGGCGGCATGATTCCCAAGGTCGAGGCCGCCCTGAATGCCCTCAGCAAAGGCGCTCCCTGGGCCACCATAGCCAGGGGAAGCCCGGGCATCTTGCAGGCGGTGCTGGAAGGCACAGCAGGCACGCGGGTTGCAGGCAGCTGAGACTGAGATTTGACGTTCTGTAGTATCCGGTGGCACAATCGCCCCTATGCGAGCGGTATGGATGGAGGCCAGGGGCGGCCCGGAGGTTTTGCGGTTTGGTGAACTGGCCGAGCCGGCGGTAGAGGCCGGGCAAGTTCGCGTAGTCGTAAAAGCCGTGGCCCTCAACCACCTGGATCTCTGGGTGCGCAAGGGGGTGGCCAGCCCCAAACTGCCGCTTCCTCACATCCTGGGTGCCGATGTGGCCGGGGTGGTGGAAGCCGTGGGGGCCGGTGTGGAGGGCCTGACGCCGGGGGATGCCGTGGTGCTGAACCCTGGGGTCTCCTGCGGCCGCTGCGAGCGCTGCTTGAGCGGGCAGGACAACCTTTGCCCCAAGTACCAAATACTAGGCGAACACCGCTGGGGCGGCTATGCAGAGCTGGTGAGTGTACCGGCGGCCAACATCCTGCCCAAACCGGCCAACCTAAGCTGGGTCGAGGCCGCCTCGGTGCCCCTCACCTTCCTGACCGCCTGGCAGATGGTGGTGGACAAGCTCCAGGTCAGGCCGGGCGAGGACCTGCTGGTGATGGCCGCCGGTTCGGGGGTTTCGGTGGCCGCCATACAGATTGCCAAGCTATATGGGGCACGGGTCATCGCCACCGCCAGTAGCGAGGACAAGCTGGCCCAGGCCAGGGCTCTGGGTGCAGACGAAACAGTCAGCTACGCTCAGCCGGACTGGTTCAAAGAAGTCCGCCGACTCACCGGCGGCAAGGGAGCCGACGCGGTGGTGGACCATACCGGGGCGCAGTACTGGGAAGGGGTGATCAAGGCTACCGCCTGGGGTGGGCGCATCTGCCTGGTGGGGGCTTCCTCGGGGTACGAAGCCACAACCCCCCTCTCTCATGTCTTTTACCGGCAGCTTTCCATTTTTGGCTCCACCATGGGTTCCAAAAGCCGCCTCTTCCCCATTCTCCGCTGGGTGGCCGAGGGCCGGCTCAAGCCCATCGTGGGGGCCACTCTGCCCCTCGCACAGGCCACCGAGGGACACCGGCTGCTGGAAGAGCGTCGGGTGTTTGGCAAGGTGGTTTTGGAAGTTTAGCGCTGGCCAAGACTGCCTGTGGGCGATGGTCTGTAGTCTCTGACCGCTCGTAAAAGATGCGCCGGTCTGGGGCTTTTTTTGCGCTTAAGTAAAGAAATGGAGGGTGGGTGCTGGATCCTCGAGGTTTACTGCTAGAGTGCTCTTCACATAGAATGAGCCTCTCGAGAATCAAGAATCCTCTATCCCAGACAGAACAGTTGCCGCTCGGAAACCCGAAACCCGAGCACTCGTGGGCGGGCCCGGCCCACGCTTGGGTACGTAAGATGCGTCTGGGCGCAGACACATTCTCGTTTTCGCGGGCGGCAGCGCCTGTGAAGGGCGCGATAATGCCAGATTCGGTTGACTCATTACCGTTCGGTAACGAATCAACAGGGCCGAAGTTATCCGCGTAGCGGAGGGCGACACCGCCCCTTGGAAGTTATCCGCGTAGCGGAGGGCGACACCGCCCCTTGGAAAGGAGACGCTTTTTTCGCCGACCGACAGTGAAGGGCCATCGGCCCCCGGCTAGCGCCGGTACTCAAGGGAGGGGTGTGCTCCAGGATTCAAAAAGACAAACTATGGGATTTTTGCTTTTGTAAACGGTCTTTTTGAATCCGGTATACCCGCATCCCTCAGCGAAAAATCCGGGGTCAAGCTGTGTGCATGACCTTGCACCGAGTTTGCATAACGCATGTGTGGGAAGGGCTTCCATGCTCGAGGCCGTGTCCCCATTGAACCCCAGAGCGCTGGCTCAAAGACAGGCGGTTTGTGTCTTGTGGCTTTGCACGTAGACCAGCGCCGCACGCACCGCATGTCGTGCAGCACGCAAAGGTTGGCGAGGGTTGGGGTCGAGCAAATACACTTCGATGTCCTGTAGCAAGAGGGCTTTGAAGAACTCTTCTTTTCCGCGCCAGTCCTGTATTTGCTGCACCTCGAGGTTGCCCAAGCCCGTTACAGCGCTTGGAAATTGGCGCGCTATGTCGCATGATGTAAAGAGCAGAGCTAGGGGTGGCCCTGTCTGAATCAGCAACGGTCGCTCGAGCGTACCGAGATAGTAGATTGGGCCGTCTAGATGTAGCATACACATCTAGCGTAGCGGAAAAACCCCGCCGCTACACAGGAAGCGAGAAAGAAAACGATGAAGACGGCTTTGTTTATTGACGGCTCCTATATGTACGATGCGGCCAAGCGTTTGGGGTGGAACATTGACCACCGGAAGGCGATTGGGGTTTTCTCCAAGCCCGAGGACCTTTATAACGCCTTCTACTACGCTCCCGTCACCGACAGCAACGACGAGCGTCAGCAAAAATTCCTCGACGCGCTGGTGTTCATGGGCTACACCGTGCGCAGCCGGGAGACCCACGGCGACCCCCGCTTCGAGGCCATGATCGCCACCGACTTGCTCATCACCGCGCCCCGCTGGGAGCGCGCAGTGGTAGCAAGTGGATCGGGCGACCTAGCCCATACCCTCTCGGCGCTCAGGGCCCAGGGCAAGGAGATTCACCTGCTGGGGGTGCCCGAACTGACCGACCTCGAGCTGCGTAATCAGAGTGACCGCTACCTGGACTTACGCGAGTTGCAGTCCCAGCTCGAGCGCACCGGCGGTGGACGTCGCGCCTATCCCACCATCAGCGAGGAAAGCTTTGTCGGCGAAGAGCAGGCCAGTACCGCCCAGCGACTGATGGACAACCTCGAGGACGAGCTACAGTAAAACTGCCTGTGCAATAACCCCTACCCTGCCGGTAGGGGTTTTTCACGTCCATTCCTTGATGGGAACCAGCTCGCCCCCTTCCACTGCTTTACGCTTGGGGCGATAGGCGTGGTCGAACCAGATTTCCAGCACGGCCCGGTCGAGATGCTGCGGCGAGACAACAATCTTGCGCACGTAGTACCCGCCCTCGTCGGAGGCGGAAATTTCGTTGCCCTTGGTGAGGCGTAGCTCCACAATATCGCCACTACGCACGGTACGAACCCGCACCCGGAAAGCAGTATCACCCTCGCGCTGCACGTGTTCATCCGGTTTGCGAAACAAACCAAACATACCAATAGCTTATCGCACCATTTCCCTGGTGTATGGCGCAGCCTGGAGCGCTTCGCAGACCGCTTTATGCAGGTTCACCCGCGCCTTTGCGCTGCTCCCGGCGACGGCGATGCCACTGCAGAGCGGGTTCTTCAATCAGTTTGTAAGAAAGTACCGCCGCTATATAACTGACTCCCAACAAGGCCGCACTGATCAGCAGCCATTGCGACAGGTCGCTCATGCCCATATAGCTATACTGCGGATTGAGGCGATCGCGGTAAAGTTCCAATATCAGGAAGTGCCAGATGTAGATGCCAAAAGACACCTTGGCAGTGAACCGAAAAAAGCGGTTGTCAAACCAATGGCCCAATACACGGGTAAAGGGCAGGGTCGCCAACAAAAACATGGTAAGCAGGGGGAAATAAGGGAAAAAATAAGGCTGGTTTTGCCAGCTCTGGCCAAAGCCCGACCCATCGCGCAGTTGCCACAGAAATCCAAGTGTGAGCAGCAATACCAGCCCAGCCACCCCGTCAAACACCCAGCGGTTTTTGAGGTACTCCGTCCTCCTGGGTTGGGTTTGAAACCACACGATTAGCCCCGCAGCCAACACCCCCCACACATAGTGGGCAAACATCCCCACCACGTTGTAGCCCGGCATCCATTCTTTGGCTCCACCGATCAGGCCGTACTCCCAGCCTCGGTGGTAGTCGCTGGGCTGGAGGTAGACCTGAATGAGCTGGTTGGCTCCCAGTACCACCACAAAAGCAGCCACCCAAAAGGCAAACGCCACCCCAATACCTCGGCGGGGCAACCCCCAAAATAGCAGGGCCATCAACGCAGGCATCAGCACGTAGCAGAAGACCTCAAAACTGATAGACCACAGCGGACCGTTGATCTCGGTGGGAAACAAGGTAACGTAGTGAAAACCCGAGGTGAAGGTGAGACCCGCCAGCAAACGCAGCCAGACAAAGTCCGTGGGATGCCACAAATACCAGGCCACCACAAAGCTCACGATCAGGCTGGCATAAAACCCCGGCACAATGCGAACAGCGCGGCGGGCCATGAAGTCGCGGATGCTGGGGAAAGGCTTGTGATCTACGTAGTTTTGCCAGAACGGCCTGGACAAAAGCATTCCGCTAAGTACAAAGAATACGCTCACGCCTGCTTCGCCCAACAGGGCAAACTGCTGCAAGCTCTGCACCGCTTCACTTTGCTTTTCAGTATTCAAACGTTCAAAAAAGTGGTGAATCAGAACGGACAGGGCAGCAATTGCCCGAATACCATCGGCACCCAATATGTTACCTTTCATACGTGAATCCTGGACCGCACATCCCCCGCAGGTAGTTTCGGATGGGCGCTAAGTCATTTGCATTATGCGGCCTCCGGTCAGGGCCAGCAGTTCATTTGGGGAAAGGCCGAAGAGGGCAAAAGGAGTACCGGCAGCGGCATAGATGCGCTCGTATTGCAACAGATCGGGGTCAATCAGGGCTTCCAGGTGCTGGGCGTGGCCCACCGGCGGCACCCCTCCAATGGCAAAGCCAGTCACGCTGCGCACGTAGTCGCCATCGGGCTTGACCAGCTTTTCCCCCAGGTCTGCTTCGATGCGGTGGGTGTCTACCCGGTTGGCCCCCGAGACCAGCAGTAAATAGGGTTGTCCACTAATGGCCCCCCGAAAAATAAGCGATTTGACAATCTGGCCCACCGTACAACCCACGGCATCGGCGGCTTCCTGGGCGGTACGGGTGGAGGCGGAGAGCTCCTGCACCCGCAGGTGGCTGAAGCCTTTCTGGTGCAAGATATCCTGTACTTTTTGCGCACTAGACGAGAGCTTCATCGGGAGAGTTCATCCAGAATACCGCACAGCAGGGCAATGCGGGCCGGAATTTGCGGGATGTAGACATTCTCGCTAAGC
Organism: Meiothermus hypogaeus; assembly: GCF_003574035.1. GTDB lineage: Bacteria > Deinococcota > Deinococci > Deinococcales > Thermaceae > Meiothermus > Meiothermus hypogaeus. Next base: position 11,719 of record NZ_QWKY01000031.1, on the reverse strand, counting down.
TGGTGGGCCGCCTCGCCGAACAGGCCCAGCCCATCCAGGGTGGGTACGCCCAGGGCCGCCGTAAAGTTGCCATCTGAGCCGCCCCCTACCCTTCCAGGGCCTAGCTGTAGCCCTACCTCGGCCCCGATGCGCCGGGCCATCTCGAAGAGCTCGAGCGAGGCTGGTGTGGGCTCCATGGGGGGTCGGTTGAGACCACCCTCGAGCGAGAGCGACGCCCCCGGCAACACCGGCTGCAAGGCCCGGAGTTCGCGCTCGATGCGCTCGGCCTCGGCCATGGTCCAGGCCCGCAGGTCGATGTCTACCCAGGCCGAGGCCGCGACCACGTTGCTGGTCGTCCCGCCCTTGATGACGTTGGGGCCCAGGGTGGTGCCCTTGTCCCAGTCTTGCAGGGCCACAATTTTGGGAATCTGGTGGGCCAGCTCGACGATGGCGTTGATGCCCTTCTCGGGCTCGACGCCCTGGTGGGCGGGCTTGCCGTGGGCGGTGAGGCGGTACTGGCCCACCCCCTTGCGGGCTACCTTGAGGTCGCCGTTGCCCATGGGCGCCTCCAGCACCAGCACCAGGTCGTTGCGCCGGGCCCCGGCCTCGATGGCCGCCCGCGAGGCCTGCGAGCCCACCTCCTCGTCGGGGGTGAAGAGAAGCTCGAGGGCCGGCAGACCCAGCCCCAGGGCCTGGTTGGCGCGCAAGGCCCACAAAAGCTGCACGATGTTGCCTTTCATGTCGTAGACGCCGGGGCCGTAGGCCCGCTCGCCTTCGATCTTCCAGGGCGCCGCAAAGGCCCCCACCGGATGCACGGTGTCGAAGTGGCAGAGCACCAGCACCTTCTTACCGGAGCCGGGCACCTGTACCCGCAGCATGGGGCCGTTGGCGGTCTCCTCGCGCTCCAGGGTTCCAAAGGGCTCGAAGTGCCGGGCAATCCAGCGGGCTACCTTGTCCAGGCCGGGGAGGTCGTAGGAGGGGGCCTCGAGGGTCACGATGGCCTCCAGATCTTGCAGGATGGCGGGGAGTTGGGGCTGTAGGTGCTCTAAAGGCTTCACAAGGCCATACTAACGCCCCAGGCGGGCAAAGGTGAATCTTTCTGCTATCCTATTGCGGTGTTAGCCCATCGCCCCGATATCAAAGCTCAGCTCAAAGAAACCATCGCCCAGGCCCTACAAGCCCTGGGACTGAATGAATTACCCGAGATTATCGTGCAGGAGACCCCGGCGGGCAAGGAAGGCGACTACGGCACACCCGTGGCCATGAGCCTGGCCCGCACCCTGCGCAAAGCCCCCCCGCAGATCGCCGCCGACCTGGTGCAGAATATCCAGCTACCCGACTGGGTCAAGCGCACCTTTGTGGTAGGCGGTTACCTGAACTTTGAGCTAGACCCCGCTTTTCTGGTGCAGACCGCCACGCTGCCCTTGGCTCCCTTCCCGCGAACCGGGGGCAAGGTGCTCTTGGAGCACACCTCGGTCAACCCCAACAAAGAGCTGCACGTGGGGCACTTGCGCAACATCTGCCTGGGCGACTCGCTCTCGCGCATCCTGCGCTTTGCCGGGCGCGAGGTAGAGGTCATGAACTACATCGACGACACCGGGCGGCAGGCCGCCGAGAGCCTCTATGCCCTGCAGTATTTCGGCCTGGACAAGGCCCCCGCCCACGTCAAATACGACCACTGGGTGGGCGAGGCCTACGTGCGGCTGCACCAGGCCATGGAAGACCCCGAGAAAAAAGCGGTCATCGAGCAAGGCGTGCAGGAAACCCTGCACCGGCTCGAGGCGGGCGAGCTACGGCCTGAGGTAGACAAAATCCTGCGCTCGCAGCTCCAGACCATGTACCGCCTGGGGGCCGAGTACGACGCGCTGGTGTGGGAGTCGGACATCGTGCGCGAGGGCTTGCTGGGCCAGGCCATGAAGGCCCTGGAAAGCTCCTCCTACGTCTTTAGACCCACCGAGGGCAAATACGCCGGGGCCCTGGTCATGGACACCAGCGCCTTCATTCCGGGTTTGGAAGACCCCTACCTGGTGCTCATTCGCTCCAACGGTACCAGCACCTACACCGCCAAGGACATCGCCCTGCAGTTCTGGAAGATGGGCCTGCTACAAGGCATCAAGTTTGTGGAGTACGATACCCAGCCCAGCGGCGCTACCCTGTACAGCACCCATCCTGAAGGGGTGGTCATGCCCTTTGGCGGGGCCGGTGAGACCATCAACGTGGTGGACACCCGTCAGAGCCACGCCCTGCGGGTGGTGCAGGCTTCCCTCGAGGTCGAAGGTCGGCACGACCTGGCGGAAAAGTGCTTCCACCTGGCCTACGAGACGGTGCTGCTCGAGGGCAAGCAGATGTCGGGGCGCAAGGGCATTGTGGTCTCGGTGGATGAGGTGATGGACGAGGCCGTCCGGCGGGTGCTGAAAGTGATTGCCGAGAAAAACCCCGACCACCCCAGCCCGGAGGAGGCCGCCGAGCAGATCGGGGTGGGCGCGGTGCGGTTTGCCATGCTCAAAACCGAGGCCAAAAAGCAGATTGACTTCCGCTACGACCAGGCCCTGAGCTTTGAGGGCGATACCGGCCCCTACATCCAGTACGCCTACGCCCGGGCCGGCTCCATTCTGCGCAAAGCCGATGAGCAGGGGGTTTTGCAGGAAGAAGCCAATTACGCCCAGGCCACCGCCTACGAGATTATCCTGGCGAAAAACATCCTGCGCTTCCCCGAGGCTGTGCAGGACGCCGCCCGCAACAAGGCTCCGCATATCCTGGCGCAGTATTTGCTCGAGCTGGCTGCGGCCTGGAGCAGCTTTTACAATGCCAAGACCCCGGACGGAAAGCCTGCCACCCCGGTTCTGACCGCCTCCCCAGGGCTGCGGGGGGTACGGCTGGAGCTGGTCAAAGCCTTGCGGCAGACCCTAAAGCAAGGGTTGGAATTGCTGGGCTTGCAGGCTCCAGAGGTAATGTAGCCCGGCAGATTAAGGTTTCTTGAACCTCCCAAAGGCGCTTTTTTGTCCACAAAACCCTGTTGCAAGGAAGTAAAACCCCCCCTTTGGGCGTTTCTGAGGAATAGCTATTGATTACTCACCATCGGCATATGAGAATGAAAAAGGTTTGCCGATGATGCGCACGATAGCCCTCCTGACCCTGTTGGCCCTGACCCCGGCTCTTGCCCAGGCACCCCGCCTGACCACCCCCGAGGAGGTAGCCCGGGTGGAGGTGATCCGTCGGGCTTTACCCGCCGTGGTCAAGATTTTTGGCATCCTGCGCGACCCCCAGACCGGCAACGAAGGGCCTACCAACGGCTCGGGCTTTTTTTATGCACCCAGCCGCATCATCACCAACTACCATGTGGTGCAGGACTTGCGCGACATCAGCGTGGAACTCTTTGATGGGCGCTCCTTCCCGGCCCAGGTGTTTGCGGTGGACAAGGGCATTGATATCGCCATCCTGACCGTGCAGGGGGTGACGGCTCCGGCCCAGCTTTCCTTCGGCAGTTCACAAAATTTGCCGGTGGGGATGGGCCTAGTGGTAATCGGCAGCCCCTTTGGACAGCGCAACCTGTCCTCCTACGGCATTCTGGCTGGAATCGGCCCCACCGCTGCGGAGAAAAACGACCTCGACCCCGAAATTGGCTCGGAAATTGGCGACCTGCTTTTCACCGATGCCCGCATCGTGCAGGGCAACTCGGGGGGGCCGGTGCTGGATTTGCAAGGCCGGGTGGTGGGGGTGGCCAACGCCACGCTGGGCGACCTGAGCGGAGTAGGCGGGGTGGGGGTGGCCATTCCGGGCGACCTGGTGCGGCAAAGTGTGAACGACCTCGAGCGCTTTGGGGTGCCCCAGCGGGGCAACCTGGGCGCTACCCTGCTCGACCTGGGCGAGCTCGACCCCATCCTGCTGGGGCGGGTGGGCCTGCTCTCGACCCGCGGGGCCATGATTGAAAAGGTGCAGCCCGGCGGTCCCGCTGCACGGGCCGGCCTGCGCCCAGCCCAGCGTGACCAGCGCGGCAAACTGGTCAGCCTGGGCGATATCGTCCTGGCCGTCAATGGTCGCGCCGTGCGCAATGCCAGCGAGGTGACCCAGACCATCGCTCGATACCGCCCGGGCGACCGGGTCAACCTCACCATCTGGCGCAACGGACGGCGGCTGGACGTCAGCCTGACCATGATTGCCAGACGCTGATGCGCCTGCCGAGGGCCGAGGGTTAAGCGCTCGAAAACAAACGGCCCTTGACACTCGGCCCTCAACCCTGGACGCTATAGCACGATGTATATCGCTATCGAGGGTGTGATTGGGGTGGGCAAAACCACCCTGGCCCGGCTGCTGGCCGAGCGGCTGGGGGCCGAGAGTTTGCATGAGGTGGTGGAGGAGAACCCTTTTTTACCCCTGTTCTATCAGGACCCGGTACGCTACGGCTTTAAGGTGCAGGTGTTTTTCCTCCTCTCGCGCTACAAGCAACTGCTGCCCCTCTCGCAGCCCAGCCTGTTTGCGCGAGGGGTAGTAGCCGACTACCTGTTTGACAAGGACGCAATTTTTGCTGCCATGAACTTGAGCGGGGCCGAGTGGGAGCTGTACAACGACCTCTACACCCACCTCTCGCCCAAGCTGCCCACCCCCGACCTGACCCTCTACCTGCGGGCCCCCCTGCCGGTCATACTGGAGCGCATCCGTCGCCGGGGGCGGGTCTTCGAGAAGCAGATGGAGCCCGAGTACCTAGCCCGCTTGAGCGAGTTCTACGAGCGCCACTTTGCCACTTACCCCCATCCCTTGTGGGTGCTGGACACCCAGGAGCTCGACTTTGCCGAGCGCGAAGCCGACCGGGACTGGGTGGTGCGGCGCGTACAGGAGAGACTGGGCATCCCGACAGCCAATCCGGGGCATCCCGACCCTGCCGCAAGCCCTGCGGGTCTCGAGCGCTCTTGAAATTAGTATCCAGGACCGCCTGGTTTTTGGCCCTAGACCCCCGACGCTTGACCCTCAACCCCCATGTATATCGCAATTGCAGGCAACATTGGCTCCGGTAAGTCTACCCTGACGGGACTGCTGGCTGAGCGCTATGGGCTTTTGCCGGTCTACGAAGCCGTGGACGAGAACCCCTACCTGGCCGACTTCTACGCCCATATGGGGCGCTGGGCCTTTCAGTCGCAGGTTTTTTTCCTGGCCAAGCGGCTAAAGCAGCACCTCGAGCAGATCAACCCTGCCCAGCATGTGGTGCAGGACCGCACCATCTTCGAGGACGCCTTTATCTTCGCCCAGAACCTGTGGCTCGAGGGCCACCTCTCCGAGCGGGACTGGCAGACCTACCTGGCCCTCTACGAGGGTATTGCGCCCGCCCTGCGCAAACCCGACCTGCTGATTTATGTGCGGGCCTCGGTCGAAACCCTGCAAGCCCACATTGCCCGTCGGGGGCGGGCCTACGAGCAGACCATCCCCACCGCGTACCTGGCCTCGCTCAACCGCCTCTATGAAGCCTGGGTTGGGGCCTACGACCTCTCGCCGGTGCTGGTGATTTCCAGCGACACCGTCAACTACGCCGAGGACGAAGAAGCCCGCGAGCTCATGTTTCGCATGCTGGAAGCCTACGGTCTGAGCACCCCGTTGGTCTGAAGTTCTTTGCTACCTGCCAATACTTTTAGCGTGAAAAAACATCTCCCCTACCCGGAAATCCGGTTGGGGGAGACAGGGCGAAGGCACTTTATCTACGGCTGAAACTCCTGGGAGGTTGCTTGTTGGGAGGTTTCCCGGTGGGCTCGAGGGTTGCCAGGGGCAGCCGCACGACCGAGAAGTGCTGGTGGAAAGTGTCTAGTTGCAGATCAAACACCGGGATTACCCCTACCTCGCTTTTGCAAAACGGTGCAAACTTGACGCATTTGGAGGCGCTAACAGCATTACCAGCCTTGTCGTTCACTGTCACCTTGACCAGAAATTCCATGGCTCTGGGGAGTTTCTGATTTTGCAGGGTCAGGATCAGGTGGCCCTGGTCTATCTGGTAGGTAGCTTTCTGGTTACCGATATCCAGAGTACCCTGTTTTTTTAGCAGGTCGGTTCCGGCCACGTGCCAGTGATAACTAAGAGCTCCGCTAAAGTTCTCTATTGTGGCCCGGAAATGGCCGGTTCGGGAGGTCTGGCGAATCACCGTTCTTCTCCAACGCCCCAGCCGCGCCAGGGCTGGGTGAGGGGTTTTGGATGGCTGAAAGCGCAGGTTGGCGCGTGGGGTAGCCTCGAAGCGGATGTTTTCTAGATCGGCGACCACCTCGGGAAGCTGCCACCCTTCGCAGGCAAACTCGCCAGAGAGTTGCACCGAGGGCATGGGTTTTTCGTAGGTTTTGTAGCGCAAGCGGATGCGATCATCGAAGACCTCGCTCACCTGCACCACGCTGTAACGGCCCTCGGCGGTCTTGAGGGCATAGACCAGGCGGGTCTCGAGGTATTTTTGCGACTCCGGCAAAAAGGGCAGGTCGGGGAAGGGCAATGGAATGGCTAACTCGTGCAAGGGAACTGTGGCATCCGCATAGTGGAAGGGGTAGAGTTTCCAGCGCAAAATGCTGGCGAAATCCTGAAGGCCGGTGCGGGCCAATCGCGCTCCACAACGGGTGCGAAGCTGACGACCAAAACCACTACCACGCCACTCCAGATCGGCACTACCCATGCTTTCCGAACCCACCTGGCCGTTGTCGAGGTCAATCAACTGCCCGTTGCGCACCTCGAGCACCCCCGAGGCTCGAATCGGTACTTTCTCAATGGGTCTGGCATCAAAGTTGATGGCTACATCATCAATAAAAACCCGCTGGAAGATCAGGTTCAGGCCAATGGCGGGAACCTGGAGGTCTTGTCGGAGCTTATCGGCCAGGTTCCCAGCAATGCCCTCCACCGTCGTTTCGATCACGTTCTCGGCAATGGCCAGCAGCACCGGCACCAGGATGCCAATCAGGATGGCCCCCACAATGCCCCCCACCACAACACCACCTACCACACCCCCCACAACGGCTCCACCCACCGCACCCACTACGGCCCCCACCAGCACGCCCACCAACCCACCAGCGATGGCCCCGATCACGGCTGCCCCCAGCCAGCAATACCAGGGGATATCAATGTCCACATCAGGGTCGTCAATCTCGGCTTTGAACACCAGTTCGCCGCCTACCACCTCGGCCCGAATACGGCCTGCAATCTTGCCGGTGGCATCGTAGCAAAAGCCCGACTTGGCAATTTCGCCCTTCAGCTCGATGAAGCCATTCCGCAGACGCAGCTCGAGTTTGGTCAGGTCGGCGGTTTCGCCGCCCCCAGAAACCTTGATGGTGCGGTTGAGCCGCAGAAAATCGTCGCCGATGTCAAAGTTGGCTTGGTCGGTTTGGAGCGCGCTGGCCACCCTGGGCCTGAGAATCCGCGCCAACCAACGGAAGAAAATGGCAATGGCCCCGGTGTCGCCAGGGTTGATGAAGTGTTGCAGGCCCGCCGCATTGCCCACACTACCTCCGGCAAATGTCAGCATGATGGCCAGCGCGTCGCGGTCGGCAGCAGAGGTGTCGTCAATAATGCGAATGTCGCCCCGGGTGGGCAAATCGGCTGGGTCGGTGGCCGCCCGCTTGACCGGCACCGGAAAAAGCGGAATGGCCCCTACCTGGTTGCGCAAGAAGTTGGCAAACAAATTGGGCAGCCCTGGAATAGGAATGCTACCAGCAGTAAAACCTGTAAAGTGCAGCTGATTACGAAAATCCACCTCGGCAATATCAAAGTCGTTGGAGGCAACGCGGTTCATATTGAGCCCCACCACCGCCCGCAGTTGCCCCAGGCTGCCATCCGCGCCAATATCAAAGCGCAGGTCAATCACATTGCTGGCCCCGGCAGGCAACGGCACATCGCTAGGCCGATCAAACAGCATGTCCAACGAAAAAGCCCCTTCTGCCGAGCCCAGGCCCACGGCATTCAAAAAACTGGATAACAGGCCGCCCGAGTCAAAAAAAGTCGAGATCACATCGTTGACGCTTTGCTCGGTAAACTCCATCACGGCATCAAAACGCTGGGTCTGATTACCTGGCATCTCAACCCTCCTTGGGCCCCTGAGTAAAGCGCACCCGGATGCGGGCCGTAACGGTCTGACCGTTGGGCAGGGCATAGCTTTGGCGTTGTAGATGCTGGGCCAGGTTGGGGTCAAACTGCTGCAACCGCCGCTTGAGCAAGGTGGGCACCCGAATCCCTCCGGATTGCAAAAGTTGTAGCGGATTGGACAGATATTGCTCGGCTTTTGTGGGATCGCTCAACAGTTTGAGGATTTTGGCCTCCTGTTTGCGGAGTTCCTGCATCTCCCGTTGCAGGCTGGGGCTGAGCTGGGCAATGGACTGGTCGAAATGACTCTGCACACTCTTCCGAGATTTGGTCTTTGCCATAGGATGCTCCTGTTCGGCTTGCACGAGCACAACGACGCCCGGCAGGAGCCAGGGCTAAGCAGAACTATGCAGGCTTCGCCAGGGTAGCAGGGCTTCCGTTACACCAGCGTTATGTGCTCTTTAGATATGAAATCCCATGCATACCGTTCCGAGCCAATACGAAGTAATCCAACATTCAGGTGGTTGCAGTGACAAATAGAGCGAACCGCGATAAATCGTGGAGGCCCTTGGTGCTATAGACAAGTTTTAGTCCGCCGCTACGCCCACCTTCTGCCCGATCTCGGGAATCCGGGCCAGGAAAGCCCCGGTGGGGCTGGAAGTGCGGGCTACCTCCTCGGGGGTGCCTTCGGCCACAATCTGGCCACCCCGTGCGCCGCCTTCGGGGCCCAGGTCAACTACCCAGTCAGCGGTCTTGACCACATCCATGTTGTGCTCGATCACCACCACGGTATTGCCCCCATCGACCAGGCGGTGCAGGACGGAGAGCAGCTTGGCGGTGTCCTCGAAGTGCAGGCCGGTAGTGGGCTCGTCCAGGATGTACAGGGTGCGCCCGGTGGAGCGGCGGCCGAGCTCGGTGGAGAGTTTGATACGCTGGGCCTCGCCGCCCGAGAGCGTGGGCGAGGGCTGGCCCAGCTTCATGTAGCCCAGGCCTACGTCCACCATCAGTTGCAGCTTGCGGGCAATGGTAGGGATGTTCTCAAAGAAGACCAGCGCCTCCTCTACGGTCATGTCCAGCACGTCGGCGATGTTTTTACCACGGAGCTTCACTTCCAGGGTTTCTTTGTTGTAGCGCTTGCCTTTGCAGACCTCGCACTGCACGTAAAGGTCGGGCAGGAACAGCATTTCGATCTTTTTGGTGCCGTCGCCGCTGCAGGCCTCGCAGCGCCCTCCCTTGACGTTGAAACTGAAGCGCCCGGCCTCGTAACCGCGCTTGCGGGCTTCGGGGGTCTTGGAGAAGAGATCGCGAATTTCGTCGAAGATGCCGGTATAGGTAGCGGGGTTGGAGCGGGGGGTGCGGCCAATGGGCGACTGGTCAATCTCGATGACCTTGTCCAGGTGTTCGATGCCCTCGAGGCCCTCGAAGCGGCCCGGAATGGCCTTGGCCCGCATCAGGTCTCGAGCCAGCGCGGCATAAAGGATGTCGTGAACGAGGGTAGATTTCCCCGACCCAGACGGCCCGGTAATGGCCACGAACTTACCCAGGGGGATTTTCAGGTTAACGCCTTTCAGGTTGTGCTCGCGGGCCCCCTTCACCACCAGCCATTTGCCGTTGCCTTTTCGGCGGGCCCTGGGCACCGGGATGTGCTTGCTGCCCCGCAGGTAGGCCCCGGTCAGGCTCTTGGGGTGATTCACAATTTCATCCAGGGTGCCCTCGGCCACCACCTCGCCCCCGTGCACCCCGGCCCCCGGCCCCATATCCACAATCCAGTCGGCCTCGCGCATGGTTTCTTCGTCGTGCTCCACCACCAGCAGGGTGTTGCCCAGGTCGCGCAGCTTTTTGAGGGTGGAGAGCAGACGCTGGTTATCGCGGGGGTGCAGCCCGATGGAAGGCTCGTCCAGTACATAGAGCACCCCGGTCAGGCCCGAGCCCACCTGGGTAGCCAGTCGAATACGCTGGGCCTCGCCGCCCGAGAGGGTGTTGGCCGCGCGGTCGAGGGTCAGGTAGTCCAGGCCCACATCCTCCAGAAAGCCCAGGCGGCTGTAAATCTCGCGCCAGATGGGGGCAGCCACCTGCATCTGGAACTCGTTCAGGTTGCGGTACTCGAGGGGCTCGGCCAGGCCCTCGAGGGGGATGCGAAAGGGCTTAAGCTTCTCTCCCACCTCCATCAGGTTGTTGTGGGCCACCGCCTGGAAGAACTGCTTGGCCTCGCGCACCGGCAGGTTTGAAACTTCGGCAATGTTAAACTGCCCCACCCGCACCGAGAGCACCTCGCGCTTGTATCGGGTTCCCCCACAGGCCGGGCAGGCCTTGAGGGTCATGTAGGCTTCCAGGGCCTCGCGCAGCCCTTCGGACTCGGTCTCGTTGTAGCGGCCCTCGAGCCAGGGAATGACACCCTCATAGCTCACCATAAAGCGCATGGTCTCGCGCCCGTTGCGCCGGAAGACCACCTCGAAAGGCTCAGGCAGGCCGTACAGCACAGCGTGCTGGGCCTCCGAAGAAAGTTGTTTGAAAGGGGTCTTCATGTCAAAGCCCAGGTGCTCCGAGAGCGCCCGCAGCCGATCCCACAGGTAGCCCTTGCCGTTGTCGCGGCCCTTGCTCCAGGGGATGATGGCCCCCTCGGCCAGCGACAGCTCAGGGTTCACCACCAGCTCGGGGTCGAAGACCTGGTTATAGCCCAGGCCCGAGCAGTCCGGGCAGGCCCCGTAAGGGGCATTGAAGGAAAAGATGCGGGGCTCCAACTCCTCCAGCACGCTTCCGTGCTCTGGGCAGGCAAACTTTTCCGAGAAAAGCTCTTCTTTGCCCGTATCGGGGTACAAAACCCGCATCAGCCCCTCACCCCGCAACAGCGCCAGCTCCACCGACTCGGCGATGCGGGCACGTTCCTCCGGCTTCAAGACCACCCGGTCTACCACCAGGTCAATGTCGTGCTTCTCGTACTTCTCCAGCCGCAGCCCCAGGGCTTCTTCCAGGGTATAGATCACCCCGTCTACCCGCACCCGCGCATAGCCCTCTTTTTGCAGTTGCTGGAACTCTTTGCGGTACTCGCCCTTGCGCCCCCGCACCACCGGGGCCATCAGGATAGCCTTGGTGCCCTCGGGCTGGCGGAAGAGCCGGTCGGTAATCTCCGAGGCCGACTGCCGCTCGATGGGCCGCCCGCAGTGGGGGCAGTAGGCGGTGCCGACACGGGCAAACAGGAGGCGCAGGTAGTCGTGTACCTCGGTGACCGTACCCACCGTGGAGCGCGGGTTATGCGAGGTGGTCTTCTGGTCAATGGAAATGGCCGGCGAAAGCCCCTCAATGCTCTCCACGTCGGGCTTTTCCATCACTCCCAAAAACTGCCTCGCATACGACGACAAGCTCTCCACATAGCGGCGCTGCCCTTCGGCGTAAATGGTGTCGAAGGCCAAAGTGCTCTTGCCCGAGCCCGAGACCCCCGTAATGACGATGAACTGCCCCCGGGGCAGTTCAACGGTAATGTTCTTCAGGTTGTGCTCTTTGGCTCCCCGGACGATAATCCTGTCCATCCGAGCACTATAACACCCACCCCTAGGTTATGTAAATAACATACACCACATGAGTCATATAAAAAATTCGGTTGAGCAAAGGAAGGGGCTTCTAAACTGGATTTGTGAATAACCCAGAGAAGCCCAAAGATAGTGTAGCTTGCCAGAACTGCGGAAGTGTGAAAGTCGAATGTGGCGGC
>NZ_QWKY01000030.1 GCF_003574035.1 Meiothermus hypogaeus | reverse complement strand
CCCCCAGGCTGGCCCGCCCCACCAGCCGCCCACCGGGCAGCGGAACTTCGAGTTGCAGCAACCCACTCGGCGCATTGCCCACCCAGCGGGCTGTGCCGATGGCATAGGGGCCATCCAGTCGCAGTTGCAGCTCGCCGTCGTAGCTCAGGTTAAAGCGCTGTTGCTCGTAGCGACCCCCGATCTGGGCCTGCAGCTTTGCCGGGAGGGCTGTACCGCTGGCCTCGAGGTTGGGGCCGCTGATCCGAAGCGGCAGACTCAGGCTCTCCCAGGGCCCTTCGCCCTGGGCCTGAAGGCGGATGGGCAGGCCTGTAAAGGGCTCGAGGTCGCTGTCCATACTGAGCTTTACCCGGCCCCCAACCAGGCTGGCCGACAACCCCGCCCCCCGGGCTTCGGCCCAGAGCTGCTCCTCTGGGCGCACTGGCTCCTGGCCGTCCCGAGAGGGAACGGGTTGGTAGCCAAATCTGAGGGCCACTTCGGCCCCACGCCCTGCCAGGGTGCCCTCGCCCACCAGCTCCGGCTTGAACAGGGTTCCACCTAAGGTGCCCCGCGCTTTCAGGGTATTGGCGGCCAAGGTGCGGGTATAGCCCACCTGGCCGCTCAGGTCGCCCTGGCGGTTGGTACGGGCCTCGACGTAGGCGTCGTAGGCGGTGCCACGTGCCGCCAGACTGTTGCCTTCTCCCCGCAGCTCCAGGGCGATCTGCTCGCCTCGAGCCCGCATCAGACCGGTGAAGGTTTCGCCACTGAGGGCCAGGTTGCCCGATAGAGCAAAAAGGCGTTCACCCACCTCGAGGCTCCCCTGCCCCGAAAGCCGCACCTCTTCCAAATTGGCCGCCTGACCCTGGGCTTCCACCCGCATGGGCGCAGCCCACGCAATCGTCCAGCGGGCGCCTTCGCCACTCAGGCGCAAGGGCCCGTTTTGTCGCAGGTATTGCAGGCTGGTAAGCCTTCCGCTGGCCTGGTACTTACTGCCTGTGCTGGAGAGTTCCAGGCTGGCCTGGGCATAGGGGCTCTCGAGCAGTACCTGGGCCTGCCCCCGGCTCTGCTCAAGGGCATAGCTCCCCTGCGCCGTAATCTTGGCCACAGGGGTATCGGTCACCAGCGAGAACTCGGGCCGTAGGCGCGGGCCTCGAATCTGGGCCTCTAGGTTCACATTCTGTACGCGGTACGACAACCGGCCCTGAAGCTGTTCACCCACACTGAGCAAGCCCTCGAGGTCGCCCACCCCAATGATCCGGGGGTCGTTGCCGGGCTCGAGCTCCACCACCACCCCGGCCCGGTACTGTGGCAAAAAAGCCGAGAGGGATCGGTCTTTGTAATCCACCACCACCTGCTGCCCATAGACCTGCAACTGCCCTGCCATCTCGCCCTCCGGCACGGCGGAAGCAAGGCCACCTGATGAAAGCAGCCCCGCTAAGTCCAGGCTTCCGCTCATACGCCCTTGCACATCGGCGTTGAAAATTCGGGCCAGGTGGGCAGTCTCGAGGTCGAACCCCACCTGCCCTTTAGCAAGTTGCACCCGCCCTTCGGGCAGGTTGAGGCTCGCTTGCAGCCGCGCCAGATCGGCGCCTTCGGCCTGCACGGTAGCGCTGAGGGGAAGGCCCGCATAGGTGGTGCGCACACTGCCCTGTAACGCCAGGCTTTGCCCTTGTAGATTACCCTGCAACACCCCCGAACGCTCCAGAACTCGGTAGGGCCAGTTCACCCTTCCGGCATAGGAAAGCCCCTTTCCTTCCAGTTCCAAGGGTCCTTCCAGCTTCCAGGTTTGTTCCAGCACGTCCGCACTGAGCCGCCAGGGCTGGGGTTCCAGATAGGGCAGGTTGTAGCGCCCCTGGCCCCTGGCTTCCAGGTTGTTCCACGGCCCACCTACTTCTACCGTGCCGCTCAAATACGGCAGGCGCAAACTGCCCCTGAGCGCCACCGACTGCGTCGAGACCAGCCCCCGCACCGTGCCGTAGGGGCTCTGGGCTTCCAGGCTCGCCGGCCCCAGCAAGGCCCGCCCCGCCATTTGGGCTTGCCCATAGGGGGTTTCCAGGCTCAGACGCCCACCCTGCTCCGACCAGTTGCCCGTCAGGGTTCCCGGCAGCCCCCAGCGGCGCAGGTCGTAGCCGGAGGCAATGGCCCGCAGGCGCAGCCCTTCCAGGGGGTTCCCCGCTACCAGGCGATAATCCCCGGCCAGGGTCAGGCGGCCATTCTGAAAGAGCCCCGAGTAGCTCAGATTGGTGCTGCGACCTCGAAACTCGAGCGCCCCCTCCAACTGCGGCAGGCGCAAGCGCCCCTGGTAGGCCAAGCCAAACAAATCGGCCTGCCCCTGCAGCTCGCCCGCGTACCCAGCGTAATTCAGACGCCCCCGCACCGCCAGGTTGCGCCAGGCGCCCTGCCCATTCACCACCCCATAGGGGGTACGCAGTTCCAGGCTGCCCCGCTCGAGGTTCCCTCGGGCCTGCAGGCTGCCGGGCTCGCGGTTTACTAATAGCGGCAGGATGCCTTCAAAGGGGAGCCCGGCCTTCAGCTCGACCCGCCCTCCCGGCCAGCGCACCTCGGTACGGTTTGCTCGCAGGGGCACTGGGGGAACTTCAATCGCGCCCGTGAGCGGCAGGGTCAGGCGGCCCTCGAGGGCGGTGGTGGGCCAGACCGGGCCGGCCAGCTCGGCGTAGCCTTCGGCGGTGGCCCACAGCGTGGCTCCGCGCCCCTCCACGGCGCCGCGCAGCCAGGGCGTATCAAAGCGCACTTCGCCTTTATAACGTGAGCCCTGCAAACCCAGGTTGGCTTCCAGGCGAATCTGTGGACCCAGCACCAGAGGCCCCCGCAGCAGCAGTCCATCGATTCCGTTGGCGGTGATATCGAGGGTCTCGAGCCGGGCTTTAAGGCCGGCGCTATCAGCAGTGCCGCTCAGGGGCAGCACCCGCAGGGGGGTACGCACCTCGCCCCGGTAGCGGGTGGCCAGGTCGTAGAGTTCCCCGTCCAGCGCTACCCGCTCGCTTTGCAGGTTCCAGCCGCCCGAGAGGCTGCCTTCGGCGTAGCGCAAATCGCCCGAGAGCTTGAAGGCTTCCAGCACCTGCAGCGGCAGGTCGCGCACCCCCAGGGTAAACACCCCGTTGCGGTAAAGCCCCTCGGCATAGCGGTTGGAAAGCCGCCAGGCGTTGCCCTCCTGCCGTACCGCAAGGGGGAAGCGGGTATAGGGCGAGTCGTAGTTGAGGTCGCCGCTAAAACGCCCCGCCTTAAGGCTGGCCTGCCCGGTAAGCTGACCCACCAGCAGTTCCAAGCCCGAGAGCTGCATCTGCAGGTTATCCCAGGTGCCGTTCAGGTTCAGTGCTCCCAACCGGCCCTGTACCTCCGGGCCCTGCCCCTGCAGGCTGCCCGACAGGCTAAAGGGCTTGGCGGTGGGGAGGCCCACGTTTTCCGACTGCACCCCTAGTTGCCAGCGTGGCCCGCTGCTGGCAAAGCGCAGCGCTGCTTCTCCGAGTAGAGGTTTAGGCCAGACCAGGGTGCCCTCGGCCTGGGTGATAGAACCCTTGCCCCTCAGGCGCAGGTTGCTGCGAAAGGAGTCGCGCAGGGTCACGGTGTACTCGTCGGTGTTGCGCAAAGCCACCGTGGCCTGAAAGGTTCGGTCGAAAAAAGCGCCGTCCACCACGGTATCGAGGCGGAACTTCTTATCGAAGGCCAGGGTTCCTTCGTAGCTTAGGGGCTCGTTCAGCAGGCGGCCTTCGCCGCGGTAGCGCCCGCTCAGCACCAGGTTCTGCCAGCCCCGGCCCTCGAGCACCAGCGGCCCGCCCCCGCTAATGGGCAGCCGCAGGCCAAAGTTTTGCGCCAGGGCTGGCAGGGTGGGGTTGCCCTCCACCCGAAAGCGGTACTCCTGCTTGGGCAGGTCTACGGTGGCCGAGCCTTTGAGGGGGCCCTCCAGACCCCGCCCGACCAGGTTGGCCGTGACCATCTGCCCATCAAAATCCACGCTGCCGAAAATATCGCTAAGGCTGAAGCCCACAATCTTCACCCGCGCGTTCTTGATCTGGTTGTTGCCCAGAATGCCGTTTTTGACTTTGGGGCCAATTGTCCAGGTGCCCCAGAGCTCCCCCGCCTCAATACCATCGAACCAGTAGCGGGCCGCCCTCAAGTCGCCCCTGGCCTCAATCTGCCAGGCCTCAAACTCACGCCCGGTACGCTGGACTGTTCCTATGAGCTTTCCATCCGGGAGCGCCACCGAGACCTGATAGGGACCGCTGCCCCGCACAGTGGCCCGCAGGGTGGGCAAAAAAAATTTCTGGCTTTGCTCGATCTGCACACTGACGCGGTTCAGCACCAGCTCATCCACCCGCAGGCGGATGGGCGCAGGGGCTCCCGGCTGGCGCTGTTCGGGAATAATCGCGTCCCAGCGTAAAAAAACATCGCCTTCTTCGGCGAAAATCCGCAAGGGTAGTTCGCGCCGCTGCAAACTGAGCAGGTTGTAGCCAATCCGCAGGCGCTGGGCCTCAACCCTTAGCCCACCGCCCTCGAGTTGAACCCCGCGCAGCTCGATTCCGCCGAGTAAATACCCGCCAACCGCCTGCCACTGTCCGGTAAAATTGGCCGCTTTGAGCCCCTCTTGCAAAGCATAGCTGATGAGCGGTGGAAAAGCTGGCAGCCCCACCAGCAGGAGGAGCAAAATTGCCGGAAGCCAGCGCCCAAACCGCACAAGACTCAGTCTAGCCCAAGAGTCTGAGTGGAATCTAGGAAAATACCCATCGCAGGCCAATCCATGCTGTTACGAACCGGCCAATTTTGTGCTAAGTCCAAAATATCCCCTCGGACAACCGGGTCTACGCAAGGCCTGCTGCCTTCAAGCGCCTATCCAGGACAGGCCAGCGCTCCATCGGCTGGTTTATGCGACACTGTTGTAGGTAGATTGAATACGTGCTTCGAATCACCGTTCTGGTCAGTGGACAGGTGCAAGGGGTGGGCTACCGCTATTTCACCCGCAAAAAGGCCTTTGAACTCGGCCTCGCCGGCTACGCCGAGAACCTTGCGGATGGGCGGGTAGAAGTGGTAGCCGAGGGCGAAAAAGCCGACCTCGAGCACCTGATTCACCACTTGCGCCAGGGCCCCAGGGGTGCAAGAGTTGAGCAGCTAGACGTTCAGTGGAGCGAGGCCACCGGCTTGAAGGGTTTTCAAACATATTGACGCGGACCCCTGCTTCGAATTCCGGCATCCGAATGTAAATCTAGACAACACCGCGCGGTGTAAATCAAGCGCAGACCCGTACATCGCAAGCCACGCACATTCGATCGCCAGATTCGGTGGTTTCGTCACCGACGGATGACACTTTTTCACCGACCCTCAGGGAGGGGTGTGCTCCAGGATTCAACAGGGTTTTTGGTTTTGCAAACTGTCCATTTGAATTCGGTATCATCTGGATACACGGCTTTGAAACCGGTGACCAGAGATACAGAGGCCATCACTGCCTGCGTGTACGGAGTTCTGAATTGAGGGTGGTTTGCTGGGACCGGCTATCGGTCAGTTGAAGCCGGTACTGCTGCCGCCACTTCAGGGGGCACATACGCCCATGCCACCGGACGCACCCCCTGGCCCACAAGGGTACTGGCCAGAGCTTCCTTGAGTTCCTGGAGTCCAAAACCCTTGACTGCTGAAACGGGTACCCCCCCCAAACGCTCTTTGAGGAACTCGAGGTCGAAGCCACCGGCCTGATCGGCTTTGGAGAGCACCAGGATGCGCTTTGCCTCTACACCCAGGTCGGCCAGCAAGCCTTCGACTACCTGATAGCGCTCCAGGGCACCCTCCTGGGAAGCATCCAGCACATGCAGGAGTACGTCGGCGTCGCGCAGCTCTTCTAAGGTCGAGCGGAAAGCCTCCAGCAAGTCGCTGGGCATACGGCGAATGAAGCCTACCGTATCGGTGTAGAGCACCTCTCCAATACCGGGCAGGAAGCCCCGGCGGGTCAGCGGCCGCAGGGTGGCAAAAAGTTTGTTCTCGCCCTCTTCACCCTTTTTGGCCAGTGCCTGCATCAGGGTGGTTTTGCCGGCGTTGGTATAGCCCACCACCCCCACGATGGGCAGGCCCGATTTCTCACGCTGACGCCGGGTTTCCTGGCGCCGGCCGGCTATTTCTCGCAGCTTGCGGGTCAGCTCGGCGATGCGGTCTTGCAAACGGCGCCGATCCACCTCGAGCTTGGTCTCCCCCGGCCCCCGGGTACCGATACCGCCGCCCAGGCGGGACAGCTCTTTGCCCTTACCCACCAGTCTGGGCAGCAGATACTTGAGCTGGGCCAGCTCCACCTGTACCTTGGCCTCGGGGGTGCGGGCGTGCTGGGCAAAGATGTCCAGGATGAGCTGCGTGCGATCCAGCACCTTGAGGCCGGTGATGGCCTCGAGCTCCCGGGCCTGCGCCGCGCTCAGTTCTATGCCAAAAATCAGGGTGCCCGCGTTTTGGTGGTAAGCCTGCGACACCAGTTCCTCCACCTTGCCTCGGCCCACTGCATAGCGTGGGTCTAGGCTGGGGCGGAACACCAGCTCCTTGTGGGCCACTATGGCTCCGGCAGTGCGGGCCAGCTCGGCCAGTTCAGACAGGTCTACCTCGGCCTGCACCCCTTCGCCCTGGTCGAGCCCTACCAGCAAGGCTCGTTCGCCCGAACCGTCCCGTAAGTCCAGCCCTCGAGCCTGGCGCGACAGTTCCTCTTCCAGTGCACCCACCGCAGCACTTACGTCCCACTCCAGGTATTCGTGGTAGGGCCTGGATGGCAGAATCTGCCAGTCTTCCTCATCGGCCCTGGGCGGTGAAAGCTGGGCCAGGTGCAGCTTGCCGGGGTGGCCTTGCTCTACCTCCAGGGCTGCCATGGCATCCAGTCGGTGCAAAAACAGCATAGAGAGGTCGGGCCGTGAAAGCCCGCCGCTGCCCAGATGGGTGTGCAGCACACGATAGCCGGAAAGACGGGTTTCTACCAGGGCCGACTCGGGCACGGGCAGTTCCTTCGCATCCCCCACCGCCACTCGAATCACCCGCCCGCCCCGGTCAAATAGCAGGCTGATAGGCTTTTCCAGCTCCTCTGACAGAGCCGCCAGCGTGCGGACTAGTTCAGCCGACACAAGCCGGTTGGCCCCCACACGGCGGTTGTACAGGTTGGCAAGGCGCTTCTTTTCGCTAGGCTTGAGACCGTTGGTGCGTCCGAAGATTTTCTCCACTAATCAATCACCCAAGTTGAGCTAAAAGACAAACCCGCTCCCTCCACCGTTTTGGGCTTCCGGGAGCGCGGCTCGTGGTCTCAACTTACAATAAGTATAGCACCCGTTTCGTCAGGGGAAGATGATAAAAGTCACAAGAGGCCACAACCTATCCTGATCTTTCCAGGTACGCTTTGAGGTGTGGACGCTCTGAAGGCGGTTTTCTTTGATCTGGATGACACGGTACTGAAGCCGAGGGCTGTTAACCCCTGGGCGGAGTTCAAAAAAAGCCACGGCCTCGAGCCCGACCTGCTCATTCTGGAAGGCATTGCAAGGCGCCCAACGGACGAACAAGTCCTCCTTCATAACAAGTTATTGCAGTACGAGCAGGCTTTGTCGGCCAGTTCCGAGCTACGCGAAGGTATGGCGGACTTGCTTGAGGAGCTGAGTGTTATAGGTCTCAACACTGCCCTCCTGACCAATAATCACCGCATTGCTACCGAAGCTGCTTTGCGAAAGCACCGGCTAGCCTTTGACCTGGTGTTGACACGGGAGGATGCCCCACCCAAGCCCAGCCCGGCCCTTTTGCAGCGGGCCCTGGAGCACTTTAACCTCAAGCCCGGCGAGGTGCTCTACATTGGCGACTCAGAAGGGGACTTGCGGGCAGCGCAGGCCATAGACTTACCGGTGTGGTTTCTGGCCACGCCGCACAACTCGACTTTGCACCCCCGATTCGAGTACCCTGGGGAGTTGTTGCAAGCACTTTTGCAGCGATAGGGGTAGGATTTGCATATGCGGTGGTGGACGCTTGGAATGCTCTTTCTGGGGCTGGTTTTCTTTAGCCCCAAAGCCGCTTCTGGTTCGCTGCAAAAAGCCGACTGGATTGTGGTGTTGGGGGCCGCGCAGTACAACGGCGTGCCCTCGGTTATCTTCCGAAACAGGCTCGAGGCCGCCCTGCACCTGTACCGCCAGGGCTATGCCCCCCGCATTGCCGTCACGGGCGGGCGTCGCCCCGGCGACCGCTACAGCGAGGGCGAGGTCGGCTGTCGGTATCTGCAAGCCAGGGGCGTCCCGCGTTCGGTTCTCTACTGTGAAAAAGAAAGCCGTCGCACCTGGGAGAATCTGAGCAACATTGCGCCCATCATCGGCAAGGCTCAGGTGATTATCGTAACCGATGAGCCTCACCTGCCCAGGGCGCTCATTCTAGCCGAGCAAATTGGGCTCAGGGCTACGGGGTTTGCCGTGTGGGGTCAGTTTAAGGAAGCCTACTGGCAGCGCGAAAGCTGGCTGGCGGCCCTGGCTCGCCTGGGTGTGCGATAGTTATAAAGTCAAGTGTCTGGTGCCGACCCAGGGCAAAGAAAAGGTAATCTCTGCGCTTTTCCGTCATTTTGACGCCGATTCGGAGCTTTTTTTGAGTTTCCTTTTCCCAATTCCCAAAAAACGCCGAACCCAGCGCAGGCTCCCGGGTAGGTAGCTCCAAGCCTCTGGCCTTCGACCTGCGACAGCACATCAGCATCAGCGTTTGAACCTATCCAGTGAAGACATGTAACCTTCCAACAAGGCCCGAAACTGGCCCACAAACAGGTCGCGCTCGTTGCGAACCTGCTCTATATCGGCTTTGATGCGCTTCATCTGGTCAATCAGCTCCTGAAGCGCTGCCTGACGCTCGGATTCGGTCTCGCGCTTGATAAGCTCGGCCTCGCGCTCGGCCTGGGCCTTAATCTCGCGGGCAATGCGTTCAGCCGCTACCACCGCCCGCTTGAGTTCGGCCTCGCCCTCCCTGGACTTGGCCAGCTCGGCCTCGAGCTCGCGGATATGGCTTCTCAAGCGCTCGTTTTCTTCAATCAGGGCGGTCTGCACATCAGCCACCCGGCCCAGGTACTCACGCACCTCGGCTACTGAGTAACCCCGAAGCCCTTGTCGAAACTCCTGATAGCGAATGTCCAGAGGTGTGAGGTCGCCCCGCTCGCTCATCCGAAACTCACCCGTCATGCGCTCATCCACGGCTTTAGCCTACTACAGCCGATACAAAAATATCGAGGACAGCGCTCAAAAGCCATTCGGTTACCCTGGTTTTCCTCACTTTACTCAAGTATCCGGTTCGAATATGGCCCGCCCCACCCGCACCAAGGTCGCGCCCTCCTCCACCGCAACTTCAAAATCGCCCGACATGCCCATGCTCCGCTCGGGAAGCCGGTACAGGTCGGCCAGCCTCGAGAGCTGTGCAAAAATGGGCCGCACCGTCTCGGGGTCTTCGGTGTAGGGGGCCACCGTCATCAGACCGTCTACCCGCAGGCCCTCCATCGCACGAATCTGAGCGAGAGCTTCGGGCAACTCCTCCTCCAGGAATCCATGTTTCTGGGGTTCGCGGCCCAAGTTGAGCTCGAGCAGTACCCGCTGCACCTTGCCGTTTTCCATGGCCTTACGGGCTACCGTCTCGGCCAGCCGAACCGAGTCTATGGAGTGAATTAGCTCAAAGCGCACCGCAAACCTGGCCTTGTTGCGCTGGAGGGGCCCTATAAAGTGCCACTCGGCCACAAGTTCGTCCATTTTGGACAGGGCCTCCTGAATACGCGATTCGCCCAGGGGAAACCGGCCATACCGCAAGACCCGCTCCCGAATCTCGGCCACCGGGTGTTCCTTGGTCACGGCCACCAGGCGCACCGCCTGGGGGTCTCGGCTCGCCCGGCGGCAGGCTTTATCAATGCGCTCCAGAACTTTGGGAAGGCTCATGCTTGCTTATCCTGGCTACAGGGCCGCCAGGATGCCCCGCACAAACCTGCGGAACAAGGCCCCTGTCCGGGCCGCCGTGGCCAGCACCTCCTGCTCGGTGGCGTGGTGGTCGCGCTCGGGCACGGCCATATCGGTGATGGTCGAAAGGCCCAGCACCCGCGCCCCCAGATGCCGCAGGGCAATTACTTCCGGCACAGTGGACATCCCGATGGCATCGGCCCCCAGGGTACGTAGCAGCCTGAGTTCGGCCCGACTGGCAAACTGCGGCCCCGGCCACCAGGCGTATACTCCTTCTCTGAGTTGAAAGTCCTGCGCCCGGGCGACTTTCTGGGCCAGGCTGCGCAGCTCCGGGTCGTAGGCGTCGAAGGTTACCGGGAAACGCGGCCCCAAGCGTTCGTCGTTGGGCCCGGTGAGGGGCGAAAGGGGGGCATAGTTGATGTAATCGCTGTGCAGCATCAGTTCTCCGGCGTTCCAGGCCGGGTTTAGCCCCCCTGCTGCCGAGGTAATGAAGAAAGTTTTGGCCCCCAGGAAAAACCCAACCCGCTGCGGAAACGCCGCTTGCGCTGGGGTATACCCCTCGTAGCAGTGCACCCGGCCCTTAAAGGCCAGTACGTTTTTGCCCTCGAGCCGCCCTAAAATAAGTTTTCCCTCGTGACCCGGAGCAGTGGACAAAGGAAAATTGGGCAGAGAGCTGTAAGGAAAACTGGCCACTACCTCGATCTCGTCGCCCAGGGGCCCCAGGCCCGAGCCTAGTACAATGCCCACTTCGGGCTCAAAGTCGGTTTGGGTGCGAATGTGGTTGACCGTTTGCTGGATTTGCTCGTAGGTCGAACTCATGGCCACAAATCTACCGCATATCGGGCCTGAAGGAGTAGAGCACAAATGTTCTTTTGCTGTCCATTCCGGCTTAGCCAAACAATAAAGCCTCCCTGCACGAAGCGGGAGGCTTTCTGGTGGCTATGGGCGGACTTGAACCGCCGACACCACGATTATGAGTCGTGTGCTCTAACCAGCTGAGCTACATAGCCAGGTGCGCCTCAAAGGGCGCATGTTGGTTGCAGGGACAGGATTTGAACCTGTGACCTTCGGGTTATGAGCCCGACGAGCTACCAGACTGCTCCACCCTGCGCCGGTCGGTAGGGATAAACCCCAAAACCGCAAACTCAATCTTAGGCGGGAAACCCTGCCTCGTCAAGGCAGGAAAATCCCCGAGCCAGTTCTTATCATTTGCTTGGAAGCATGGGTTGCAGCCCCCTCACCCGGCAACACCGGGTTGCCATCAGAAGTGGCCTATTGGGCCAAACGAGCACCAGGCTAACCGCAGTGACGCCACCCTCTCCGACGCGGAGAGAGGGAGAGGGCAAAGCGATAAAAGCCTGAAGCCCCGGGCTCAACTCTTTTCAAGTGGCAATCAGGTCATAACCTGCGCTGAGGCCGCTTCGTGAATCCCAGTCTTTTTATCGTTCAGGAAGCCTCCCTGGAAACCCCTTTGCAGGGCTACAATCTCGGCCAGGGCTGCCACCGCAATCTCTTCCGGGCTCTCCGCGCCGATATCAAGTCCGATAGGGTTCCGCAGGCGGGCCATCTGCTCGGGGCTGGGCACAAAGCCTTCGGCCTGCAGGGCCTCGAGAATCTTCTCCAGGCGATTGCGCGGACCAAGCATGCCTACATAACGAGCCGGCGATTCCAGGGCAAAACGCAAAGCCTGGCGGTCGATGTCAAGGTGGTGGTTCATCACGATAACGTGCTGGCGAGGGCTGAGCTGTACCTTCTGGGCGTACTCATCTTGGGCAGCCTGAATGGTCTGGCAGCCTTCAAAACCCTGCAACAGCTCGGGCCGGGTATCCACCACCGTCACCCTGAAACCCAGTACCAGCGCCTGGTTGGCCATGGGCTTGGCGTCGTGGCCCGCACCGAACAAAACCAGCTCGGGGATGGGGCTGCTCACATCAAAAAACACCTCGGCCTCTTGCACGTAGCGGGTGGTGGGTCGGGAGGTGCCGCCCTGCATCTGCCGTGCAATTCGAAGCACCTGCTCGTGCAGTTCGGGCGGGGAAATGTGACCCTCGAGGGCCCCATCGGGCTTGAGCCAGATCCTCCCCTCCCCCCCCGCCACCACCGTGGCCAGCACCGAGGGTTCCGACTCGGTGGTCTCCTGAAGCCAGCGGTGTAATAAACTTTGCGGCCCCACCGGCTCCACCCAGACCTCCACCGTGCCGCCACAACCCGGCCACCAGGTCTTTTCCTCGTTGTAGTCGAAAATAGTGCGCTCTGGCCGGCCCCGGGCCAGGATTTGCATGGCAATCTCGATCATCTCTTGCTCGAGGCAGCCCCCCGAGATCATGCAGGCCGAGCCGCCGTCTTCGCGCACCAGCATCTTGGCCCCTTCGCGGCGGTAAGCCGAGCCAATCACCCGCACCACGGTGGCCAGAGCAGTTTCTTTGCCCTCGGCCCAGGCAGCCTCGAGGGCAGCTAACAGCAGGGGTGTCTCGTTTGCCATAAGCTCTTCCCTTATTTCAAACTTACACCCACAAGGCTACTCCAACTTTGCCAGCAGAACACATTTGCCGCATTTCCGGGCATCTGCTAAAAGAACCACTTCTTGTCACTCTCATCTAAGGGGGTATATAGTATGGTCTAAAGATTTTTCAGCTACAGGTGCACCCAGTTTGTTGGTTTGGCTTGGTTGGAATGTTTTTTGGGTAGCCAGAAGCTCGAGGTGGCGATTTGTTCTGTCCGTCTTTCTTGCCGAACCCAAGCAGATACATGTACCCCTGTGGGGGGCCCTTCGGCGATGGTAAAGCCGCAGGCTTCGCAGTACGCAGCATGCCAGGGTTTTGGGGGGGCGACCAGGGCCCGCCCGTTGGTATCAGCTTGCGCACATTCGTTCAGCACATAACCCGCTCAATCTACAGGAGGAAGCATGCCAGACAAAGTACAAATTAAGGTTACGGTCAATGGGGTCGAGCACCACAACGAGGTCGAACCGCGTCTATTGCTGGTTCACTACCTGCGGGAAACCCTGGGTCTTACCGGAACCCATGTGGGCTGTGATACCAGCCAGTGTGGGGCCTGTACGGTACATCTGGACGGTCAGGCGGTAAAGTCCTGCACCATGTTTGCGGTTCAAGCCGACGGCTGCAACTTGACCACCATTGAAGGGCTGGGCAGCGCAGGCAACCTGCATCCTGTGCAGGAGGGCTTTTGGGAAATGCATGGCCTGCAGTGTGGTTTCTGTACCCCCGGTATGATTATGGCGGCTGTCGATTTGCTCAACAAAAACCCGCAGCCCAGCGAGGCTGAAATCCGCCATGCCCTCGAGGGCAATCTGTGTCGCTGCACCGGCTACCACAATATCGTTCGGGCGGTGCAGTACGCCGCCGACAAGATGGCCGGCAAAATTGGCGCGGCGGCAGACGATTGATTGGGTCGCGGGGTTCGGCATTTTTGCTCAGGCACTGGCGTCCCCTAACCCAGAGATTTCGAAGGGAGTAAATGATGGCCGACAAACTCTTTGGCAAGGCGATGAAGCGGGTCGAAGACCCCCGCTTTATCACCGGCACCGGTAACTACACCGACGACATGACCCTGCCCGGTATGGTGCATGCGGCAATGGTGCGTTCGCCCTATGCCCATGCCCGCATCAAAAAAATTGATGTATCCAAGGCCCGTTCGTACCCCGGCGTGCTGGCTGTGATTACTGGCCAGGAAATGAAAGACGCCGGGATCAACGGCATTCCTACTGGCTGGCTGCACCCCGGCATCAAAACCCCGCCCCACTATGCCATTACCTTTGATAAGGCCCGGCACGTAGGCGACATTGTGGCGGCGGTCATCGCCGAGACCCGCCAGATTGCCGAGGATGCCGCCGAGCTTGTGGAAGTGGACTACGAGCCGCTGCCGGCCGTAGCCCTGGGGAGCGACGCTCTGAAGCCGGGCGCGCCAGCGGTGCACGACGATGTACCCGACAACGTCTGCTTCACCTGGAGCATTGGCGACAAGGCCGCCGTGGATGCGGCTTTTGCCAGCGCCCACAAGACCGTCAAGCTCAACTTGCGCAACAACCGGCTGGTGCCCAACGCCATGGAACCCCGGGCTTCGCTGGCCCAGTACCTCAAGGCCAGCGACGAGTACACCTTATGGACGACCAGCCAGAACCCGCACATTCACCGCCTCTTGATTGCAGCTTTCATTATGGGTATCCCCGAACACAAGCTGCGGGTGATTGCCCCGGATGTGGGCGGGGGCTTTGGTTCTAAAATCTATCAGTACCCCGAAGAAATCATCGTGCTGTACGCGGCCAAGAAGCTAAACCGCCCGGTCAAGTGGACGGCCCGGCGCTCGGAGAGCTTTGTAACTGACTCGCATGGACGCGACCACGAGACCGTGGCCGAGATGGCCGTAGACCAGAGCGGCAAGATTACCGCCGTACGGGTCGACACCATCGCCAACATGGGGGCCTACCTGACCACCTTTGCGCCGGCGGTGCCCACCTACCTGTACGGCTGCTTGTTGGCCGGCACCTACACCACCCCCCACATCTACTGCCACGTAACCGCCCCTTTTACCCACACCACGCCGGTAGATGCTTACCGGGGGGCCGGGCGGCCCGAGGCGACCTACCTCCTGGAGCGCCTGGTAGACGTAATGGCCCACGAGCTGGGCATGGATCCGGTGGAGTTCCGCCGCAAGAACCTTATTCCTCCGGATGCCTTCCCCTATCAGACCCCAGTGGCTTTACAGTACGACTCCGGCAACTACGAAGCCAACCTGGACAAGGCCCTGGAGCTTGTCAACTACAAGGCCTTGCGTCAACAGCAAGAAGAGTGGCGCAAGCAGGGCCGCTACATGGGCATCGGGGTCATTACCTTCATCGAGGCCTGCGGGCTGGCCCCCTCGGCCCTGGTGGGCAGCTTAGGCGCCCAGGCGGGCCAGTGGGAAAGCGCCCTGGTGCGGGTCATGCCCACCGGCAAGGTGGAGGTCTTTACCGGTACCCACAGCCACGGCCAGGGCCACGAGACGGCCTTTGCCCAGGTGGTAGCGGATGAGCTGCAGATTCCGGTGGAGGATGTGGTGCTGGTGCACGGCGACACCGGACGGATGCCCTACGGCTGGGGTTCGTATGGCTCCCGTTCTGCCCCTACCGGCCTTTCGGCCATTGTGCTAGCTACCCGCAAGATTATCGATAAGGCCAAGAAAATTGCCGCCCATCTGCTCGAGGCCAGCCCCGACGACATCGTGCACGAGGATGGCAAGTTCATGGTCAAGGGGGTACCCGACAAGGCCAAGACCTTCTTCGATATTGCCCTGATGGCCCACCTGGCCCACAACTACCCCGCCGACCTCGAGCCGGGCCTCGAGGCCACCCACTTCTACGACCCCAAAAACTTCGTCTTCCCCTTTGGCACCCACATCGCCGTGGTGGAGGTAGACCCCGACACCGGCAAGGTCAAGCTCTTGCGCTACCTCTCGGTCGACGACTGCGGCCCGGTGATTAACCCGCTCATTGCCGACGGACAGGTGCACGGGGGTGTTGCCCAGGGCCTGGGCCAGGCCTTGCTGGAAGAGGCCGTCTACGACAAAGAGGGCCAGATTCTCTCGGGCAATTTCCTCGAGTACACCCTGCCCCGCGCCGACGACATGGTACAAATCGAGCACGACCACACCGTGACCCCCTGCCCGCACAACCCCCTCGGCATCAAGGGCATCGGCGAGGCTGGCACTATCGCCTCCACGGCTGCGGTGGCCAACGCCGTCATGGATGCCCTGCGGCCCTTCGGCATCGTGCACCTGGACATGCCCTACACCCCCGAAAAGGTCTGGCGGGCCATTCAGGCGACCAAACCACTGTCTCAAGCTGCCGACTAGGGGTTGGGATGGGGTGGTAGGCACTGGGTTCTTCCCACGCCCCACCCCTACCCCCTTTTCCCGGAGGAATCATGTACACAGCCGAATTCACGTACAAAAAAGCCGGTAGTATCTCCGAAGCCATCAGCCTCCTCCAGCAGCACCCGGACGCCAAGTTGCTGGCCGGCGGCCACAGCCTGATTCCGACCATGAAACTGCGGCTGGCCTCGCCCCCGGCCCTGATTGACATCTCCAAGGTGGCCGAGCTGCGGGGGGTTCGGCTCGAGGGCGACCATCTGGTGATTGGGGCCATGACCACCTACCACGAGCTGGAAACCTCGGACCTGCTCAAACAGCACTGCCCCATCATCCCCCAAGCCGTACACCTGATCGGTGACCCGATGGTACGAGCCAAGGGTACCATCGGTGGGTCGCTGGCCCACGCCGACCCGGCTGCCGACCTACCTGCCTCGATGCTGGCGCTGGACGCCAAGATCAAGGTACAGGGGCCTGGTGGTGCCCGGGTGATAGCCGCCGACAACTTTTTTACCGGTATGTTTAGCACGGCCATGCAGGAAGGAGAAATCCTTACCGAAGTGCACGTGCCGGTGCGGGCTGGGGCCCGCATGGCCTATGCCAAGTTTCCCCACCCGGCCAGCCGCTATGCGGTGGTGGGGGTTGCGGTGGTGGCGGATGGGGGCTCCGTGCGGGCTGCGGTAACCGGCGCTGGCGAGCACGCCATGCGGCTGTCTAAACTCGAGCAAGCCCTTGCTGGCAAACCCCTGACCGCAGAAAATATCACCGCAGCCTGTCAGGGACTCTTGCCCCCCGACCACCTCAACCACGACCTGGTAGCCTCGAAGGAGTACCGCGCCCACCTGGTGGACGTGATGGCCAGGCGGGCTCTGATGCAGGCGGCAGGGCTCTAGTTAGCCTGGCGGCAATTGTGAGGGGCTGAGGTAATTCGGCCCCTCTGTCTTGTGTGAAGATACTGCCATGTTTCCGACTTCTATCGAGGAGACCCAAAAAGCCCTCGAGGCTCACCACTACATCGCCGACAAGGGCCTCTCGGTTGCGGTGTTTCTGGCCCTCAAGCTGGGGCGCCCGTTGCTGCTGGAAGGCGAGCCCGGCGTGGGCAAGACCGAAATTGTGAAGGTACTGGCCCAGATGCTCTCCACCCGCCTGATTCGCTTGCAGTGCTACGAAGGGCTGGACATCAGCAGCGCGGTGTACGAGTGGGACTATGCCCGCCAGATGATGCAAATAAGGCTGCTGGAGGCCAGCGGCGAACGCGACCAGGGCAAAGTGCGCCACGAGGTTTTCAGCGCCGACTTTCTGCTCAAGCGCCCGCTGCTGCAAGCCCTGGAATCCACCGACGGCAAGACTCCGGTGCTCCTGATTGACGAACTCGACCGGGCCGATGAGGAGTTTGAGGCCTTTCTGCTGGAGTTCCTCTCCGACTGGCAGATTACCGTGCCGGAGGTGGGCACCCTGAGGGCCGAAAAACCGCCAGTAGTGGTCATTACCTCCAACCGAACCCGCGAAATCCACGATGCCCTGAAGCGCCGCTGCATGTACTACTGGATCGACTATCCCAGCTTCGAGAAGGAATTCAGAATTGTGCAGGAGAAAGTGCCCGGTGTACCAGAAAAACTGGCCCAGCAAGCGGTGGCTTTTGTGCAGGAGTTGCGCAAGCAAGACCTCTACAAAGCCCCCGGTGTGGCCGAGACCCTGGACTGGGCATCCTCGCTCATGGCCCTGGGCCAGACCGCGCTAGCCCCTGAAGTCATCGAAGAGACCCTGGGGGTGCTGCTCAAGTACCAAGACGATGTGGTCAAGGCCAAGAACCTGGCCCGCGACCTTTTGGCCCGGGCCCAGATGCCCACAGCGCTATGACAGCCCCCACCGAACAGTTGCTGAGCCACGTGGTGGCCTTCGTGCGAAACCTGCGGGGCGAGGGGATTGTGGTTACGCCCGGGCAGACCGCTACTTTTGCGCGGGCCCTGGGTGAGATTCCGATCTTTGACCCGGTGGCGTTTTTCTACGCTGCCCAGAGCTCGCTGCTCACCCGGCGGGAAGACCAGGCCAAGTTTGCCGAACTATTTCGCAAATTCTGGCAAAACCTGGGCCTCGAGCGCTTTCCTGCCGAGCTACTGAACCAAACCCCCCTCCCTGCCAAAAGAGAGCAGAAAGCCCGTCCTGGCGAGGTAGGGCGCGAACCGCGTTCCTCAGAGCGCGCCTCCAATCAACCCCAGCCCATCGTCGATCGGGCCCTGACTTTCTCGGAGACCGAGGTGCTCAAGCAGAAGCGCTTCGACCAGATGAGCGAGCAGGAGCTACAGGCCGCCCGCAAGCTGCTGTACGGCTTTGTCTGGAACCCACCCGAGCGGCGCTCCCGCCGCCTGAAGGCCGGAGGCAGGGAACAACTCGACCTTCGCCGCAGTTTCCGGCGCTCGCTCAAACACCAGGGCGAGCTGGTGGTGTTAGAACAGCGCTCGCGCAAGCACAAGCCTCGCCCCATCGTGGCTTTGGCCGACGTATCGGGCTCAATGGAGCGCTACGCCCGCATGCTTCTGCATTTTTTGCATGCCTTTTCGCTCGAGCAGACCCGGCAGGGCGTGCGCCAGATTGAGACCTTCACCTTTGGCACCCGCCTGACCCGCATCACCCGCACACTCAAGAAGCGCAGCGTGGACGAGGCCCTGGCCGAGGTGGGCCAGCAGGTCAAGGACTGGTCCGGCGGCACACGCATTGGGGCTTGCGTACGCACCTTCAACCACACCTGGGCCAAGCGGGTTTTGGGGCGGGGCTCTATTGTGCTGGTCATCTCCGACGGCTGGGATCAGGGCGACCCCGAACTCCTGGCCTTCGAGATGGAGCGCCTGCAGAAGTCCTGCTACCGCCTGATCTGGCTCAACCCGCTCATCGGCACCCCTGGCTACCAGCCCCTAACCCGCGGTTTGGTGGCTGCCATGCCTCACATCGACGATTTTTTGCCAGTCCACAACCTGAACAGCCTCGAGCAGCTGGTGGAGGTGCTCGCCCACATACGGCGCCGCAGCGAAAAAGTCAGGTAATACCGGATTCAAAAAGAGTCTACCTTTCCAAGGGGCGGTATCGCCCTCCGCTGCGCGGATAATACCAGATTCGGTTAGTTCGTCACCAAAGGGTGACGAACTAACCCGACCGAAGGGAGACGCTTTCTTCGCCGACCGACAGTGAAGGGCCATCGGCCCCCGGCTAGCGCCGGTACTCAAGGGAGGGGTGTGCTCTAGGATTCAAAAAGATAGCCTCTGGTGTTTTTGGTTTTGTAAACTGTCTTTTTGAATCCGGTATAACTTCGGTCGGAGCGAATCCGGTATGAAAAAGGCCCACCCTTTGCAAGATTGCTCCTGTAAAGGGTGGATAGAGCGCCAGGGTTAGTAGTTTGTGAATAGCAAAAGGTTGGGCGAGCGACGGCCCGGACTGCCTACTACCCCGGAAGTCGCGTTGCTCACGATGGCGTTGCGCACCGTGGCAGGGGTGGCCGTGGGATTGCTTTGCAGATACAAAGCTGCCACGCCTGCAACATGCGGCGTTGCCATGGAGGTGCCGCTTATGGTGTTGGTCGAGGTATCGCTGCTGATCCAGGCCGAGGTGATGGAAGAACCGGGCGCAAAGAGGTCTAAGCAGCTTCCGTAGTTGGAGTACGAGGCCCTGGCATCGGTAGAGGTAGTCGCCCCCACGGTGATGCCCGCTGCTACCCGGGCCGGCGAATACAAGCAGGCATCGCGGTTGCTATTGCCTGCGGCCAGGGCAAAGGTGATCCCAGCATTGATGGCATTATTGACCGCCGTGTCGAGGGCGCTCGAGGCTCCCCCACCCAGGCTCATGTTGGCCACGGCCGGTTTCTGGGCATTTTGGCGCACCCAGTCCACTCCGGCAATTACCCCCGAGTTAGTACCCGAGCCGCTGCAGTTCAAAACTCGCACCGCATACAAGCGCACTCCCTTGGCGACTCCATACACCGAGCCGCCTACGGTACCGGCCACATGGGTGCCGTGGCCGTTGCAGTCGTTACCGTTTTGGCCATCGCCAATAGCATCGAAAGCTACCGCTGCCCGCCCCCCGAACTCGCTGTGGCTCACCCGGATGCCCGTATCGATGATGTAGACACGCACCCCATTGCCGGTGTTGCTATAGGTGTAGGTACCGCTCAAGGGCAGGGCCCGCTGGTCTATGCGGTCCAGACCCCAGGTCGCGCCCGACTGAGTTGCATCTATCTGCATCACCTGGTCAGCCTCTATGTAGGCTACTCGAGGGTCCTGACGTAGCGCAGCTAAATTCTCTGGCGAAAGGCTGGCAGCAAGCCCTTGCAATGCCGAGGTGTAAACCTGCTGTACCCTGGCATCGGGGGCTAGTCCTAGGCTCTGGAGTTCCCGCTGCAGGCCAACGCCCCCGCCCAGGCTGGCTTTCAGGCTCTGCAGCGAGGCCAGTACATTGGCATCGTCTTTGTACACAACGATGTACTGACCCTGAATAGCGTTGGGGTTATCGACCCCCAGAACCGGCGCCAGGTTTTCTGTAGCTGTGGGGTTTCCACAAGCGGCCAGCAAAGCCACAAAAACTACCCAGATAAAACGAAGTTGCATAGCCAGTGACCTCCAGACATAGGCTCTATTTTCGGGTTAATACCCGAGGCAAGTATAACCGTGTTGGCATGTTTGGAGCGCTTTATTAAGGTTTTTCTTAATCCCTATCGGATAACCCAGGCAGCCCTCCGGTAAGGCTGGCTTTAGATTGTGTTCGCTCGAGAAGGCGCCTGGCGCATCGAGCTCAAAAAAGGTCGCACGCAGTCGCTTTCATACCAGATTCGTTTGGTTCATTACCGGACGATAACAAACCAACCCGACCAAAGTTATCCGCGTAGCGGAGGGCGACACCGCCCCTTGGAAGCGAGACGCTTTTTTCGCCGACCGTTCAGGAGGGGTGTGCTCTAGGGCGGTTCCCACGAATACCCCACAAAGCATCCTTTGGAAGCTATGGCGTGTGGGGTAATTTACGCCACACCGCGTGTAGCGTAAATGTAGGAAACGCGATAGGATTCAAAAAGACAACCTATGGGGTTTTTGGTTTTTTAGACTCTTTTGAATCCGGTATCAGACCTGGAATACACCCACTCGCATCTGCTCCCGGGTGGGATTCAAGGCGCAGACCTCAAGGCTGCGGATCAAGCGTTCGCGGGTCTCGTGGGGGAAAATAATCTCGTCGACCCACAGACGGGCCGCCGCATAGCGCGGGTCCAGGGTTTCCTCGTAGCGGCCCTTGATGCGCTCGTAGAGTTCGACCAGGTCTTCCTCGGTGGGCTTACGCCCCTCGCGCTCGAGCTTGGCCAGCTCGATTTCCATCAGGGTCTTGGCCGCTGCATTGCCGCTCATCACGGCGTACTTGGCCGAGGGCCAGGCGTAGATGAAACGGGGGCCGTATGCCTTGCCGGCCATGGCGTAATTGCCTGCGCCAAACGAGCCCCCGGTAATAAGGGTAATCTTGGGCACCACCGAGTTGGAAACTGCATTCACCAGCTTGGCCCCCCGCCGGATGATGCCCTGCTGCTCGGACTCCTTGCCCACCATAAAGCCGGTTACGTCCATCAGAAACAACAGGGGAATGAAGCGCTGGTTGACCTCCAGGATGAACCGGGCGGCCTTGTCGGCGGCCTCGGCATAGATAACCCCACCCACCTCAATCTTTCCGGGCTTCTTGATAATCAGGCGCTGGTTGGCCACAATTCCCACCGGGAACCCCCCCAGCCGGGCATACCCGCAAACCAGGGTCTGGCCATAGTGGGCCTTGTACTCGTGAAACTCCGAGCCATCGACCAACCGGGCTATCACCTCGTTTACGTCGTAGGGTTTGGTGCCATCCGGCGAAACCAGACCATACAGGTCTTCGGGCGGGTGAAAAGGCTCCAGCTCGCTCTTGCGCTCGGTTGCCCAAGGGGCCAAAGCCGGCCGGGCGTATAGCGACGCCAGCGTGCGTATCCGGGCAATGGCTGCAGCATCGTCAGGTTCATAGAAGTCTACCGTACCCGAGACTACGGCGTGCATCCGCGCACCACCCAGCTCCTCCGAACTCACCTCCTGCCCAATGGCCGCTTTGACCAGGGCCGGGCCGGCCAGGTAAAGCCCCGAGCCCTCGGTCATGATAAGGGCATCGGTCATCAGGGGCAGGTAAGCCCCCCCGGCCACACAGTTGCCCATGATGGCCGAGATTTGCGGAATGCCCATCCCGCTCATACGGGCATTCAGGTAAAAGATACGGCCAAAGTCGTCCTGGTCGGGGAAAACCTCGTCCTGTAAGGGCAAAAAGACCCCCGCCGAGTCCACCAGATACACCGTGGGCAGGTGGTTCTCCAGGGCAATGGTCTGGGCTCTGATTACCTTTTTGGCCGTGATGGGGAAAAAAGCCCCCGCCTTCACGGTGGCGTCGTTGGCGATGATCATCCAGTCCCGACCAGCAATTTTGCCGATGGTCGTAACCACCCCACCCCCGGGCGCCCCTCCCCAGTCGGCGTACATGTGCCAGCCAGCGTAGCCCAGAATTTCCTCCGATTCGGTATCCGGGTCTATCAGCGCCGCAATGCGCTCACGGGCGGTCAGCCGTCCCCTGGCGTGCTGGCGCTCTACAGCTTTTGCGCCCCCACCCTGACGAATCTGCTCGAGCGAGGTGCGGAAGTCGGCCATAAGCCGCACCCAGGCGTCCTTGTTCAGCTTAAAGGGAGAGGACTCCCGCTCCTTGGGGCTAATGTGGCTTTGAATCATGGCAAAAGTCTACCGTTTTTTTGTCGGTACGTTGTAATTCCGTCAGATATTGTGCGTGCAACACAGCCCTTCTCCTTCTAACACGCGGTATTATGCTTCCTCAGCAAGCCTTACCAGGGGTAGGTGAATCCAGAAACGAGCCCCGCCTTCTGGTTGGTTATCGGCACCCACACGGCCTCCATGGGCCTCTACCAGGGCCTTGACGATGGCCAGTCCGAGACCCGAGCCGCCGCTCTCGCGGGCCCTCGAGGGCTGTGCTCGGTAGAAACGCTCAAAGAGATGGGGCAGGTGCTCGGGCGCAATGCCCGGCCCGGTGTCGCAGACCTCGAGCACAGCGTTTTCTCCCTGGGAATGCAGTTTTACGGTAATACGTCCTCCCCTTGGGGTGTGGCGCAGGGCATTCTCCAGGAGGTTGAGCAGCACCTGCTGCAGCCGCTCGGGGTCAGCGTGGGTGGAGAGGGGCTTGGTGTTGACTTCTAATTGAACCCCAGCCGCCTCGGAGCGGGGCTGGAAATTAGCCACCAGATCGCTCAACAGGGTGTCCAGAGAAACCAGCCGGGGCCGTAGCACCAGCTGGCCGGTGTCGGAAAGCGATAAGGTGCGCAAGTCCTGCACCAACCGGGTCAGCAGGTCTACCTCGCCCACCAGGCGGCGCAGATTCTCAGACGAGGCCTCCAGCAAGCCGTCGGACATGGACTCGAGGTCGCCTTTCAGGATGGTCAGAGGGGTGCGCAATTCGTGGGCAATATCGGCGATCATCTGCCGTTCGCGCTCCTCTTTGGCCGCCAGCTCCGCAGCCACATCGTTGAAAGCCCGGCCCAGCTCGGCCAGCTCATCTGAGCCCGGTATGTTCACCCGCACACCACGCTCCCCCCGCCCAAAGCGTCGGGTCGCCTGGGTCAGGGTTTGTACTGGCTGCACCAGACGAAAGGCCAGGTAGGTTCCTACACCCAGGGCTACGGTCAGGGCCAGCAGGGCGGAGCGCCAACTGGAAGTCTGTAACTGTGACAGCAGTATCTGTCGCCCACGGCCCGGAACCCCACCGAGGGGTGTTTCTCCGCTACGGGCGGCCTCGCTGCCGGCCACAAAGCGTTGGAAGTGGCCTCGAGCCTCCTGGTAGCCCAGCCAACCAGTCAGGCCAGCGGCAAAAAAAGCCACCAGCGCGAAGGCTAAGGCCAGTCGAAGCACCAATTTCATCGCAATCTTCCTTTAGTCCACGCCGGGCTCCAGTCCACTCAAGCGATAGCCCACCCCACGCACGGTCTCGAGCTGCTCGCCACAGGCCCCCAGACGTTCCCGCAGGTTTTTGATGTGTACGTTGATGGTGCGCTCATCCGCGCCGGCGTCGCCGAGTGCGTCCATGATCTCGTTACGGGTAAAAGCCTTGCCGGGGTGGGCGGCCAGCGCGGCCAGCAGGCGCAGTTGCGTAGGGGTGAGGCTCAGGAGTTCCCCCCGGCAGCGGGCCTGAAAGGCCTCGAGGTCAATCTCCAACCTCCCCACCTGGTAATGCTGGGGAGTTCTGATCTGGCCCTTGCTGCGGCGCAGCACCGCCTTGACCCGCGCCACCACCTCCCGGGGGTTGAAGGGCTTGACGATGTAGTCGTCTGCGCCGAGTTCCAGGCCCAGAAGCCGATCCAGATCCTCGGCCCTGGCGGTGACCATCAGGATGGGCACGTCCGACTCGCGGCGAATGCGCTTGGTCACCTCCAGGCCATCGATCTCGGGAATCATCAGGTCCATCAGGATCAGGTCCGGCTGGGCCACCCGCCAGAACTCGAGAGCACGTTTACCGTTTGCAGCCCGCTCGGTGCGAAAACCTTCGGCCCGCAGATACCGCTCGAGGACATCGGCGATGCGGGCCTCATCCTCCACAATCAGCACCAGCTCTCCAGCCATAGTCCCCCTCATGGTAAGGCCCTCCCCAAAGGGCAGAAGCCCCCTCATGGGGGCCTCCGCTCGAGGTGGAGACAAACCTAACGCCATCTGAGGCCTGGCCGCCCACCGCCCATCGGGCTACCGGGGCCCATGCCGCCCCACCGACCCTGCACGGGTTGGTTCTGGAAATTGGGGCCGCCCAGCCCACGCCCGTTCATCTGGCCCCACATCTGCGGTTCAACCTGCAGACGAACCTCTTGCATCTGGACTGGGGTCAGGCTTCCACCCTGCTGGGCCGCCGCCTTGAAAAAGTTGAGGTGCGCGACCAGCGAGGCCCGCTTGAGGTTCTCGAAAACCCGGGTCAGGTCGGGATAGTTCTGCACCGCTACCAGCAGTTTGTCGTACATGGCCACGTTATCCACCTCGGTCTGGGCTTCCTGTTCGGCAATGGTGGCCAGGTTGGACGGGAGGGCGATTTTACCCAGGTAGGGGTTGGCGGCGGGATAGGGCACGCCGTATTTCTCGAGTTGCCGTTGTAGGGCCTGGATGTGTTGCGCCTCAGAAGCCCGTATGCTCACGTAAGGTTCGATGGCCCCATACTTCTGAATCACCGCGTCGTAGGTGGCATAGGCAGCGTATTCCCCCACCGGCCCAGTCAGGGCCTCGAGCAGCGCTTCCCTGGCCTGCTCGCTCAAGGCTGCGTCTGGAGCGACCGGGCTCATGAAACCAAACCTCGGCTGGGCCAACCCCAGGGCCAGCGTGCCAAATAACAGAATGCCTAACACGATTTTCTTGGTCATAACCTGCATCTCCTTTCTTTACGGCCTAAGCCTAGTTCTAATCAGATTCAGCCGGGGCAAAGGCTCGGTAAATTTTCGATATAGCTCTGGCTTGAATCGCATTGGCTGATCAACTCGGCCCCAGCTCTCCGGCACATGCGTACTTCACAAGGAGCTGTCCCTGAAAAGCGCAGCCTGGGTTGGCTTATCCTGGCCAGCCCTATAACCCAAATCTGTCCGGCAAAAAAACCCCTCCAGAAAGGAGGGGCAGCTATGGGTCAGGAAGCGTCACCCTGGATCGGGAACACCTCACTCGGGGGTGGAGAGGGGTTGCCCCAAAATGATGGCGGCCAGCTCACTGGGCAGTTTGCCGCTGCGTCCCGACAGGGCCAGCAGGCTCTCGTCGGCTTTGGCGTTGATGCCCAGGTCGGCCAGCCGCTTCAGCGCCGTCTGCAACTCCACTTTGTTCTCTTCGGCCCACGACTGCACGGTGTACTTGCCATAGCCCCGCTTGGTGCTCACAGTGCTCGAAAGCGTGGGATCTGCCGGCGTGCTGGGGTTGGTTGGCGTGGTAGCGGTGGTTTCGGGGTGAACCACGGTTTCCTCAGGGATGAAGTAGCCCGCGGTGCGACCCCGATTTTCCCAGAAGCTGGACATGCTCTCACTGAGAGCCATCACCTGGCTAACCGGCGGCCAGTTGTACACGGAGCCCAGGGCAAAGAAAAGCACCACAGCCAGGGCGGCCAGCAACTCCCGCTTGAAAGCGAAAGCCCTGGTGGTATGGTTCTTCAGATAGGAAAGAATGGGCTTCCAGTTCAAGAAAATATGCGTCGCAAGAATGGGAATCCAGAGCAGGCCAAACACAGTATGAATGGCTTCCCACTGGGTTTTGGTAAGCCAGAGCAGTTCCCAGCTCATGGTCTGGGCCACCCGGCCCGATGGGGCCAGATACAAGGCCACCCCTGAAGCGACCTCGAGCAACACCGAACCAATCAGGAACAAAGAGATGAAGTTGCGGATGTAGAACTTATGTTTGCGCGCCTGGGGAGTGTGGATTTTCTTTGTCATCTTGACCACCTCGAGACCTAGTGTGCTGCTCGAGCGGTTAAGTGTGGGCAAAGCATTTGTAAACATTTGATATACATGAGAGCCTGGCCCCTATTGCTTGTTAGCAATTTGTTACCTGCCTCCTTCAGGCTGTGCTTTGGAGGATATGCGTATGAAAAGTCTCAAGCGTCTTTCTCTACTGTTCGGCTCTCTTCTGGCATTGGCTGCATTGGCCTGGGCCTCCCCGTACGAAGGGGCAACCTACCAGGAAATTAAGGGTCGTGTCGAAGCCATCAACTGGCAGGCCGGATACATGGTGGTCAATGGGCAGAAGCTGGCCCTGTCCAGCATGGTTCAGTACGAGTACGGGCGTCCGATGGTGGGCAGCTATGTAGAGGTCAAGGTTCGCGGCCAACAAGGCCAGCAGGTGGTGTACAAGGTAGAGATGAAAACCCGCTCAGGAAAAGAAATTCGCACCCTCGAGCGCTCTCGGGTGGGCAAGGGCAACTAAAGCCGATTGGTTTGTGCCGGGTACAGGGCCCACTGTGCCCGGCACAGCCCAGGCGCGCTTTACCAGGAACAGGTATTTGCAAGGCACACAGCTCGAGCATGGGACTTTTTTCGCCGTTTGCATGGCTACAGTAGGAGATGATGCGCATCTTGCTGGTAGAGGACGAGGAAGACCTGGCCGCAGCACTGCAAGCACTGTTGCTGCAAGAGCGCTATCAGGTCGATTGGGCCAGAAATCTTCAAGAAGCCTACGATAAGCTGGTAGATGCCGAACCCGATTTGCTGGTTCTGGACATCATGTTGCCCGAGGGCGAGGACGCGGGCTTTCAGCTGGCCTTGGAGCTACGCCAGACAGGCTATCAGAGACCCATTCTCTTCCTCACTGCCCGCGACACCCTGGAGGATCGGGTACAGGGTCTGGATTTGGGGGGCGATGATTACCTGACCAAACCTTTCGATGTGCCCGAGCTCATGGCCAGAATACGCGCCCTGCTGCGGCGAGACGGGCAAACCAAACAGAGTGTTCTGGAGCGCGGCCCCTTGCGCATCGACTTTGCCAACCGCAGGGTTTACTGGCATCACCATGAGGTCATACTTTCGGAGAAAGAATTTGCGCTTTTAGAGATTCTGGCCCTCAGTCCAGACCGGGTGTTCACCGTGCTCGAGCTTCTAGACCGGGTCTTTCCCGATGCCAGCTCTGGACACCACGCCCTGCGGATGTACGTCTCAAGGATACGGGAGAAGCTGGCCCCTGAGGTTATCGTGACTGTACCGGGAGGGTATCGCCTTGGGCTTTCGTGAGCAGCTGCTTTTGGCCTTGCTGACGCTCGCCCTGGCCGTAGCAGGGCTTCAGTTGGCCCTGGGTTACTGGAGTTTTCGCGCCTCCTTAGATCGCGACCTCCAGGGCGACTTAGGCAAGTACGCGGTGCTGGTTGAAGGCGCCCTTAACCTCGAGGGCCCCGAACCCACCCTCAACCCGGCCAACTTACCGATCTCTGCGGAGCTCCAGGGGCGTTTTCGTCTCCTGAGAGATAATCGACTGATTTTGGAAGGTG
Organism: Meiothermus hypogaeus; assembly: GCF_003574035.1. Classification (GTDB taxonomy): domain Bacteria; phylum Deinococcota; class Deinococci; order Deinococcales; family Thermaceae; genus Meiothermus; species Meiothermus hypogaeus. The sequence goes on along the minus strand of NZ_QWKY01000030.1, from coordinate 10,706 downwards.
GAGGCCCGTTTCCCGACAACGACCCGGCCTGGCTAACCTACCGCAAACCACTGCCTGGAGCATATGAACTGGACGTAGCGCTCAACCAGGTTGACCATAACCGGGCCCTGCGGGAGTATTTACACACCGGATGGCTTACCCTGTTGCTTTCTGGGGTACTGGCCATGGCCATGGCCTGGCTGCTACAGGGCATGTTGATCCGCCCCCTGGTGCGCCTCGAGCGGGCGAGTGAGTCCCTGGCCGAGCAGCGTTTTCCAAGCCCTTTGCCCGAAGGTAAACCCGACGAGATTGGTCGTCTGACCCGCAGCTTCAACCGCATGGTTCACAAGGTTCGCCTGGCTTTCGAGCGCGAGCGTAGCTTTACCCGGTATGCCTCCCACGAGCTACGCAATCCGCTGGCAACCCTTAAGGCCACTGCCTCAGCGGTACGCAGCGGGGCCATGCGTCCAGAAGATTTGCTACCCGTGCTCGATAGAAACCTCGAGCGTCTGGATCGTACCCTCACAGGCTTGCTGACTTTGGTTCGAGGACCCGGAGAGCGCAGTCAGATCGAGGTTTTGGAGTTCCTGCAACAGCTTTTACAGCGGCTTCCGACCCCAGCCCAGCAGCGAATTCATCTGGAGGTCGAGCCTGCCACCCTCCGGGCTCCCAGGGAGGCCCTCGAGGCAGCCATCGGCAACCTGCTCGACAATGCCCTCAAGTTTAGCAGCGGGCGCGTCTGGCTACGTTTTGAGGCCTCCGATCCCCCGCGTCTAATTGTGCGAGATGAGGGGCCAGGGGTTCCAGCAGAGGCCCTCGAGCGCCTGGGCGAACCGTTTTACCGGCCCAACAACCAACGCGATGGCCTAGGCCTGGGGCTGGCGTTTGTGCGCCAGGTTGCGGAGGCCATTGGGGGGCGTCTGGAGATTTGCAACCATCCCGAGGGCGGTCTGGAAGCCAGCCTGGTATTTTCAGGAGGACTCCATGCCTGAAGCAATTCGCACGCATATTCCACGCAACCCTACTGGGCCGGTATCCGCAAAAACCGGGCTCGAGGAGGCATGTAATGGCAGGAAACCGGACAGGTTGCTGGGCCGCCGCACGGTGCTGGCACTTCTAATCCTCTCAACAGCCAGCGCGTGGGCTCAGGGGGGCAAAGACAGCGATAGGAAGCGCGAGAAAGGCAATGAAAAAGATCGCAAGCCAGAGCCCCGGCGCGAGGACGAACGCGGCCATACCCTCTACGCCGAAATTAATCTTGCCAAAGACGGCATTGTTGGCCTGAGTGCGGGTCGGTTGGAAACCACCTCACCCTGGGCGGCCTACCTGGCCCCTGGGATGTGGGTCAAAGCCCAGGGCGGATGGGAGAACGGTATTTTCTACGCCCGAAGCCTCGAGGTGACCCACCCCACTTTCTTCAGCTACTACAGGGGCCCCGGCGAACTGCTGGGCCTGGGTGCTGGCTGGGTAGAGGTCTGGCACACCGGTGCTAGCGAGTTAGGCGCTGTACAACGGTTTGCATTACGGTCGGTTACGCCGGGCAGCGAGCCCTTGTTGCTGGCACACAGCTCCAACAGGCGATGGATAGCCTTGCCTGCGGGCCTGAGCCCTATAGCTCCTCCCGGCCAGGGCTGGTACCTGCTAAGAGGTGAGGCACAGGGCTCAAGCATTCGCTGGAAAAGCGCACAGCCCTTCCCATAAAGAAGCACAAAAACTGTCCAGACGAGCAATTCAGGCCAGAGTGCAATGTTGCATCTCGCTACTGGTGAGTGTTTCTGCCCGTGTTTTGTGCAAAAGACGCAAGGGCCGGAAGCACGTCGCATAGAGCGCTCTTCACATATAGCGAGCCTCTCGAGAATTAAGAATCCTCTTTCCCAGACAGAACAGTTGCCGCCCGGATGGGCGGCAACGTCTGTGAAGGGCGCGATATGGCCCCCTCACAGACCTTCCCAGAGCAACACCCTGTTACCTCTTTGTTACCCGCTTTGCCTAACTTGGGAAATGGAGGTGAACAGCCATGAAAACCAAGTATGCTGGAATCCTGGCTTATGGTCTTCTGGGAATCCTGGCAGCCTGTGGCACGGGGGTACCCAATTCACCGGTGGTTTCCCTGAGTGGTGTCGTGGAGGGCAGTGAGGCTCAACTCACCCTACAGGGCTTGCCCATCGATGCCAGTATGGCCACCATCACCCTGGATGGCGAAAGCACAACTATCAAATCCCTTCAGCCGGGGGTGCTACTGAGTGGAACCGCGGAGCGTGACCGGGATCGTATCCGTTTGCACACCGTGGAAATCCAGTATCGGGCCAAGGGCGTAATTGATGATGTGAGTCTTAGCGAAAGCTACGTGGACGTGGTGGGCATCAGGGCACGGGTGAACGCCCTCACCAACCTGTACGAGGAGAATCCCGATGGCAGCTTTACCAAGCTCACCCTAGCCGACCTCGAGGCGGGCGACTACATCAACGTGACCGGTGTGCCCCAGACCGACGATTCGATCCTGGCCACCCGCATCGAGAAAAAGTTGATCCAGCCCACCAACCCCGACTACAACAAAGTGGCCTTGCGGGTCAATGTACGTGAGCTGGACAAGATGGCCTACACCTTTACCTACGGTCTTCGCACCTATCGCGTGGACTACAAGAACGCCAGCCTACAAGGAGCCTTGGAACCAGATGTGCTGGTACGGGTACAGGGTGTTCGTTCTGGAAGCAGCATTCTGGCCAGCAAGGTGCAGGTGATGGAAGCCTGGCCCACCTTGCAACCGGGGGCTCGAGTGGAGCTAGGTGGCCCCATCGGCAACCTAGATGAAACCGGCAAGAGCTTTGTCCTGATGGGCTTTAGCGTGAACTACACCACCGCCCAGGTCACTGGGACACTCAAGAACGGTGTTTGGGTCAAGGTCGAGGGCACGCTGGGCACGAACAGGGTTGTACAAGCCAGTAAAGTGGAGGTTCGCTATGAGCATGGCGGCTCCGGGCGGTATAACGGCCAGCTCGAGGGGCCCGTCAGTGCGGTAGACCCGGCTCAGCTTACCCTGCGCATCCAGAACCGCACCTTCTGGGCCGATCAGAACACCCTGGTGCTGCGCAACCAGACCCAGGCACGCTTTAGCGATATCCGAGCGGGGGACTGGGCCGAGGTTAGCTTTGACACCACTCGAGCAGATGGGGCGGGGAACGCCTATGCAGCGCGTGTCCAGCTCAAGCAAAATGCCCCCAACGAACAACTGGAGCTCAAGGGAATTATCGCTGACTTCAACACTACTATCCGTACTTTTAGCATCAATGGCGTGCCGGTAGCGGTGATCGATACCACCAAATACGAGATTGGCGACCTTTTGGTGACGGCTGATGAGTTCTGGAATACCGATCGCACCGGTGCCCTGGCCGAGCTTAAGGGCGTGCTCAAAGGCAGTGTTTTTGAGGCTCACAAGGTCGAACTGGAATGAGTATGGCTTTAGTGAGCAACCAGCATGGGTTTGGCCCCCAGCCATTTGCTGGGTGGCCTCTTTTGCAGGTGCTCACCCAGTTGTCCCCTTGTACAACCGCACAAACCTGACATCCACCTTCAAACCGCTTCACCCAAGGAGGTACACGATGAAGATTGCGACCCTCAAACCCACCGTCTGGCTACTCCTGGCGCTACTGACAGCTCCAGTGCTGTCGGCCCTGGCATCTTCCGATGACAAAGCCTATAACCTGAAACTCGAGGGCACCGTTTCGCAGTTCAACACCAGCACCAAAACCTTTGTTCTAGGTGGATACACCATTCGCGTTAACGCGCAAACCCGCTATGAATATAGCGACAGCCAGCCCATGAGTAGCAATTTGTTCTGGAGCACCAACCGCAACGGGAGTCGGGTAGAAGTCAAGGCGAATCGCAGCGGAAATCTTGTAACTGCGGTCAAAATTGAGCTCAAGTCCCGCAGATAGCTCCGTCTGAACAGCAACCGAACATTCGTCGGTTGAGCCGTGCAGAAACCCCAGCAAACTAAATGCTACAAATCTACCGTCCTCAAGGGCGTTTTTGTGGGACGTTTACCAAACGTTAACCACATCTTCTTTCCACCTTTATCAGATTAATCGGAGCCTATTTTTGTGCCTGTGAACACCCAACGCTGGTGTCTCTAGGCACCAAGCACAGGAGGTATAGCCATGCGTACCTTGCATACTCTCTGGAATGCTGCTTTGGCTTTGGTAGGGGCGCTTCTGATAACCGTCGGTGTGGCCCAAACCGACGATGTCAGCAAAATCCAGGCAGCCCGGACCGCCACCGAGCCGGTTTTCGAGCTCGGGCGCTACTTGAGTGATATACAGACCCTGGAGGAAAAGTACCCTAAGCTAGCCCTCAGCAAAGAACAAGCCAAGCAGCTTCTGCCGATTCTCCAGGAAATCAAAGCCACTAAACGCCTGACCCCCGAGTTAGCCAAAAGATTGCTACCCAAAGTTCAAGGCATCCTCAACGCCACACAACGCAGCCAGGTAGCACAAATCGCCAGCCAGCGTGCTCCGGGCAGCGAGGGCGGTGCCCCAGGGGCCAACCGTGCACAGTTTCTAAGCTACGCAGAAGGCGGCGCCTTTAATCCACTGACAAACCCCCAAACTGCGCTGGGGCAGGATTTTGCCAAACTCCTGGCGACCATGGAAAAGCGTATTCGTTAAAGCCGGTAATGCCTGAGTAATCTTCCCTATCCAAGCTATGGTTGGAGGTAAGTTATGAAAGGGAACCCTAAAGTTCTGGAAGCTTTGAATGAGCGCCTCTCTGAAGAACTGGCAGCCATCAATCAGTACATGGTTCATGCCGAAATGGCCGAGAACTGGGGCTACAGCAAGCTGCACGAGGAACTGGAAAAAATAGCTCGTACCGAGATGCGTCATGCTGAGGCTCTGATTGGCCGGGTTATCTTTCTGGAGGGCCACCCCGAGGTGAGCAAGCTGGCGCCTATCAAAATTGGCAAAACCGTCCAGGAAATCGTCATCAACGACCACGCCGGCGAAGCCGATGCCGTGCGGGCCTACAACGAGGTGATCCGACTAGCTACCGAAGCCGGAGACAACGGAACCCGCGAGCTGATTGAGGGCATCCTCAAAGATGAAGAGGGGCATGTGGACTGGGGCGAGCAGCAGTCGGACCAGATCAAGCAGATGGGTCTGGAGAATTACCTGGCCACCAAGGTTTGAGGTGTGAGTGGGTCTGACGGGCTTGCTCAAACTGCATGGAGGTTTTGCTTGTGAAGCGCATAATTTTGTGGTTTTTTGGGGGCTTGGCCCTGGTGCTGCTGGCCATGCAAATGGTTCCCTATGGCCGTGACCACCATAATCCGCCAGTAGTGGCCGAACCTCCCTGGAATAGCCCTCAGACCCGTGAGCTCTTTGTTAGGGCCTGTGCTGATTGTCACAGCAACCAGACCCGCTGGCCCTGGTACAGCCACATCGCTCCCGTCTCCTGGCTGGTTCAGCACGATGTGGAGGAGGGACGCAGCAAGCTCAATCTGTCCCTGTGGGGCAGTGCCAAACAGGAGCTAGACGATATACCCGAAGTCATTCGAGAGGGTAGCATGCCCCCACGAATTTACCTGCCCACCCATCCCCAGGCCCGGCTTTCCGCCTCTGAAAAGGAGGCGCTGATACAGGGGTTGGTTCTTAGCCTGGGTATCAATGAAGAGGGAGAGGGGAAAGAACACGATTGATGCGGACTTCACGGTATTTGTAGGCAAAAGTATTTAAAAAGTTGTTCGAAAAATGACCCCCAACTCTCGCAGGGCCCGGGGTTCCGATGTGGCGTATGATTGAAACATCTATGCGCCAACGACTGGTAGCCGGAAACTGGAAAATGTACAAAACCCCCTCTGAGGCCCGCCACTGGTTTCGGGAGCTGATTGACCAACTGCCATCCACCCAGGCTGAGCCGGCCCTGCTGGTGCCTTTCACCCATATACCTTATGCCTCGGAAGTTCTGGAGGGCCACGGGGTCTCCTGGGGCGCCCAGGACGTTTCGGCCCACAGCGAAGGGGCCTTCACCGGCGAGGTTTCGGCCAAAATGCTGGCTGATCTGGCCTGCAAGTATGCCATTGTGGGGCACTCCGAGCGACGTAGTTACCATGCCGAGTCCGATGCTCTGGTCGCCCAAAAGGCCCAGCGCCTCCTTGAGCACGACATCACACCGATTCTTTGTGTGGGTGAGCCCCTGGAAGTACGGGAAGCCGGCAATCACGTCGAATACACCCTCAAGCAACTGGAGGGCAGCTTACAGGGGGTGCAGCCCCCCTCGGCCTCGCATCTGGTGATTGCCTACGAGCCGGTCTGGGCTATTGGCACCGGCAAAACCGCCACCCCCGAGGATGCCGAGGCTATGCACCGTACCATTCGCGGCTGGCTGATAGCCCACTACGGTTCGAGTTTTGCGGAGCAGTTGCGTATCCTCTATGGGGGCTCGGTCAAGCCCGAGAACGCCGCTGCCCTATTCTCCCAGCCTAACATTGACGGCGGACTGGTGGGGGGTGCGAGTTTGAAGCTGGGGGACTATCTTAAGCTGCTCACGGCTTGATGGGAGGGATTATGCGCGTGTGGATATTGTGGGTGTTGCTTGCTTCCTTTGCGAGCTTTGAAAGCTTGGCCCAGCCGGCGGATGTGGTGCAACGAACCTACCGCTGCACTGGCGGGGTGCAGATACGGGCCGTCTATCAGAATAACTTCGACCGGGTAGGGGTGGTCTTCAATAACCAGACCTACGGGCCCTTGTTCCAGGTAGAGGCAGCCTCTGGGGTCAAGTATTCCGACGGTCGGGCTTCCTGGTGGACCAAAGGCAGCGGGGCTTCTGAAGAGGCTTTCCTGATGAGCGAGCGTACTGGAAAGATTCTGGCCCAGGGCTGCAAGCCCGTGCGCTAAAGCTTTCGGACAACCGGGTCGAACCCACCCGTGCCTGAGGGCCCTTATCGAGCACCTGTTCCTTACGGTAGACTCTTTTTGCATGGCCAACCTCCACCCCCGCACCCAGCTTTCTAAGGAGAGCGTCTTCTCTCACATGAGCCGCCTGGCTGTCCAGCACGGGGCCATCAACCTGGGACAGGGTTTTCCCTCCAATCCGCCGCCTGCGTTTTTGCAGGAGGCGGCCCGTCGGGGCATCGGCACCTTTGACCAGTACACCCCGCCCATCGGCCTGCCCCGCTTGCGCGAGGCCGTGGCCGAAGACCTGGGCGTTGCCCCCGAGGACGTGGTTATTACCGCAGGCGGTACCGAGGCCCTGCACGCGCTGGCCGAATCGCTGTATGGCCCTGGGGATGAAGTGGTGATGCTCGAGCCCTACTTCGACGTTTACATACCCCAGGCCCGCATTGCCGGTGCAGAGCCTGTTATGGTGCCGATGCGCCTCACCGACCGCTGGGAAGTGGATTTACCGGCGCTGGAACGGGCCATTACGGTTCGCACCCAGGCCCTTCTGCTCACCAACCCCTACAACCCCACCGGCTCGGTCTTTTCCCGCACCGAGGCCGAGCAGATTGTGGCCCTGGCCCGACAGCACGACCTCTGGATCATCAGCGATGAGGTCTACGACGAGCTTTACTTTGTAGAGCCACCCATTCGGTTCCGCGAGCTTGCACCCGAGCGGGTCTTCACGGTGGGCTCGGCGGGCAAGCGCCTCGAGGCCACCGGCTGGCGCATCGGCTGGATTGTGACCCCGCCCGGCCTGGCCCAACAGGTAGCCGGCATGCGGCAGTGGAGCAGCTTTTGCTCGGCGGCCCCCCTTCAGGCCGCCGTGGCCGAGGCCCTGCCCATCGCCCGTCAAGAGGGACTCTACCAGCAGCTTCGCGAGAGCTACGGCCGTCGCAAGGACTTGCTCGAGCAAGGCTTGCGCTCACTGGGCCTCAAAACTTTCTCCCCTGCTGGAACCTACTTCCTGACGGCGCTCCTGCCCGAGCTCGACGCCGAAACCCTGGTGCGCGAGGGTGGGGTCGCGATAATTTCCGGGTCGGCGTTTTACATCCAGAACCCCGCACCGAAGGGCCTATTTCGCTTTGCTTTTTGCAAGACCGCTGAAGAAATCCAGCAAGCATTGGAGCGGCTCGAGGGCTATCTGAAAAAGGTGCACTCCTGAGCCTGTTCTCAGAACAACACTGCGCAGTGCCCTGCCGCAGGTCGCAACACAGAATACACTTCCGAATTGCACTTATTTTCACGATACAAAGCTTGTTAATTTTTTCTGCATGTATCGCAGATTGAACCCATACTGCTAACTCGAGTTCGGCTAAACTGAGCAACGTGGACACAGTGCAATACCTCGACGATCACGGTAAACCGTTGCAGGACATACCCCTCAGCAATGAGGAGTTACTCATGGGCTACCGGGCCCTGCGCCGGGCCCGGCACTTCGACGAGCGGGCCCTGGTCTTGCAGCGGCAGGGGCGGCTCGGGGTGTATCCCCCCTTCCGGGGCCAGGAGGCGGCGCAGGTGGGGGTGGCCCTTTGCTTGAAGGCCGACCACGACTGGCTTCTGCCCAGCTACCGCGAAAGCGCCGCCGCCCTCACCTTTGGTATGCCCATCAGTAAGCTGATTCTGAGCTGGCGGGCCGACCCGGCAGGCTGGGGCGCACCCCCCAACGTGAACATGGTGCAGTTTTACATTCCCATCGCCACCCAGATTCCCCAGGCAGCGGGTGTGGCCCATGCCCAACAGCTTTTGGGTAAAGATGCCGTAGCGGCGGTCTTTATCGGCGATGGCGGCACCTCCGAGGGCGACTTCCACGAGGGGCTCAACTTTGCCTCGGTGTTTAATGCACCTTTGCTGGTGGTGGTACAAAACAACGGCTGGGCCATTAGCGTACCCACGCAAAAGCAAATGAAAGTGCAACGAATTGCCCTGAAGGCCCAGGGCTACGGAATACCAGGGGTCACGGTGGACGGCAACGACCTGGTGGCGGTCTGGAGCGTGGCCAGGGAAGCCGTGGAAAGGGCCCGCAGAGGCGAAGGTCCGACCCTGATCGAGGCCCTAACCTACCGGGTTGCGCCGCACACCTCCTCCGACGACCCCAGCCGTTACCGCACCGAGGAGGAAACCGAGCGCTGGCTGAAACGCGATCCTCTTCTGCGCATGAAAAACTGCCTTCTGCACCTGGGGCTCTGGAGCGAGGCACAGGAAGCTGAACTCACGGAGGAACTCGAGGCCGAGTTTCTATCGGCGGTAGAGGAGGCCGACCGGGCCCCCGAGCCCAAACCCTGGGAGATTGTGGAGCAGGTGTACCAGGAGATGCAACCCGACCAGCAAGCCGCCTGGAACTATCTACGGGGGGAAGCATGATTGCCGAGCGTGAAACCCGCGTTCTGAACAACGTACAGGCCATCAACGAAGCCCTGGATCTGGCCCTGGCCAAAGACCCCCGGGTGGTGGTTTTTGGTGAGGACGTGGGCACCATGGGCGGGGTTTTCCGGGCCTCCGATGGCTTGCAGCAAAAGTACGGAGATAAGCGGGTCTTCGATACCCCCCTGGCCGAGTCGGGCATTGTGGGCTTTGGGATTGGGCTGGCCATGTCGGGTTTACGCCCCGTGGCCGAGATTCAGTTTGCGGGCTTCTTGTACCCGGCCCTGGATCAGATTCTTTCGCACCTGGGGCGGATGCGCCACCGCACCCGAGGGCGCTTTACTGTCCCCATGGTGATACGGGCCCCCTATGGCGGGGGTGTGAAAACCCCCGAGCAACACGCCGATAGCCCGGAGGCCATCCTGGCGCATGTACCGGGGGTTAAGGTAGTGATTCCCTCCTCGCCTGAGCGGGCCAAAGGGCTGTTGCTCGCGGCCATCGAAGACCCCGACCCGGTGTTCTTCCTCGAGGCCATCAAGCTCTACCGCGGCGTGAAGGGCGAGGTGCCCGAGGGCTACTACACCCTGCCCCTGGGCAGGGCTCGAGTGGTGCGCGAAGGCAGCGCCGCCAGCCTCTTCTGCTACGGGGGCATGGTGGAGGTCTGCTTGAAGGCCGCCGAGGTGGCAGCCCGCGAGGGGGTGGAGCTGGAGGTGGTGGACCTCGAGACCCTGATACCCCTCGACACCCAGACCCTCCTGGCCTCGGTACAAAAAACCGGCCGTGCGGTGGTGGTTTACGAGGCCATGCGCACCGGCGGCTTTGGGGCCGAGATTGCCGCCCGCATCGCCGAAGAGGCCCTGGACTACCTGCAAGCCCCCATCGTGCGGGTGGCAGGCTGGGACGCCCCCTACCCCCCCTTCAGCGCGGTGGAAAACCACTACCGCCCCGACGCCAAACGGGTGCTCGAGGCGGTGCGCAAGGTACTGACCCACTGAGTTCGCAGAACCGCTTTAGTCTGCGTCTGGTCAAAATACTCGGTTCGCCTTCAGGCACCCCTCCAACCTCCCCTACGCTATTGGGGAGGCTTATGCTGCCTCGCGAACTGGGCTTCTATACCGGATTCAAAAAGACAGTTCACAAAGCCAAAAACACCAGAGGCTGTCTTTTTGAATCCTAGAGCACTCCCTTCGGTCGGGTTAGTTCGTCACCCTTTGGTGACGAACTGACCGAATCTGGTACTAGAGGTTGTTGGCGGAGCATAGGGGGTGCGGATTTCCAATCCGGAGGGATAGGTTTCTCAACAACAAGAGATTGACCCGCCCCTGAAAAGGTCGTCATAAAGAAGAACCGTGCCGAGAGTCCTTGCAAAGGATCCGGTCAGCACGGTACTTCTGTACGATGTTTGAAGACGTACAGTGTAGTTTATCGCGT
>NZ_QWKY01000003.1 GCF_003574035.1 Meiothermus hypogaeus | reverse complement strand
GATGGGCCCAAAGGACGTGGGCTATTTGGAGAACCCGGTAGAAGCGGGAGAGGTGGGGCAGGGAGGGGAAGTAGGCTTTGAGCGTAGACTTTGCGGCCAGGTAGCCTGGGGAGCTTGAAGCCTTGGGCTACGATGGCCTTCAGTTCGTCGCCACCCAGACGTAGGTAGCCACCAAGAGGGTCTCTGCGTCAAGATGGTAAAGGGGGTGCTCGCGGTCTGGAAGCATAGCACCCCCTCTTTTTTCCCATCCCAGGGGTTGGGGTCAAGTAGCACACGAAGGCATATCAGGCTTGGAAAGCGATCACTGCCACGTACTCCACCGACTGGAGGTAGCGCCGCTCCAGGAGGTCCTGGTGGGCGGGCTCGAGGGTGCGCCGCACCTTGTCGGGTCGCTTGTGGACTACCTTGCAGGCGGCGGCCTACTCCATAAGGTTCACCTCAAAGCGGGGCAGGAGAGAGGGGTTTTCCGGGGAGAAGTGCTGGGCGCCCAGTAGGCGGTAGAGAGCGCGGCTCAGGGGTCTCCTGAGGCTGGCCATGAACTCAATGTCTATGGGCTTCACGTACTGGTTCTTCAGGGAGTGGACGATCTCGTTGGCTAGGGTGATGCGGAGGACGCCGGAGTGGTCCAGCTTGCCTTGAGTGGAGCTGGTGTACTCCTGCTTCTCTATGTAGCGGAAGGTCACGCTCTGCCAGCGCCCATTTTCCCGCCAGGCCTCCGAGAGCACGTAGGTGGCGGTGGTGAGGTGCATCAGGTTCTCCTTGAGGGCTAGCCCGAGGTGTTCAGGCCCATAAGTTTGAGGATCTGGTAGGGGGTGGTGGTGAAGGTGCCGTACTCGGGGGCTTCCGGCGTCGAAGTAGAGGGTGATGAGGGTCTGGGCGGCACCGGGCTACCCCTCCGTGCGGTCCCGGTACTTGAGGCGGCCCAGGCGCTGGGGGAAGGAGAGGTAGGTGGTGTAGGCCGTGCCTTCGCGGGCCACCCGGTCGGAGGCCCAGGCCTCGTAGCGGGCGGCCAGGCGCTCCATGGCCTTTTGGAAGGCCTTCAGGGCGGCGAAGAGGGCCAGGGCCCGCTCGCTTTCCCCCAAGGGGTGGGCCTGGAGCCTTAGGGCGAGCCCCTTGGCCTCCTCCGCCAGGGCCTGGGCCTCGGCGGCGGAGGCGGCCTCGCGCTCCAAAAGCCTCCCCGACTCGGCGAGGAGGGCCTCCAGCTCCACCTCCCGCCAGGCCTCGCTGCCCTCGAGAGCGGGCCCGGGAAGGGGGAGGCGGTAAAGGATCGCGCCCCCGGGAAGCCCATCTTCCACCTCCAGGGTCCGGGCCTCCCCCACGGGGAGGAGGAGGACCCGGGCTTCCTTGGGGGCGAAGGGGGCCAGGTGGATCTCCACCCCGCCCAGGGCCACCCGCACCCCCAGGTTCACGGGCCCCTTGAGGAAGGCGAGCTCCTCCGTCAGGGCCGCCAGGAGCTCCCCTTCCGCCACGTAGCGGTGAACCCCGCCTCCCTCCCGGGCCATCCCGGCGAGGAGCGCCCGGTCGTAGCCCTCCCCGAAGCCCAGGGTTAAGGTGTAGACCCCTGCCTGGGCCGCCTCCCGGGCCTCCTGGGCCAGGGCCTCGAGGTCGGTGAGGCCCTCGTTGGCGAGCCCGTCGGAGAGAAGGAAGAGGAAACGGGGCCTCGCCCGATCCCCCAGGAGGAGGGTCCCCTGCCGCCAGCCCGCGTGGAGGGCGGTTCTGCCCGAGGCCTTTAGGGCCTCCAGGTAGGCCCGGGCCGCCTTCCGGTCTAGACCCCCCACCTCCACTCCATGGTTGTAGGCCACCACCGCCACCCGGCCCCGCTCCGGGAAGGCGTCAAGCAGGGCTAAAGCGGCGGCCTTCGCCTCCTGGAGCTTAGGGCCCACCATGCTCCCCGAGCGGTCCAGGACCAGGGCCAGGTCGGGGGTGAGGGGGGGCCTTTCCGGGGCGGTGAGCTCCACCTTGAGAAGGTCCTTCCCCCCCACCACGCCGCGGATTACGCGTAGGCCGAGCTCCGAGGGCTGCTTGAGTTTCGCGAACCTATTCATGCGTACCTCCTTCCCCATTTTCCCCGGGGGCTTCCTTGCCGTCCGACGGAAGGACCTCGCCGATTCCCCGCAAGTACCAGTAGTCCCGCCACTGCAGAAGGGCTTCCCAAGGGTCACTGGGCCCCGCCGCCCGGACAAGGGTGCCGTAGAGGGCCTTCCAGGCGGGGTCCTGCTCGGAGGCCCCGGCGTGGGGCGGGCCGAAGAGGGGGCGGTAGGGCTGTAAGGGCGCAGGCCGGACGGGTTCCCCATCGGTGAGGGGCATGGGGTTAGGCGTGCCCTGTTCAAGTGCCCAGGCAAAAATCTGGCCAAAGACGTGGTGGGCCGTGATATCCCCCCTTAGGTTCTCGCCCTGAACCTCCTCCAGGGCGACAAGCCAGGTGGCGAAGGCGTCCGGGTTCCCCACGGCCATCTCCACCAGGAGGGGAAGGGGCTGGCCCTGGGCCAAGGCGTAGTAGGCCACCACGGAAACGGAAGGATGGGCCGCCCTCGCGGAGAGGCGGGCGAACGTTTTCTCTAGGGGGATGGGAAGGACCCGTTCCTCTTTTTGAAGAATGTGGACCAGGGCGTGGAGGGGAGGAAGCCCCATGGGAAGCCGGTAGCGCTTGCCGAGGAAGATGGGGTAGCGGGAGAAGAGCAGGGGGGAGAGCTCCACGGTCCACACACCTTCCTCCTTCCGCCAGGCCGCCGCCTGGTGGACCTTCGTCCCCACCCGCCAGCGGATGGGGATCCCATGGGCGAGGGGGGCGTAAACCTCCACCAGCTCTTGCCAGAGGGCCGCCATTTCCGGGTCGTAGCCCCACCCCGAGTAGGCCATCTCTGCCTCGAGGCCGGGGGCAGTTCAAAGGAAAGGTCCACCCTCATCTCCGGGGCTCCCCCACGAAGAGGTGCCAGTCCTGCCTGCCGTCTTGGCTCACGGCCAGGTGGTAGCGCAGGGGGCGGAAGTCGGCCTCGGCCAGGGCCCGCTCCCAGGGGGCGAGGAAGAAGTCGTGCCCCGCCTCCAGGTCCTTCGAGGTGAGGGTTCGCCGGGGCCGGGCCACCAGAACCAGCCTTCCCCCCAGGGCCAGGGCGGGGCGGCAGAGATCCAGGAAGGAGGAGATGTGCCGGATGTACTCCCCGTAGCGCTCCTCCGCCTCTTCCCGCTGCCCCTCTTCCTTGAGCCAGGCGGGGAAGGTGGGCGGGTGAAGGACCACCAAGGCGGCCTCCTTCCGGAAGCGCTGGGGGAGGTCCCGGATGTCGGTCAGCTCCACCAGGGGGCCCCTGGGGGCGATGTCCCCGCCCCAGGCCCGGCGGCCTAGGGCGCGGGCGACCTCCACCACGGTCCCCCGGCCCGCCATAGGGTCCAACACGAGTTCCCCCTCCTTTGTGTAGAGCTGGATCAGGGCCTGGGCCACCGCCAGGGGGAGGGCCTCTTCCCAGGGCTCGGGGGGGAAGAACCAAACGGGGAGGCGAAAGTCCACCTCCCCCGGCCGGGCCGGGAGAGCCATGAGTGCCTTGGGGTCCTTGCCCTTTAGGTCCTGAAGGGAAAGCTTCCCGCCCTTCAGGAGCCGATGGAGCCTGTGGGCCTCCCGCAGGGGAAGCCCCCTTTGGAGCGCTTCCAGCAAGGGCTCGGGGAGAAAGGCGACGGGAAGGAGGTCGTGCCGCAGGTACTTCTCTTTGAGGCCCATCCGGGCGGCGAAGACGTGGAAGCGCTCCTTGGGCCAGGCGAGGAGGGCCTTTGCCACCTCTTGCTCCTCAACCTCGAGGCCCAGATCTCGGGCCGCCTTAAGAACCTCGCTGTACACGTCCCAAGCTTTTCGCTTCATGAAAATATTTTACGGTTCTGGAAACTTCCGTCTGACGGAACCCCCGGTGCATCCGGGTCAAGGCCAACACCCGAATGTGGCGGCCTGGCTCAGGCCCTCGGGCCTGGGAGCTTTTTGCCTCCCTTAGGGTGGGAGAGAGCCGGGTGTCTAAGCGGCGGTACTGGGTCTACGGCCGGCGCATGTGGGTGGTGGGGCTGCGCCTTGGGGTCCGGGAGTGGCTGATTGTGGCCACGGACCTGGACCCTCACCGGGTGCTAGAGGTGTACGGGCTCAGGTGGGGGATAGAGCGGCTCTTTGGGGCCTTGAAGGGGCGGGGGTTCGACCTGGAGGCCACGCACGTGACGCGGGGGGAGAGGCTTTCTCGCCTCACTCGAGCTTTCGCGCGAGTGCAACACAAAGCAATGGAAAAGATTATCGAAATGCTCAAGTTTCAATCCTCACTCGAGCTTTCGCGCGAGTGCAACCACGCACACACACGCACGCGCACGGGCGCACGCGGTTTCAATCCTCACTCGAGCTTTCGCGCGAGTGCAACTAGGCGGGGCCGAAAGCCTGTTCGAGCGCATGGCGGTTTCAATCCTCACTCGAGCTTTCGCGCGAGTGCAACCTTTGCATATACAAAAACGGTTTCAGCATATTCACCGTTTCAATCCTCACTCGAGCTTTCGCGCGAGTGCAACCTGGCGCACCAGCACCAGCAAAACCAGCTATGGCAGTTTCAATCCTCACTCGAGCTTTCGCGCGAGTGCAACGGCCAGGCCGAGTTAGCCGTGGAGGTGAAGGGCAGGGTTTCAATCCTCACTCGAGCTTTCGCGCGAGTGCAACCTGGCTAAAGTCAACATCAAATAATGAAAAACCTGCGTTTCAATCCTCACTCGAGCTTTCGCGCGAGTGCAACGCGGGCAACCCCTACAAGGTAAAGACCATTCGCCAAGTTTCAATCCTCACTCGAGCTTTCGCGCGAGTGCAACCTGTTTTCTCAGATAGATTGACTGAGATGACCGTTGTTTCAATCCTCACTCGAGCTTTCGCGCGAGTGCAACACAATGGTTGGGGATGGGATTTTTCGGGGGCTTCCGTTTCAATCCTCACTCGAGCTTTCGCGCGAGTGCAACGCATGGAAGTTCTCATGAGGCCAAAGACAGGAGCAGTTTCAATCCTCACTCGAGCTTTCGCGCGAGTGCAACACTACGTGGAAGCTGACCTGGAAAAGGTCATGCTCGTTTCAATCCTCACTCGAGCTTTCGCGCGAGTGCAACGCCCGGAGTACCAGAGAGCTGCTAACCTCTTCACGTTTCAATCCTCACTCGAGCTTTCGCGCGAGTGCAACGCATGGAAGTTCTCATGAGGCCAAAGACAGGAGCAGTTTCAATCCTCACTCGAGCTTTCGCGCGAGTGCAACATCGAGGAAGGCATCCTGCGCGGCTATGGTTTCAAGGTTTCAATCCTCACTCGAGCTTTCGCGCGAGTGCAACCCACCCCGACGGGTCGGTGGAGTTTTACGGGGATGTTTCAATCCTCACTCGAGCTTTCGCGCGAGTGCAACCGCCCCGAGCATACGGGGTAGACCACGAGGAGCAGGGTTTCAATCCTCACTCGAGCTTTCGCGCGAGTGCAACCAGAGCCGAGTAGTGCTCGAGCATGGACTCAGGGTTTCAATCCTCACTCGAGCTTTCGCGCGAGTGCAACATGCCATCCTCCCGGCGGCGCACCACCTCGCCGCCGTTTCAATCCTCACTCGAGCTTTCGCGCGAGTGCAACATGAGGTTGTAATGGCGGTATGCCGGGGAGACGAAGTTTCAATCCTCACTCGAGCTTTCGCGCGAGTGCAACAGTCCACAATCTGGCGCTGGATGTGGCGTTCGGTGAGTTTCAATCCTCACTCGAGCTTTCGCGCGAGTGCAACGCGCTGCTCCCTCCAGGCCTCGTCGATGTCTCCCCAGCGTTTCAATCCTCACTCGAGCTTTCGCGCGAGTGCAACCTATGGCAATGCCTAGTGCTGGCGCTGGCGCAACGTTTCAATCCTCACTCGAGCTTTCGCGCGAGTGCAACATCCGCTTAGCCCTAGCCTAGCCCCTAGCCCCTAGGTTTCAATCCTCACTCGAGCTTTCGCGCGAGTGCAACATGCTTACCTCCTGTCGTCCTAGATTACCCGCTAGGTTTCAATCCTCACTCGAGCTTTCGCGCGAGTGCAACCCCGCGTTTCAAAGCTACAACGGCATCGCGACGGGGTTTCAATCCTCACTCGAGCTTTCGCGCGAGTGCAACTTGCCCCAACGTGCATGGGGGTTGTCGGGGTGGTCGGTTTCAATCCTCACTCGAGCTTTCGCGCGAGTGCAACGGGGGCCAAGCCGGTCTATCTGTTGCCCGAGGGGGTGTTTCAATCCTCACTCGAGCTTTCGCGCGAGTGCAACTCGTTGAATTCGGGGCGTTTCGGCTCGGCGGTATGGTTTCAATCCTCACTCGAGCTTTCGCGCGAGTGCAACGCGTAAACATTTTGGATGGCCGCGCCTACTCCCACGTTTCAATCCTCACTCGAGCTTTCGCGCGAGTGCAACCATCTGGTTTAGCCGCACATGTGGGCCTAAAATCCTGGTTTCAATCCTCACTCGAGCTTTCGCGCGAGTGCAACCTACACAGGCTAAAGTGCGTAAATATCAGATTAGCGTTTCAATCCTCACTCGAGCTTTCGCGCGAGTGCAACCAGCAGGCCGCCACAGCCGCGAGGAGGACATACATGTTTCAATCCTCACTCGAGCTTTCGCGCGAGTGCAACCGGCATGCACTAGCAACTCGGTTCGAATCTCCAAGTTTCAATCCTCACTCGAGCTTTCGCGCGAGTGCAACTTTCCCAGCGCAGCTCGTCAACAATCAAGGGATTTCGTTTCAATCCTCACTCGAGCTTTCGCGCGAGTGCAACCGACTGCTCGAGCTTGAGGCTCGCCTGCTCGGTGGTTTCAATCCTCACTCGAGCTTTCGCGCGAGTGCAACTATGATGCCCTCCCCCACCGCCCGCGCAATGGCTTGTTTCAATCCTCACTCGAGCTTTCGCGCGAGTGCAACCCAGGACTGCGTCCTGCCTCCAACTTGGGTTGAGGGTTTCAATCCTCACTCGAGCTTTCGCGCGAGTGCAACCAGGGGCCAACGGTTCAGATTCAGACCCACGTTCAGTTTCAATCCTCACTCGAGCTTTCGCGCGAGTGCAACTAGGGTTGGGAGTCAGCGCCTACAAAGTCGTTGGGTTTCAATCCTCACTCGAGCTTTCGCGCGAGTGCAACTTGGGAACGGAAGTCGGTGGGGCCAGATACTACCCGTTTCAATCCTCACTCGAGCTTTCGCGCGAGTGCAACGCAACTGGAAAACTTGGGGCTGGTACCGCTGGGGGTTTCAATCCTCACTCGAGCTTTCGCGCGAGTGCAACCTGGATCCGGCGCTTTCGGCCATCTCTCGCACCGAGTTTCAATCCTCACTCGAGCTTTCGCGCGAGTGCAACGAGCGGCAACGAGGAGATCGTGGCAACCCTGTCGAGGTTTCAATCCTCACTCGAGCTTTCGCGCGAGTGCAACGAGGAAGAGCGGGCATATACGCGCTGGCGTTGGGGTTTCAATCCTCACTCGAGCTTTCGCGCGAGTGCAACGCGATCTGTAGGGCCTTCTCAAGCCGGGCATGGAAGTTTCAATCCTCACTCGAGCTTTCGCGCGAGTGCAACGCGGGCCTTGAGCCCAGATGACCTCTTCGGCGTAGGTTTCAATCCTCACTCGAGCTTTCGCGCGAGTGCAACCGGCTGGTCACGCTGTTCGAGCTGCGCTCGTCCTCGTTTCAATCCTCACTCGAGCTTTCGCGCGAGTGCAACGGAACAACCATGAATCGCCCCGACCCCCTGATGAGTTTCAATCCTCACTCGAGCTTTCGCGCGAGTGCAACGTTGGGGTTGGTGGCGGTGGTCAATTTGAGCCGCACGTTTCAATCCTCACTCGAGCTTTCGCGCGAGTGCAACAGGGGATTCATCGCTGCTCCCCCTCATCCCGCCGGGTTTCAATCCTCACTCGAGCTTTCGCGCGAGTGCAACGAGATGAACAACGCGGGGCGTCTCCGCGTTATCGAGTTTCAATCCTCACTCGAGCTTTCGCGCGAGTGCAACGATATGAAAACTGAAACCGTAACCTGGAATGAAGTGTTTCAATCCTCACTCGAGCTTTCGCGCGAGTGCAACGGCCTCATTCTAGCGTGCGTGCTGCACGGGGTTCAAGGGGCTGTTTGCGCGAACCCCCGCAAAAAGGCCTCCGACGCAGGGTGGGGGAAGGTGAAGGAAATACGGGTTTTCAATGTCCCCTAGCCGATTTCTCGGCTTGCGCGAACCCCCCTGGGTTTTGGCGCTTGCTTGGGGTTCGCGCTAAGCAAGCGCCAGGTAGGTTGCCCAACCCTGGAGGGGTTAGAGCACCAGCGGGTCGTCGAAGTCGGTGTACTTGTCCTGGCCATGGACGCGCAGGCATTTCTCTCTGCCGCCCTGAAGGGTGTAGATGCGCAGGCTGTCCTTGTCGGGCTCGATAATTTTGAGCAGCTTGGCTTCCATGTCCTCGAGCTGGGCCCGCGAAACCCTGCACTCAAAGACCGACATCTGCACCCGCTGACCAAAGTTCTTGCAGACTTTAGCTACCCGGGCCAGCCGGGCCTGGCCGTCCTCAGACGTAACGTTTACATCGTAGGTGACCAGAATATCTATCCGCTCCATTTCTATCTCCCCACAAATGGCGGGTACTGGGGCAAGTCACCTCGCAGGAAGCGGGCCAGCAAGCGGGCTTGAATGTGCGGCAAAAGCCCTACCGGTACGGGTTCTTTGAACAGGGGATGCTGCACGGTTTCTTGTCGCCGGCTCTGGAAGGCCACGATTACTGCTTTACGCCCCTCCTCGCCCAGCAGCACGGCCCCGCCAGGGCGCGTTTCGAAGTGGTCGGGGTTTAGCTGCTTGCGGTTGAGCAACGACAACACCATGCGGTCGGCCCACCAGGCCCGAAACTCCTCGATTAGATCCAGGGCCAAAGCGTTGCGTCCAGGCCGCAGGGCATGAAGAAAGCCCACCTGGGGGTCGAGCCCTACCCCTTCCAGGGCAGCCGTACACTGGGTGGTTAGCAGCGCATACACAAAGCCCAACAACGCATTTACTGGGTCGCGTGGGGGACGTTTGTTGCGGCCATCGAAGTAAAACTCACCCGAGAGTAGCAGGTCACCAAATGCGGCAAAATAGGCGCTGGCGGCATTCCCTTCTAAACCCCGCACCTCGTCCAGCGAGCGGGCCTGGGGCAGCATCCGCAGGGCAGCCTCTTGCTCAAATAGCGCCTGGGTCAGGGCATCGGTCTCGCCGCGCTCGCGCAGCGCCCGTTGCAAAACCAGGCGGCAGTTTTTAAGCTTACCTTCCACAAAACGCTGGGCCAGGTACAGGCTGGTAGAGGGGTTGTCCAGAGCTCGGTACTGGGCCTGACGCAGCAACACATTCCCCGAAACCGGCGCCGACAGCCGACCAAAAAACCGGCCCGACTCGCTGAACCAGGAGACCTCGAGGCCCTCCTCGGCGCAACGCTGCAGCAAGAAGGGTGAAATGAGCACATTCCCAAAGACCGCCACCCCGCCAAGGTGATGCATGGGTACATTGCGCAAGGTGATATTCTCGTGCTGGATGCGCAGGGTGTCGCCCTCGAGGCGCAGGTAGACGCCTTGAGTCTGGATGTACAGGGTGTTTAGAATTTCGCTGGTCATGTTTGCTGTTGGGCCTGCCACACTTGTAGAGCCAGTGGCACCTCGGGCATGCACACCGAGATTAGAGAACAATGCTTGCAGCGTTCGTCGGCGGCAGGTGGGGGCAAACAGTCTTGTCGCAGCAGCTTGCGTAATGCGCTAATGGTAGCCAGCGTGGCGGCCCGCAGTTCTGGGGTAAAGCGCACCGGACGGCGGCGCTGGCTGGCCTTGCTAAATAGGGCCCCTTCCGGCACGCTCGCGCTAAACATCTCCTCCAGGCACAAGGCCTGGGCGCAAAGCTGCACTTCGGCGGCTTTGCGGGCCAGTTCGCGGGGCCACCGCTTGCCCACCTTGTACTCCACCGGGTAGGGCCTCCCGTCCACAAACTCCACCACATCCGCCCGGCCCACCAACCCCAGCCGCTCCGACCAGATGGGCAAGGCCCGCTCGACCCAGACCCCCTCGCGCAAGAGCCCTTCGGGAATGTCCACATTCTCGTGGGCGCGGGTTCCCCGCAGGGTGTACTCGTTGTCCTCCCACTCGCCCTCCAGCAGAATCAACGCGGCCCGGCGGGGGCAGTAGGTGTACTGGGCTAGGGCGCTCAGGGGTAAGGGCTCCCGCTCGGCAGAGCTGGGCGGGTCTATTTGGGGGAATAGGTCGTCCGTCTCATCCATAAAGCCTCCGGATAGGCTTTGGGGGCTTCACTCGTCAAGCAGGGTGAAGTCCTGCGGCGAATAATCACGCCAGTAGAAGCCTTCCTGGCACATGCGCTCGTACTCCGGGCCGTGGTGGGTGAGGGCGAACACATAGAGCGCACCGTCCTTCTCGGCGTAAAAAACCCGCTCGTCTATGCGCCCTTTGGGAAACCCCAGAGCGTCGCCCCCGCCGCTTTTGAGTTCGCTGCTGGCAGCGCGGTTGGGCAGCCGTAGGCGCTCCAGCAGCTTGCGGTAGCGCTCTTTGATGGCGGGCTCGAGGCCCTCCAAGGTGCGCCTGGCCTTGGGCGCGAGGTAGATGGGGATGGTCTGGGCCTGCTCGAGCTCACCCCGAAAAGCCTCGAAGTAGGCCTCGCCCAAGGGGGATAGCCCCACGTAAGGCTTTCCGTCGAGCTCGAACTCCTCCAGCAAGACCTGTGCTTCTTCGGGCAACAGAGCTGCCCTCGGTTGCACCTCCGATTTGGGACGCACGCCCCCCTCGCCTTCGCTCAGCCAGTCGAAAAAGTCGCCATACAAAACAAACAAGCTGCTATCCCACCCGATGGGCGTGGGCGGAAGGATGGCAATTTCCCTGAACTGCTCGTGAATATAGCAGACCGGAACCTTGAACACCAGCCCCAGCACGGTGGCATAGGAAATCTCGGCTTTGAAGCCCCCGGTGGCGTTGATGATGACGTCTTTCTGCCCCTTGGCAGCCTTACGAATCTCGCCGGCCAGGGTGCGCACAAAGTTCTTCAGGCCAAAGTCCACAAAGCCCTGGGCCTCGTAGGCCAGGCCGGGTATGCGCACCCGATCACAAGGCACCCCCTGCTCCCGGTAGAAGCGCTCCAGCAAGTCTGCGGCGTTAGCACCCTCGAAGGTGTCGCTGTGCAGCAGCACCACCTCATCGCCTTTTTGCAAAATGCGCGAAAGCGAGTTGGTCTCGGCGCTGGCTTTTTTGGGGTCTTGCTTCAGGTATGCCAGAATCTGGTGGTCTTCTACCAGGCCCTCGCGGCGAGCGTTGAAGAGCAGACTGGTGCCGACGGTTGTGAGTATGACAGTGCTCACGGAACCTCCGGAAGCTCGAGGCCCATTTGGATGACCTTACTCTTGAGCCTTTTGAGTAAGTCTTGGACTACTTGGATCTGACTTTCGAAAGGGGCTTGATTTGCCGCTAGTATGCCTTCTTCCGTGGGAATTCCACGCCAGTGCATCATGCTGTTTCTAAGCGATCGCAGGTTATTATCAATCTCCCTCAATTCACTGTTTTCCTGCTTACTCAAGAACGTGTTTAGGGAGAAACTTTTATCTTCTGGCCAGATCCCTTTTCCAGATTTCCACCGAGCAAAAAGGTAGAGCCACTCTTTGGCGAGGCCAACCGCCTTCTCGTAATGCTGATGTTCGAGGTACCAATCTACCTGAGCCCAGATTGCACGTAGCTGCTTTTCGTCTTCATCCTCCTTCGTGAAAACTAGGGGCTCAAGCCGTTTTTGCAGCCGTCCTCTGAGAATCTCCATTGGCCCGCCAAAATCCTTTTGTAAGGCATCGAGCGCTTTTTTAGCCTCTTGCCCGGCCCTAATGGGGTCATGAAGCTGCATAGCATGGGAGAAGTCAGTAAGGGAGGAGGCAATGATTTTGTACTTATCTTCCGATAGTGCAACCTGTGCTAGCTTTTGTGGATAACCGGTATCCAGAAAACGGTTGGTGGCACTGGCCCAGTCCAGCATGGTCATAAACGGAGTAAGATCGAAGACCGGCGCGGTGTCGCCGGTTCTCGCCTCGTAGGCCCCGTAGAGCACATGCTTTAGTTGTACGGCTTTTGCTGCACGCAAGAAGCTGACCACCAGCAGTGCCAAGTTCGGCAGCGAGCGGAAGCCGTGTGTCACGTCGAACACCAACTCGGCCCCGGTGGGGATGTGCTGCTCGAGGGTGTTGAAGATTTCCCAGTATTCGGCCTCTTTTTTGCCCGATGGAATGTCAACCAGCTGGGCGCTGGGCAGGAGCTGCTTAACTGCTTGCTCGTGCTTATCCCTAGCCTCTTTGGTCACGCAGATCAGCACATTAGCCTGGGGGAACCATCCGGCTAGAGCGGCTTGAAAGAACTTACTTGATAAGGCCTTTTTATCGCCCCAGGTGTAAGCAACCTCCTTGTAGTCGTTAGTGCCCAGCATCGAGAGCAGAATCACGACTCCTCCAATAGATTCTGGACTTTTTGACAGCGGCTCTTTTTTGTATCCCAGCGCTTCATGGCCTCTAGATGAGCCTTAATGGCCTCGAGGCTCGACCTCCTCACGGCGGGTTCTAAACGCTCGAGCTTAGGGAGATAGTCGTCAATTTTGGATAGTGATGAGGCATCTTTGGCCTGGCTCAGAACTTCTCGAGTTTGCCTTTCGGCTTCCTCTATGTGCTCCTTTAGCGACTTTGGTCTCTCAGGGACTGTGATCCTGAAGTCACTAAAATACCCATACCCCGCATTGGTCTTGCCCCCCAGCCCCAGGTGCTCCAGGCCCCACTTGAGCATCTCGGCGGCCTTGTGGGGCCAGTCCTGGGCGTTTTCGGCGGGGCAGGTAATGGGAATATGGAACTTCACCCCTGGCTTTACCGAGAGAAAGGCCACCGGGTTGGGGTCGTCGAAGTCGGTGGGCCAGACTTGTCCGCGCGTGCTGTAATACTCTTGGTGATGGACGGTGATCACGTCCTGCTGGAAGGGCTGGGCGCTGGCCGGATCCAGCCAGCCATCCCAGTAGACCAGATAAGCGGCGTTTCCCGGCTTCTTTTGCTTGGGGTCGGGGCCTTCGCCCAGCAGAACCGCTTTCTCCGCTTCGCACAGGCCAAAGCGCTCGGCGGCCCGGCGCAGCAGGCCCTTCAGGGCGCTACCGGGTAGGTAGGGCGTACCGTAGGTGTGGTGAATGGAAAGGCCGTTTTCCAGGGGGCTGCTGTTGCCCAGGCCGATGGCCAGGGGGGTGCGGGTGGTGGCCTCGAGGAAGACCGCATCTTTGAGGGCAGCCTTCCAGCGCTGGAAGGCCTGCTCGTACACCTCTAGCACCCGGCTTTTGGCGATGTGCTTGAGCAGCACCCGAACCGAGGCATGGCTGTTGTCGTGTTCTTTCAAGTAGCGTTGCAAGGCCAGCCCGGCATGAGCCGGAGGTGGAAGGTCGAGCCTGCTAGACCTCATCGCGCCCTCCGGTGTGCACTCCCAGCACGCTGGCGGCGAAGCGCTTGAAGTAGACCCAGGCCGAAAGCACCCGGCGGGTGTAGTGCATGTAGCCGATGGCATCGGCCCTGTGAACAGCCTCAAGGGCGTCATCAGCGCCTAGAATCTTGGCTACATGATTGAGTACCAAACGGTGCGCCCGGCCCCGTCCATCTTCCTTGCGGGCCTTATCTGCGCTAAAGGCAAGCGCCTGACAAAGCCCGCTCTGACGCACCAGGATGGGAAAGTTGTGGCACAGTCTGCCGTAGATGTTCTTGACTTCTGGGTTTTCCTGCTCCAGGCTGCTCACCAGCTCGAGGGCCTTCTTCATATCCTTCTGCGCACGGGTCACCAGGCTCATACACCACCCCCCAACCGCCGCAACAGCCCCCGGCCCACACTGGCCTGGCCGCCTATCTGGATATAGGGCCGGTTGAGTTCTTCAAAACCATCGCCGATAGCGAAGCTCGAGAACACCGTCTCGGCAGGGATGGCCTCCTCGTACCAGGGGCCCTCTTGAACTGTCTTTTCCTTCGGGTTGAGTTGAACGCGCGCGATGACCTCGAGGCCCATCTCGCAAAAGTAATCGAACGCTTCGTTGGATACCAATGCAAAGCGTCCCACAAAGTAGCTCGACTCCGCGCCAAAGACCAGTTGCCCTAGTTCCTGCGCCAACGCTTCTGCGCCTCCGACAGTGGCACTCAGGTCTATGTCCTCGAGGATTACCTGGTTGGCATGGACAATTTGAGTGTTCTTGGGCACGAGAGCTTCCGTCTGTCCCGGATTCGGTATCGGAGCTTTTAGCTCAGGAAGACCCAAGGCCTTCTGGTCGCGTTTGAGCCGCTCGAGCACCAGCGGGCAGGTCAGGAAGGCAAAGGTGCCCGCATACGAGCGTACCGGCAAAAAGAGCACACGGGCGTCGGTGAGGGTCAGTTCAGCGGCTTGGCTGATATCTTCCTCCTCATCGGAGCCTGTTTTTTTCTTTCTTCCTGCGAAGCCAAATCTCTTTCTCGCAGTCATGGCCTCTTCACTTTCATCGTTTTCATCCAAACCACGCCCATCGCGCAGCACCCCCTTAAGGCTGCTGGCTGGAATTACCGGAAAACCCGTGGCCGCTTCGCGGGCTACGGGAAGGTCAATCACGCTGCTACTGTCCTGCCCGGTGCCGGGGTGCACCGGTGTAAGGGCTTGCCAAAAAATCATCTTTGCGTGCATGTTCACCACACTCCCCATAGGGCCAGACCAAAGCCGTCCTTACGATCTTGCTTGTGGTCGCTAACAGGCCTGAGCCAGCTTTCCAACAGGTCGGCTGGTTGGCCGTCCACCACCTCGAAGAAGTACACGCTGCCTGCGGGCGCCATCCAACGCACCCGCTTGGGCCGGTTTTCCCGCAGGTTCCAGCCGCTCACCGCCTCCCGCCGCCCCACCGTGGCGGCCACAAGCTTTAGTTTCACCTTGCAGAGACCTCGGGGTAGATGAAGATCGCCACTGCCCGATTTCTCGATCCAGTCCGGTTTCCAGCCGTACTCGAACAGGGCTGGCGTTGCCAGCACCAGCCGCACCCGGGCCCCTTTACCCAGCTCGGCAAAGCGCTTTTTGATACCCTCCGGGCAGTCGAACCAGTAGTCTGAAAGGCTTGGCTTTACCTCCACCGCAACCGGGCGGCGTTCGCCCCCCAGGTGGCCGATGGGGGCCGGGGTCTGCCCGTTGGACAGCGAGAGCCGCACCCGCAGGCTGGCGGGCTGGTAGGTTTGGGGGTTATCGCCCATCTCGAGGGGCCTGTAGGCCACGCTGTATAGCTGGCCTTCCTTGGCTTTGCCCTTGGCGGGGTCCATGGCCACGTGCACGCGGGTCTCGGTGGGCAGACCGGCTATTTTTTGCGGAATAACCTTCTCCCCCAACAGCCAGCAAGTCATACTCTGGGCCGTCCAGAAGTTGTAGCCCGATTCGGGCTTCACGTCCTGGGTGACCTGCAAGGGCAAAAGGTCGTCCGGCAGGTCACAGCCTGCGCCCGCGGGGGGGCTAAAGGGGGTCAGCTTCATGACCTGGGCATTGCCGTCAGCATCCCGGTAAACCACCGCATCGCGGGGGGCTGGTAGCAATACCTCGTCGTCTCGAGCCAGCAGCGGCCCGCACACCTGAAGGCCGTGCAGATTTTGCAGGTGTTCCTGGGTGAACCCCTTGCCCTCGGCCAGCCCCACCTGCGTCCGCACGAAGCCCGCCACGGTGCTGGGCAAGGGCAGGCTTAGGCTCCGGGCGGCGGTCTCGGTGCCGTCGGCGGCGCTAAAGGGTCTGCCGTCGCGGAAAAGCAGGGGGCTCAGGGCGTGGATTTCAAGCACTCTTTCCGGCATGCTCTTCCTCCCGAAGGCCACTCAAAAAGCGGGCGATGATGAGCTGATCCACAAAGCGCAGCAGGGCTTTGCGGTAGGCAGGTATGTCGCTGGTGGGTTCTGGGATTTTTAAATTGCGGGCCTCTTTGCGGGCCAGAACTCGCTGGGCTTCCTTATGGAGATAATCGGCCCGCATGTCGTCCTGCCACTCCTGCACCAGGTCGCGCAGTTCATGGGCCAGGCCACGGGTAATCTGGCGGTTTTGGTAGGCCTCGAGCAGCTCGTCCCAGGACAGCTCGTCCCAGGGCTGCACCACCGTGACCGGCGAGCCGCCACGGGTGTGCAGAGCCACCGCCAGAGCATTACGTCCACCGTTCTTAGCTGCTTTCTCCGCATCCCGCGCATTTTGCAGGGAAATGGAGAGCGGCTCGCGGTAGTGCACAATGGCAACCCCCGCCGAAAGGGTGCCCTTGACCCGGTGGCGAAACTCCTCCGAGAGGTCTTTAGCGCAGGCGATGGCTTGGTTCACCGGCAGGAGGGCCAGCACGTCGTCCCCGCCCGAATAGACCATAAAGCCCCTGTGCTTGGGCACAATTTTCCGGGCTTCCTTGGCGAAGTCATCCAGGGTTTTTGATAGCCCGCGGTGGGCATCGGGGTCGTCCTGGCGGGCAATCAGCTCGCCCATGCGGTCGCCGTCGGCCACCAGGATGGCCAAGTAGGGCTGAGGCTCCTGGATGTGGTCGTCATCCTCGCCGTAGCGCTCGTCGGGCTCTGCTTCCGGCCTCCAGGAGCGCCGGGCCATGGTGCGGGTGTCCACCACTTTGTCCGAGTTCAGCACCCCGTAGCAGCGCTTGAACAGCGCGATGGCGTCGAGGTGCTCGGTGGGCTTGATACGCAGTGGGCGGTAGGAGCCATCGGCCAGGTGGATGCTGGCAGTGGCCCACTTTCGAGGATCTATCACCGCCGCCCAGGAGGGGTCTAGGGGAGACTTGGGCACACCGTCGTCGTTTTGCTGGGTGGGGGTAAAGTCCCGCAAAGCTTTGCGCCCGGCCAGAAGCCGTTCTACCTGAAGCCGAGCCTCCTTGTAGGCCTCCTTGTTGGGCAGCGGCACCCAGGCGGCGTAGAACTCGAGGAACTGCCGAAGCTGCTCTTCGGCCCTTCGGTCGATCAGGCTTCTATGCTTGTCGGGGAGGTTGCTGATGGTCTCGTCCCAAAGCCCCTTGAGCCTCTCCTGAACGGCCATTTTAGTATCCTTAGCAAGCTGCTTGGGGTCTGCGCTCACCTCGGCTAGAATCTTGTTGGCCCCGTCGGCATCCTTGTCGGCTGGGAAGATGAGCGTAGCCCCCTGCGAAGCCAAATGCTGCGCGGCGTGCTTGCTCAGCTCCTGCAAGATTTGCGAACCCGCGTACAGGTCGGCGGTGCGCCTCGCGGCGGCGATGAAGTCTTGCACCGGGCCAAGGGAGATGGAGAGCAGGTGGCTCATAGGCGCACCTCCTGGTAGTCCTTGGACTTTATGAAATCCCACAATGCTTCGCGAATCGGTTTGGAGCCAAACATTCTCAGCGGTGGTATGTGCTCTCGACTGTGCCGATCAAGATTAACAAAGTTCTCGTTTATTACATGCACATCCGAACGCAACCTCAACGTAAAGTTTCCAGCCTCCCACACATGAGGTGCGTTGAGCAGAATAATAGCCGGAGCATAGCCATTATTCTTTTTCATCGCTTTCGTAATGACCGGCGAGGCAAACCGTGAACCGCGTGAAAAGTTGGACTCGAGGTAGAAGTTTTCATCTTTAGGGCCTTCTTCCTGAAAGTGAAAAACTATCGGGAGGCCTAGATCGGCTCGAGGAAAGCCTCTAACTGGATGTTTTACTTCGCGCCGCCAACTCTCTTGCGAAAACATTTCGCGAATAGTATCGGGTTCTGGATACCTTGAACGTCCGAGTTTTGCAGATTTGGGATTAGAGCCTGGGTCTCTGGCGTAATCTTTTCCTTGCCGGAACTCCTTGTAAACCTCGACTGCCTCTTTCCATGCTCGGATGGGCGATTTTTTCTCTTCGCCCACAAAACAAACGATTGGAACCGTTGTGAGAAGACTATTTGCTTTGCGACCCAATAAAGATTCGAGCTTCGTGTTTTGAGGAAGCGAATCCTCAACAATCTCTAGGCTTCCGCAGCCTCTCCTTGTACGCGCCCCTATTCCGCCAAGCTTTAGCCAAAAGGCGACGGCCGGTTCAACTTGGGGCTTGATGTAGTTAGGAAAAGAAAGGCATAGGGTAAAGCTTACTTCTTCGAGACACTTAGATGGCTGCTCAGTAATAGTTATTACGCCACTTTGTTTGTCTTTCCGGGCCTTGCCCTGAAACGGGAAAAGAGCATATCCGGGGTACTCGTCAAAATAAGGGTAGGTTTTTAGCTCAGTTCCCCCATCTCTTCGCGGATGCTCAAAAGTACAGCAAGGCTTGGGCTCTGATGCCCTCGCCTCCAATACCTTTATGGAAACTTTTCCTGGAATGGCATCACTGCCCCAAATTTCCTCCTCCGCCTTGAACAACTCTTTCGCACTGGCATACTGCGCCCCCGCCACAGCCCGCCACCAAAACCGCAGGTGCCCGCGCACACTGGCAGCCCGCACGGGGTTGTCTGCGTCCACCTCGCGCATGGTGGCGCTGCCGCCGAACATTGGTGTGATAGTTTTGAGCCTGAGCGTCCAGGTCTCCAACGCAGGTGTCTTGAGTTCGGGGGGCGAAATGGGGATGGTTCTAGGCATCCTGCCCTCCCATCCAGCGGTCAAAGCGGGCCTCGTCCCAGGCGTCTAGTTCCAACATCCGCACCCCCCTGGGCAGCCGGGAGGGGTCGGCGGTTACTTCGTAGTCGGCAAAGCGGCGGGGCGGCTTGCTTTCGTCCAAAAGGCGCACCGAGACCACCTGCCCCAGGTCTAGCAGGCGGTGGGCAGGGGCGCAGCCCAGCATGGCCTGGCGCTTGTTTTGCTCGGCGTTGAGGGGGTCGGTGCCCGCGTGCTGGAAGAGGAAGAGCCTTCGGGTGGCCATCATGCCTTTGGAGGCGCTGCGGTCGTGGTCGTACATGTTCAAAAGGGCTTCCACCAAAAGCTTAAGATCGGCCTGGCTAAAACCGGTGCCCTGGGCCAGGTGGGCGCTGATGAAGCCTTTGGCCAGGTATAAGCCATAGGCCACCTGGCTCTTGCGCCCCATGGTGCGCAGCTTGTCCTCGGGTTGTTCTTTCTCCCAGCGCAGGTAGTCTTCCAGGGTTTTGGCGTTCTTGACGTCCTCGGCCACCGCGCCGCGGGTGATGCTGAACTCGGCGGGGAAGATGGGGTCGAGGCTTCGGGCAAAGGTAATCTGTACCGGCCCCCGCACCTGCCCGGCGTTGGCCCCGGTGCTCATCACTGCGCCAAAGGTTCGCACGTCGAAGAAGTGCTGGCACATCCAGCGGCGGGCCGCTTCTACCTTGTCCTTGGTTTTGGTTGCGGTGAACCCACCCTCGGTTTTCTCGTGGGCCTCGAAGATGGAGCGGTTGAGGTTGGTGCCGTGCTGAACAAAAATGCTGGCCCCGGCAGCCTGGGCGTAGTTGCGGATGCGCCGCTTAAGGGCCACGTCGCTCACCAGGCCGTGGCCGTCTTCCGGGTCTATGCGGGGGGCGTTACCGCTATCGGGGTCGCCGTTGGGGTTGCCGTCTTGTACGTCGAAAAAAAGCAAAAACTCGTAGCGGTTTTGAATGGGCTGGGACATACAGGGCCTCCTTACTCTCGAGACAGGCTGGGTGCTGAAGGGTCTTGGGTTTGGGTAGCTTCCTTCTTGCGGCTTTGGGCCAGCTGGTGGTAGTAGCCCAGGGCAAAAAGGCTTTGCTCTTCCAGGCTCAGGGTGCGGGGGAGGGTAGGCCCCAGGGCGCTCCAGACCTGGGCCAGTTGGCTGTTGAACCAGTGGGCCAGGCCCGGTGAGTCTTTGGCCATCCTGGCCAGGTGGTGCTGCGAGAGCCGGGTCAGGCGGCCCAGCACCAGGGCCGGGGTGCTGCTGGCCGCGCCGTAGTAACGCTGCACCACCCCGGCGTTGATGTCGGACTCACTGGCGGCCTCCTGGATCTGGGCCAAGAGGCACATCAAGCGGCCACAGTGGTAGGACGAACTAGGGTGCTGGGGGTCTAGGGCAGTGCTCATGCTTCCTCCTTTGCGGATGTGGTAGGCCTTCAAAAGCCCCATGCGGGCGTAGATGCGCCCCAGGGCGGCAGCGTCGGGCTTTTGGGCGCGCAGGGCCTCGCTAAAGGCCCCGGTCATCACCTCGGCGGTATGGGTCTCCATTATTTTGGCTACCGCCGCGTAAGGGATGGACATTTTAGGGTTCAAAGCCGCCCGCCATAAGGGCACTTGCAAGGTTTTGATGGGCTTGAGGTAGTCGTCCAGCTTTTGCTCGGGGGACTTGGGCCGCTGCAGGCTCAGGAAGAGGCGGTTGAGCCCCGGCAGGCTGGCGGCGCGGTCGCCCGAACGGCGCACGATGGTCAGGTGCTCGAACCAGGTTTTTACCGCCTCCACAAACTCTTCCAGCTGGCCGATTTGCCAGTCGCGCACCATCACCCGGCCCGAGGCCGGGCTCATGGCGGTAGCGAAGAAGCGGCTGTTGCGTATTTGTGGGGGCATCTGGCCGGCTTTGAGGGCTTGCAGCACCCGGTAGGCACGCTCTAAGGCCTGTAGCTCTTCCGCCTCGCTGCTACCAGGAGCAAAAAGGTCGCGGAAGAAGTCGTCTTCTTCGGGGATCTCGCGGTCGTACCAGACCACCACCTTCATCTCGCCCAGGGTTTGGGCTTTTTCCAAGAGCGTGTCCAGCCCGGCCCGGTAGGCAGCCGCAGCCGCTTCCTCTACAGCGGAGTTTTCGCCCTGCGATAGGCCATAAGACTCAAAGGCCTCCTTGTCGTAGGTGACCAAAGCGTGGCCAAAGGCGCTCCCGCCCAGCCGGGTGACCTTGGGGTGGGTGGAAGCCGGGGTGACAAGCTCGCCACTCGCAAACGAGGGCATCTGGCCCGCTGCGCCCGACCTGGGGAAGGCCTGGGCCCTAAACTGCCGCCACCAATCGTGCCAGTCGGGGCAGTCCAGCACACACCGGCCCTGCACGAAAAAGGAGATCTTATCCGTGGGCCTGAGCTTTTCCGCACCCTTTTTCTGGGCTTGGGCCTCGAGCTTCTGCAAAAAAGCCTGCACCTGCTGGGGGTCGGAGAGCGCCTGGGCGATGGGCTTGAGGAGCGGTACGTTTTTGGCCGCTAGCTGGATGAGCAGCCGGAAGGTGGCTTGCTTCTGGAGGTTTTTGCTGTGCTCATCGGGCTTTTTGATATTCCCTGCGGCGTCCCGCTCGGGCAGGCCGAACACCACCGCGCAGGTGTCGGCCAGGAAGTGGGCGGCCTGCTCCACAGTGTGGCCTTGTGTCCGCAGGTAGCCAGGCAGGCCCATCATGTCGGGCTGGGAGAGGTCGGGGGCTATTTTCACCTGATCCAACGGAATTAGTTCGGTCAACTCTCCCTCGGGACTCACCCCGGCCAGCCAGCGAAGCTCTTTGCTGGTAAAGCCGGGTTCGGTGCCCAAGCCTTTTTGCCGGGCGTACTCCACCAACTGCGCAAGCATCAGCCCACCCCCTTCTTCACCTGCTCGCTATCGTAGGGGGGCACCAGCAGCACCCCCTTCACCACCTCAGCCTCAAACAGGCTGATGCGCGGCTTTTCCCCTTTGTCGGTACGCAGCGGGGACCCCGGGCGCGAGAGGTTGTAGACGTCGTAGAGCATCCAGCCGATCTTTTCGTTGTAGTCCACAGGCCGGGCCTCTTCGCCGGATTCGGCCAGTCGAAAGTAGCCGGTAAACTCGCGGCAGCCCAGGTAGGGTTGGTAGATGCACTGCCCGGCCCGGGCCCGCCGTTCAAAGCTGTGCTCAATCTTCTGGCGCAAAGCGGGGTCTTCGCGGTAGAGCACCGCGTGGGCACTCAGGCGGTAGCGCACGTCCTTGAGGGCCATGGTCTGGCGCTGGGTTCGGCCCCTGGTGTCTTGGCCGGTTTCGTCCCTGGTGGCGTCGGCATAGAGGGGCTCGAGGCTGGCGGGGTCTTTCATCCAGGCCTGGATGTTGCGCAGGCTGGCCTTTTCCTTGACCTCGTTGCGCATCAGGCTGATGTAGCGTACCGGCCTGAGCACCTCGATGCGCTCCACCTGCCAGTACATGAGGGACTTTTTGCTCTGGGGGTCAAAGTCCAGGTAGATAGCATCGAAAATGCCCCGGGCTGCGCTGGGGGTGATGAGGGGGTAGCTGAAGCGCTCCACCTTGAACTCTGGCCTTGTAAAACAGGCCAGCTCGCCCCAAACCTCGAGCATAAAACTTCGCATACGACCTCCTTTTGCAAAACAACATAGTCATCGCTCCTGCACCCTCGGTGTTCAAATAACCAAACCCGCCTGTCCGCCCTCGGCAGGGGTAAAGCCCAGTATGGGGTCGTAGCACGTGCGGTCGGGGCATAAAAACCAATCGGACACTTCGCTGCGCTCGCGGCCAAAACGCAGAAAAACCGTCTCTAAGAAGGTTGGCGGCGCGCCGTGGGGCAAAAAGAAGGGCACCGTGTAGGGGCGGGCCCGGTGAATCCAGTCGGCGGCAATCCCCTTGTCACGGGCTTCTTGCATGAGGGCCAGGGCCTCCTCGTTGTAGGGCACCACCACATTCACTGCGGGGGTTTCGATGATGCGGTAGCGGCGGGCGAGTTCGGCGTAGTTTTGGGTTTTGATGAACTGTTCGATTTTGGGGTCGCTTACGCTTTGCAGACCGTAGAGGCTTTGGTAATACCGGCGGAAGGTGGTGGGCTCGAGGGTCAGCTCTCCCTCGGCCAGCAAAGCGCGGGTTAGCTGGGCGGCTTGTGCATACGCTTTATCGGGATAGCCCTCGTCCTCGGGCAAAAAGACCACCAGGCGCCCTTCCCGGCGCAGCCCATGTCGGTTGACCCGCCCGGCAGTCTGGGCGATGGCCTCGAGGGGCGCCAGGGCCCGGTAGCCCACCGGAAAGTCGAGCTCCACCCCGGCTTCCACCACCTGGGTAGCGATCAAGCGGCAAGGTTCTCGCCGATCCAGACGGGCTTTGATCTGCCCCAGCACCTTCTTCCGGTGGGCCGGACACAGCGCGGTGGATAGGTGATAAAGCCCCTCCAGGCTACGCTCCTGGGCCAGCCGAAAGAGCGTATGGGCCTGTCGTTTGAGGTTGAGCACCGCGAGGGCCTGGTCATCGGCGGCCAGTAGGGTCACCAGGGCCAGGTCGGGGGTGGGTTGCTTGAGCCACCACTCCACCTCTACCCGTTTGCTTTGCGCAAAAAGCGCGGCAGGGTTGGGCACAATTTCCTGCGGCTGCCAACCTTGGGGTTCGTTTTCCTGCACCTTTTCGTGCAGGCTATCGAAGGCGGGCTGGGTGGCGGTAGCAAAAACCACCACCGAGCCGTACTTGTCGCTGGCCAGGTGCGAAAGAGTCTTGAGGGTAGGTACAGCCAGGTAGGTGGGCAGGGTTTGTACCTCGTCGAACAGCAGCACGCTCCCGGCCAGGTTGTGTAGCTTGCGACAGGCACCCGGACGATTGGCGTGTAGGCTCTCCAGCAGTTGCACATGCGTGGTCAGGATGATGGGGGCTTCCCAGTTTTCTGCGAGCAGCCGGCGCTCGCGCTCGAGTATGTCTTGCTCGTCGGAGGGCTGCTTGGGCAGCGGTCGGTAGGCCAGGCTGTGGTCTTCAAGGATGTAGTGGGGCCCAAAATCGGCGAACAGCTCGCGGTAGATGTGTACGGTCTGGTCGAGGATAGACAGGTAGGGCAGCACCACCACGATGCGCCTTATGCGTGGGTCTTGCACGGCCCGCCTCAGGGCGAAATGCAGCATGGCCAGGGTTTTGCCACTGCCGGTGGGGGCAGTGAGGGTGAATAGCCGGGTCGGTGTATGTGCAGCTTCTGCACAGGCTTGGCCGACTTCCCGACGAAGCGCGCGAATGGGCTGGGGCAGACCTTCCTGGTTTGCGAGTGCCTGCAGGTGGGCCTCGAGCTTCTCTAAGGCCAGCGCTGCTTGCAATGGGGGAGGGCTGGGCCGCACCTCGCCCTGCATGTGCCGCTCGGTGTCCAGAAAGTCGGCGTCCACCAGGGCCGAGAAGAGCATCCGGGTCTCGAGCATGGCCGCGGCGCTTTGAGGTAGCGCTATCTGGGCCTGGCTGGCTGGGGGTAACTCGAGGCCGTCGGATTGCAAGCGTTCTTGAAGCACCTCCAGGCGGGTCTCACTCAGGCGCAGCTCGGGCGGGTAGCCCTGGCCATCTTCCCGTAGCTTCATCTTCCTGAGGCATTCTTTGGCCCCACTCTGGATCCCGATGTGATGGCCCTGAATGGCCAAAGCCAACTCGGGGGCGCGGTACTCGAACAGGGCCACATGAGCCCCCGCCGACCAGTGGTCGAGGCCTTTTTCCTTGCCCTCGAGGCGGCGCTGGAAGAGGTCGCCGTATTTGCCCAGGTCGTGGAGCTTTCCCGCTAGGTCGGCCTTCTCCGAATCGCCAAAGGGGCGGGCTTTTTCGGCGGCCAGGCGGGCTACCTGGGTGGCATGTTCCTGCAGGGTTTGCCAGCGGGTGGGGTCTTTGTGGGTGTGGGCCCAGTAGGTTTTGGGGCCCGTCACCCTCTGGGGGTCGTACCGTTCGAGCAGCTGGCGGGCCTCGGCCAGCCACTTCTGCCGCAGGCTGGTGGGCTTTAGTACTTCCACCCGGGGCCCCCAGCTTTGTATCCAAGGAAGCAGCTCGAGGGGGAATCCAGTATGATCGGTGCCAACGGTAATTTCAACGAGAGTGTCGCCGCCCTCGAGCTGCTCAAGGATAGAAAGATTGGGATAGCCCCCTTCACGGATGCGTTCGCTGGCTTCCGGCGTGAAGCGAAGCAATACTTTTTGCGGGTTTTCGCCGCCCACAATGCCCCAGGCGGTCGAGAGGTACAGGCCTGGGTCGAAATCGTCGGGAATGCTATAGGAGGCCTCCAGCAAGCGGGGCCGCTGGATGCGCTCGAGTTTGTAGGTTCTAAGGTTGTCCAGGTAATGGATGTTGCGGCCATACAAGCGGTCTTTCCCGATGACATACACGGCCATGTTGGCCCGCGAAACCTCGATGAAATAGGTCTCGAGTTCCACCCCAAAGACCCCACCCTGCGGGATGCGATACTCGAAAGCCACCACCCGCCGCTCCAGCCAGCCTTGGGTCAGGGTCTCGAGGTTGGCCCCGCTCAGGCTGGGAGGACGAAGCTGCAAGGCCTCGGTGCTTTTTAGAGCTAGGGTTTTGAGCGGCTCAGGGAGGTGCTTGGCTAGCTTGCGCAGGGCTTCCTGGTAGGTCTTGTTGGTTCCCGGTGCGTGGTGGGCCAGCATCCGGATGGCAGTAAAAGCCACCACCGCCTCGGTCAGGCTCAGGCGCTCCACCACCTCGACCTGGTAAGTACTGCGCAAGGCGTTGTGCACAAAGCGCAATCCCAGGCGCTCGGCTAGGGCTTCTACCTCGTTCAGGTAGTCGAAGATGGCCCGCTCGCCCAGGCCCAGCTCCTGTCGCAGCTCGGCCGGCTTCCAGGGCTTTTGTTGCAGGAGTTCCAGCAACCGTAGGAGTCGCAAGGCTTTGCTCTGATGGTAGTTGAGTTCCGGCGGACCGAACATGGCAGTTTTGCTTGTCGCAAAGTTAGCACAATCCCGTCCAAGCACTGTCCATTTTTTAGAAATGATAACAAGTATTAGAAAATAATCTGAGTAGAGTATGCTAAATGTTCTACCGCTCAATAGCGGCAGTTCTTGGAGACCGTCCTAATACCGGATGCAAATAGACCGTTGCAAAACCAAATATCCCAGAGGTTGTCTTTCTATAGCATTCCGCTCCCTGTCGGTCGGTGAAAAAGCGTCGCCCTTTCCAACGGGCGGTATTGCCCGCTGCTACGCGGATAACTTCGGTCGGGTAGATTCGCTGCTGTTCGGTAAAGAATCAACCCAATCTGGTATAAGAACCCTTTGTCCTGGATGGAACCCTGGCGCAGTAAGGTTGTTTGTTACCTGCGAACCGTGCACTCTATACCTTGGCCCATGCACGGCTACCGGCCGACTGGATTGCTCGGTTGTTCTTGCTTTCTGTCGGCGATACCGCCAATGCTATATGCTAGGCCCCGGTTATGAGCTTGCCCCATCTTCCGCACCACCAGGGTTGGATTGAGGTAGTGGTTGGGCCGATGTTCTCGGGAAAGTCCGACGAGCTGATTCGGCGTATCAAGCGCGCCCTGATTGCCCGGCAGCGGGTGCTGGTATTCAAGCCGCGCATAGACGCCCGCTACCACGCAACAGATGTCTCGAGCCATGACGGCAGGCGCGCAGAGGCTATTGCGGTGTACGATTCAGCAGAGCTGCGGGCCCATCTGACCGAGCCTCTTCCCGATGTAGTGGCAGTGGATGAAGCACAGTTTTTTGACGAGGGTTTGATACCGCTAGTGCTGGAGCTTGCCGACAAGGGCGTGCGGGTGATTTGCGCCGGTCTGGACATGGACTTTCGTGGAGAGCCCTTTGGCATTATGCCCAACCTTTTAACCCGTGCCGAGTACGTGGAAAAACTTTATGCCGTGTGCCCGGTTTGTGGAGCTCCTGCAACCCGCACCCAGCGCTTTGTGAACGGCAAACCAGCCCGCTACGACGATCCCGTGATCCTGGTGGGGGCCAGCGAGGCCTACGAGCCGCGCTGCCGCAAGTGTCATATTGTGGTGGCCCCGGAGGTGCAGGAGATACTTTGAATCGCCACTATTCCCTTGGGCCTATCTGGACTGACCCCAGGATAAAAACCTTCGTGGCCTGCTTATTTTTTGCTTTTGCGCGAAGTTTTGCGGGCTTTTTGCACCACCAGCTCGAGCACCCCACCCTTGAGAGAAGCCTGGGCGCTATTGGGGACGATGGCCTCAGGCAGGGTCAGGGTGCGTCGAAAGGTGCCGGTAGAACGCTCCTGGCGCGCGTAGCTGCCCACCCTGGAATGCCGTACACCGGCCAGGGTGATGGTCTGACCTTCCTCAAGCAATTCCAGGTCTTCGTTTTTCACGCCGGGTACATCCACCAGAATGCGGTACTGGGTGCCTTCGTCGAGTACATCTACCGCCGGCACCCACTCGCCGAGGGCTTCCTGGGAGGCAAACCGCCTCGAGAGCTCGTCGAGTTGTTGGCGGATGGTTTGTAAACGCTCAATAGCATCAAAGCGCTCAATGGTCATGGCCTCGAGAATATCATTATTAGAGCCCGGGGCTATGAGCTATGCGTGATGCGAAACAGCGACCCCATCCGGCCATTCCAGTGTTGACCGGGCCCACCGCAACCGGTAAGACCGAGCTGGCCCTGCGCCTGGGAGAGAGATACCCGCTGGCGGTGGTTTCTGCCGATGCAAGCATGGTGTACCGGGGGATGGACATCGGAACGGCCAAGCCCAGCCAAGCCGAGCAGCAACGGGTCAGGCACTACCTGATCGATGTGCTGTGGCCCACCCAATCTTTTAGTGTGTCTGACTATGTGCACCGCGCCGAAGAGGCGATCGAAGAGATTCTGGAGCAGGATCGAATTCCCCTGGTGGTGGGAGGAACCGGCTATTACATTCGAGCACTATCGGAAGGATTACACGAACTACCAAAGCCCGATGCCTCGCTTCAGGCCGAGCTGTGGAAGGTGGTTGAAACCTGGGGGATTGGGCCTTTGCTGGCCGAACTCGAGGCCGCCAGCCCCGAAGATGCCCTGCGGGTGCAGCGCAACCCCCGCCGCATCGTGCGGGCGGTGGAGATATTGCGCCGTACCGGCATGCCACCGGCCAGGATTCCCAGGCGTGCGCCACGGTTCAGGTACCAAAAACTGATTTTGTGGCCCCCCTGGGAGTGGCTAGAGCCGCGTCTCGAGGCCCGAGTCGAGCGAATGTTTGCACAAGGCCTGGTTCAGGAGGTCGAGCGCTTGCTGGACCAGTACCCACACATGCCCACCGCCTTGCAGAGCATCGGCTACAAGGAGGTAGCGGGCTATTTGCGAGGTGAGTACACGCTTCAAGAGGCCCAACAAGCTGTGGTGAGCGCAACACGGGCCTATGCCAAACGCCAGTACACCTGGTTTCGTAAAGAGCCTGGCCCGGTCACCTTTTTGCCCTTTGGCGGAGAGGCCGCCTGGCCTGGTGTGCAAAGCTGGTTTGAAAGCATCCAGGGCTGGTTGTGATTGGAGGTATTGGGCATAGTCAGGCCCGTTATCCTGATACTTGTTCCAGAACTTGTTCCAGAACACCTGGACAAAATTTCGGCAAGCCCTACGCCCTGAAAAGGCGGCCTTTAACCCGAGTCTTGCGACCTGCGACCCATAAAGAGCATCTTTACAACCATGAACCAAAGCGGGTGTCTCCCTGTTTCAACCATAGTCGAAACTCACCCCCAACTCGTTTTGCAGCCGCGCTCACTGCGGATTACATGGCGAAGGCTGACTTTGGCAGTACAAAACGAGCGGCCAAAGTGGAGCCTTGCGTACGACCTCGTGGATG
Source organism: Meiothermus hypogaeus (assembly GCF_003574035.1). Taxonomy (GTDB): domain Bacteria; phylum Deinococcota; class Deinococci; order Deinococcales; family Thermaceae; genus Meiothermus; species Meiothermus hypogaeus. The sequence continues at coordinate 72,569 of NZ_QWKY01000003.1, read as the reverse complement.
GGGTCGAATTGACTTGAAGAAGCCCCTCTGACGCAAACGGTTTTCCTGCTGGAACTCGGTAACTCGTTGGCGATAGCCCCCGAGAGAGATTGGGGGATTGGCTGTTTGGGTTCATTAGTTGATTTTGGGATGCACCCGACCAAAGCCATATTTGCCACCTTCGGCCCCATCAGCCTTATCATGGGGCGGTATGTTGGCGCAGGAAATTGTGCAGCAAATCCAGTCGGGCCAGCGCTCACCCCAAGAGGTAGCAGAAAATTACTTGCAGCGTATCGAGCAGCTCGAGCCCCACATCCATGCCTTTATCCGCCTGAACCCCCAGGCCCTGGAAGAAGCCCGTGTTGTTGAACAGCGGCTTGCCCGAGGCGAAAACCTGCCCCTGGCGGGCGTTCCGCTTGCCATCAAGGACAATATCTGCACCCAGGGCCTCGAGACCACCTGTGGCTCTAAGATGCTGGCCGCCTTTGTGCCCCCATACAGCGCAACGGTAGTCGAAAGGCTCCGGCAGGCAGGGGCTATTGTGATGGCCAAGGCCAACATGGACGAGTTCGCCATGGGTTCTTCCACCGAATATTCGGCTTTTGGCCCCACCCGCAACCCCTGGGACTTGGAACGGGTGCCGGGGGGGACCTCGGGAGGCTCAGCGGCGGCCGTCGCCGCCGATATGGTGCCGGTTGCGCTCGGCACCGATACCGGGGGCAGTGTGCGCCAGCCGGCTGCGCTGTGCGGGGTCTATGGCTTCAAACCCACCTATGGTCGTATCTCGCGCTATGGGGTGGTGGCCACGGCCAGCAGTCTGGATCAGGTGGGTACGCTGGCCCGCTCGGTGAAGGATCTGGCTTTGCTGAGCGATGTGGTCAGTGGCTATGACCCTAAAGACAGCACCAGCCTGGAGGCCATGCCGCAATTCGGGAAGGCTATAGAGGCCCCGGTGCAGGGTATGACCATTGGCATTGTAAAAGAAGCCCTGGCGGTGGGTAACTCGCCGGGGGTGCTGGAGGCCCTCGAGCGCTTCCGCACGGTGATGGAGCGGCAGGGGGTGCGTTTTGTGGAGGTCAGCATCCCCACCCTGGAGTATGCCCTGGCGGCTTACTACATCGTCAACACCGCTGAGATCAGCTCCAACCTGGCCCGCTACGATGGCACGCTTTATGGCCTGCGGGTGTCCGGTCTGGATAGTGCCGATACCATGATGGAAAGCCGCGAGCATGGTTTTGGCCCCGAGGTGCAGCGGCGGGTTTTGATGGGAACTTTTGTGCTTTCCTCGGGCTACTACGATGCCTATTACGGCAAAGCCCTGCGGGCGAGGGCCAAACTAAAAGCCGATCTGGACGATGCTTTTACCCAGGCCAACCTGTTACTCACCCCCACCAGCCCCTTCCCGGCCTTCCGCTTTGGCGAGAAAACCAGCGACCCCCTCTCGATGTACCTGGCCGACATAGATACCGTAGCCGTCAACCTGGCCGGTGCGCCCGCCATGAGCATCCCCGCCGGGTTCGAGGGTAACTTGCCGGTAGGTGTACAGCTTATCGGCAAACCTTTGTATGACGAGCAAATCTTTACCGTAGCCCATGCCTTCGAGCAAGCCACCGGGCTGGCTTTTGCTCGAGCGGCCATGTTGAACCCCTAGTCTTCGCCCTGGATATCCTGTCAGTACCCTTGAATCTCGCAGATCTTGTCTCCTGGACCCGAAGGGCTCAGCGCCACACATTCAGCGGCTGCGAGCTGAGCTATCGGCCCTCAGCAGGGGAGAGGGCCACGGCAGCAGCGTGAATGGAGAGCGGCTATTGTTTGTGCCGGAGTTTTCGGTTAAGTCCCTTCCGCACACGCGAGCGAAAAGTACAGCCCTCCAGCGAACCTCTGGATGCGCGTGCTGGGTTATACTCTCACCAGACCGGAGGGCATATGCAACGAGGATGGAGGGTCTGGATACTTCTGGCGGTGGTTCTGGGCAGCACGGCCTTTGCGCTGGGTTTTTCGGTGCGGGGGGCGGTGCGCTACGACCTGGGTTCAAACAAGCTGGGGCTGGAAGGGGAACTCGAGTATGCCGACCAGCTAGACGCGAACCTGACCTGGGGGGTGCGGCTCAGTACCCGTGCCGTTCCGTGGGACGGGCCCCTGGTGCTGATCGTGCCCAATGGTTTTATCGAGTACCGCACGGCCCTGAAAGAAAGTCCCGAGCTTTCCTCGAGCGCATACGCCAGAGCCGAGGTGGGCCTGGGCTGGCTGCCGCAGTTTTTCCCCCGGCTGGTACTGTCGGGCGGGATTGATAACCGCTACGCAGAGTTTGTGGGCCTCAAGGATGTATTCGTACAAAGCAAACTCAGCCTCGACTTCATCCCCACCGAGCGCCTCACGCCGGGCCTGGAGACGCGGGTGGGCCTGATTCTAGTTCCCTTTGTGCCCTACCTGGCTGCCGGGGTGGACTACAACTTTGTAAACAGCACCCTCTCGCCCAAGCTCTATGCCGGCAGCCTGCTCTTCCTCTCGCCCCAGTTCTTCCTGGGTTTGGAAGGCGGCCTGGATCCCAGCGGTTTTGTTCGCCTGTTCTTTCAGTTTGCCGAGCGGTAGACCCAGGCTGGTGTTCGCCCAAGCCGGATATACATACACCTTTGTCTCGTTCTATTGAGGCTGCTGACCAGGTACTAGGGGAAGGGTCTAAGAGGCGCTCGCATTAAGACTGGCGGCCGCAAGACTCTGAGCTGTGCGCAAGCGCTTCCTGGAGCCTCCTGAGTCAGGTGAAAAACGAGCCACAGCCTCGGGAAAACCCATCCCCACGTAGCAAAGCGGAGCGGGGAATCTGGAGGGCCAGCACCCCTGATACCGGATTCAAAAAGGCAGTTTATAAAAACCAAAAACCCCATAGGTTGTCTTTTTGAATCCTAGAGCACACCCCTCCCTTGAGTACCGGCGCTAGCCGGGGGCCGATGGCCCTTCACTGTCGGTCGGCGAAGAAAACGTCTCCCTTTGGTCGGTATGATATGCATCTGCGCAGGAATCACCACGAGAAGTCAAGGGAAGACGGGGGTTTATTTGAGCCATCCCGATTAGTTTCTCACCAGGCCAATAGATTGCTTTGCCGGTTAAGAGCCGCCATACAATAGCTACCGCCGACATTCGCCCTTAGGCGTTTACCAGCGCACCTCATAGAACCCCCGGCTAATCAAGCTGTTGCCCTCTACCACGGCATACGAAAGTCCCGAACCGAAGCGCTTGGCCAACAGCTCTGTAAAGCTGGTCAGGGCTTTGGCCAGCTCGCTGGAGGTTTGCTGATCCAGCTCGCTGCCAATGGTCTGCGGGAGGGTGGTACCCAGCTGTCCTAACTGCTGCTGTAAGCTCGAGCCCTGGTTAACAAAGCTGTAGCCGATGGCATTGGCCGGAATGCGGGCGCGGAAGCGTCGGAAGTTGGGATCCTGGCTCCAGGGGGGGTTGTTCACTGCTTGCAGGGCGCTTTTGCTGGTTGCAATTACCAGGCGGGTGGGCTCGAGCTTGTAGTAGAGGGTTCCGCCCAGACCCACCTCCACCGCCTTAAAGTCGCCTTCGTTGCCCAACACCTTGAAGCCGCCCTGCCCATCGGGTGTTGAAAAGGCGGCCAGGCTCTGCAAGAGCGCCAGCAGGTTGGCCTCGGCAGTGGCGGGGTCGCGTACCTCCCAGTAGATCAGGTTGTGGCCCAGAATGGCCTCGCTGCGACCATCGGGGGCGGGGGGCGGCCCTTGCACCGCTACGGTAGCATAGCGGGCCCCAAAAGCCCGTAAATCGAGGTTGAGCCGTACATCAAAATCGCGTAAAAGGCCCGACAGATAGGGGCCTGCCCGGCTCAGATCCAGCACACCTGTTGAAACCGAGTAGCCCTGGGGAAGGTCGGCGGCGTTGTAGGGGCGCTCTTTGGGCAGCAGCAGGCTGGCCAGGGCTGGGTCGGGGGCAGGGTTTACGTCCAGGCGGGTCTCTTCGGTGTAGCCGCCGGCGGTGAGCTGAATGGCGTAGCTGAAGCGACGGAGGGTGCGGGCTGCCCCATTGGCCCTGGGGGGCAGGTTCAGGCTTTGCAACAGGTCTTGCGGTGGTGAACCCCACAGCACGATGTCGCCCCGCACCGGGGCTTGCAGGCCCCGGCGGTTTTGCAAAAACAAACGGGCATACCTGGGCGAGGCGATAAACACCAACTCACGGCTGAAGCCTGTCTGGACATCCTGGTCACCCCCTACCAGCCAGCCGCCTTGGGGGCGCAGTCCCCTGGTATCCTTGCGCAGGGCCCGCATGGCTGCCTGGGTGGGTCGGGTAATCACAAAAAATCCATCGCTATACAAGGCTATGGCCACCCCGCCCGCTGCAATACCCAACAAGTCGGCATCGTTGCCGGCCTGTTTACCCAGTTCGCGGCCCAGCAGAGCCTCCATGCCGCTCTGTTTCCAGTCAGCGGCCAGACCGCTCAGGTAGCGGCTACCGCGCAGGTCATTCATGTAAAAGCCTGCCGTAGCCCCCTGCGGGGCCAGTGCGAGCAGGTTCTGGGCCAGGGCCGGGCCAAGCAACAGCAGTACAAAAATTAAGAGGCGAGCCATACGTGTATGGTACTCGCCTGAGTCAGAAGATGTGCGGATTTTGGACTTGACAACCGTACCAAGGGCTATAAAGCCTCGCCGTTGTAGGTCACGGTCACGTTGTTGCAGGCGTTGTAGACCACAAGTAGCTTGTTGCCGCGGGTGTCTTCCAGGTTCCAGCTTCCGCCGACAAAGGTTTCCTTGCAGGTGTTGCTGAACTTGAGGTCGGTGGCTTTGCCGGTGAGCCGATACAGCTTGGTGGCGGTGCGGAAGTCCAGGGAACCTTCATAGTTGAAGGTGCCTGCTGCAAAGGGCGTTTGGGCATTGTCGGGAACATAGGTGGCGGTATAGGCGTAGGTGGTGCCGAAACGCCCATCGCTGCCGTAGATTTCAAAGTTGAAGTTGTAGCGGACGGCGTAGTTGGGGTTGTTCCAGGTGACGTCGAGATCCAGATCGAGCTTGACCCCCGACTCGTTGGATTTGCCGGTATTGAGGGTGAGCTCGTACTGGTCGGTGTCAATGGTATATCCGCTGGCGGGGTTGTTGTCGTCTTTGTCTCTCAGCACGATGCCCCCCCTGAGCCGAGTGTCGCCGACCGTGCAGTCTACCCTGTAGGTAGCCTGTAGCGGAATCTTGTCGTTGTCCAGGTCTTGTTGCTGGGCCTTGGGGGGGGTTTCGCTGGCCGTGCAGTTGATGGATTGGGGTGGCAGCCCAGAGGCCAGAATCAGGTTGGCTACCGGAGAAGGCAGGCTCAGCCCGCCTGCGGTATTGGTGGTGACGACCCCCGAAGGGCTTGCTATGGCTGCAACCAGGTATTTGTTGCTCTGTACCAGAGAATCCTTGAGCTTCTGGGCATCGGCTTTAGAAAGTGGGTCGGTGGTGGGTTGTTGTCCACAGGCTACCAGTAGACCTAGCATCCCTAAGGCAAGGATTTTCAAATGAGGCTGGAGCTGTCGCATGTTTCCTCCTAGGGTCATTGCCCAAAAGAATGATAGTTCAATCATTTTATTTGCACAACTTACAGACGCAGAATCTAAAAGGTGTATTAATGTTCGGTCAGGAAACCATGAGCGCCAACACCAAGCCCCTACGAAAGCGCCGAGACGGCCAGGCTACCCGTGAGCGGCTTATCCAGGCCACGGTCGAGATCCTGAGCCGGGAGGGTCTGGAGGCTATTTCCACAGCTCGAGTCGCCCACGATGCGGGAATCGTGCAGTCGGGCTTCTATGCCCACTTTGCCAGCCTCGAGGACTGCGTTGTTGCAGCCGCCGAACACATCGGGCGGCGCATCCAGGACTCCATTCGTGAGGGGCTTTCCTTATTGCGCGAAGAAGGGGTGAACGACTTCAACCTGGTGCTGGCCCAGTACCACCGGATTTTAGATCAGCTCGAGGCCCAGTGGCAGTTTGTGGAGCTTTTGTTGCGCTACTTTCGAGAGCCTACACCGCTGGGGCGCACCCTGGCTGCCATACAGCAAAGTATCCGCGACGAACTCACCCAGCACCTCATGACCTTGTTGAAGCCGCTGGCTATCCCCGATGGAGGCCGCCCCGAGGCTGCTTTTTTGGCCGACTTGATGGTTAACATGCTGCTCAGCGCAGTGCAAAGCCTGCGCTGGGAGCCTTCTTTGAACAAGGAACTGGTGGCCTACCTGCTCGCCGCCGAGACCATCAGCATGGCCGCCCGTACGTACGACTGGATGAGTGAAAAGGGGTACTGGCCCACGCCTACACCATGCAAGGGGTAGCCAGAACCGGAGGCCCAGGGCTTTGGGCAGGAATAAGGCGGATGGCGGGCAAGTCTAGGCTTCGGCCTTCTGCCGCTCGGCAATAATTTTCTGGGCCAGATTGGGCGGCACCTCGGCGTAGTGGGAGAACTCGAGGCTATAAGCTCCGGTTCCCTGGGTGAGCCCGGAGAGGGTACGGCTGTACTCGAGGATTTCGGCCAGGGGGGCCTCTGCGCTCACCACCGCCAGCGCGCCGTCCTGATCCATGCCCAGGATGCGCCCGCGCCGCGACTGCATGTCGGACAAAATATCGCCCACCCGGTCTTGCGGGACAAAAATTTTGAGGGTGTAGATAGGCTCCAGGAGGGTGGGGCTGGCCTGCGCTACCACGTTTTTAAATGCCAGTTGGGCGGCCAACTGAAAGGCCATGTCAGAGCTGTCCACATCGTGGTAGGAGCCGTGGTAAACCGCAGCCCTGAAGCCAATCACCGGGTAACCGGCCAAAGGCCCGGTCTTGGCGGCTTCCTTGATGCCCATCTCCACCGATTCAGTGTATTTGGTGGGGATGACCCCGCCGGTAATTTCCCAGACAAACTCGTAGTCTTCGTGAGGTTCCAGCCGGAGCCACACGTCACCGTACTGCCCATGCCCGCCGGTTTGCTTCTTGTGCTTGCCCTGGCCTTCGGCCTTCTTGCGAATGGTTTCACGGTAGGGGATTTTAGGAGGGCGGCTGGTGATTTTCACGCCATAGTCGGCTAGGCGTTCCCTGGCGGTTTCCAGATGCAGGTCGCCCATGCCCCACAGGATTTGCTCACCGGTCTCGGGGTTGCGTTCAAACTTCAGGCTGGGGTCTTCTTCTAGCAGCTTGCGCAGCGCGTCGCCCAGCTTGGCCTCGTCGCTACGGGTTTCGGGTGCAATGGCCTGCATTACCACCGGGTCAGGCAGGCGCGCTGTAGGAAACTCGGGGCGTTCCCCCTGCCATAGTTCCATCCCCTTGTGCAGGTTGTCGGCCTTGGGTAGGGCCAGAATAGTACCGGCTTCGGCTTCCTCGAGCTCCACCAGATCTTTGCCTCTGGCGGTGTAAATGTGGGCCAGGCGCACCGAGCCGTTGTCCGATTGCAGGGTGTCGCCGACTTTTACCTTGCCCCGGTACAACCGGGCAAAAGCCACTTGCCCCATGAAGGGGTCTACCTGAACTTTGAACACCTTGGCTGCTGGGCCGCCCTCGCCCCAGCGCTCCTCGGGGGAGGGTAGCGCCTCGAGGAACAAGTCGAGCAGCATATCGAGCCCGATCAGAGCCCCGGAGGAACCAATGGCCACCGGGAAGACCTGGCCTTTACGTACCGCTTCGTGGAAAGCCCTCGAGAGCGCCACCTCTTCTACTTCGCCGCCTTCCAGGTACTTCTCCAGCAGGCTTTCGTCGGTCTCAATGATAGCCTCGCGGGCTTCGCTACGGTACTTCTCGACATGAGCCTTTTGATCCTCGGGGATGCTCGCCACCACCGGACGACCTTTCTCGTAGCGGAAGGCCCGGTCATGTAGCACGTCAATCAAGCCGACCCACTGCCCATTATCGTAGAGCGGCAGGTGGGCCGGGATGATGTGCCCCAATGTGGAGCGCAGATCCTCGAGCAGGGCAAAAAAATCTCCCCCTTTTTCCAGCTTGGTCACCACCACCATGCGCGGTAGCTCCAATCGCTCGGCCACCGTCCAGGCCCGTTCGGTGCCAATTTGTACGCCGGCTTCGGCAGAAACCGCAACCACCGCTGCATCAGCGGCCTCCATAGCCCCGCGAATTTCCCCGACAAAATCGGCGTAGCCCGGTGCGTCGAGCAGGTAAATCCGATGTCCCTGGTAGGTCAGAGGCAACACGGCCGTACGAACCGAGACCCGGTGGGCCTTTTCTTCCGGGGTGTAGTCCGAGGTGGTGTTGCCCTCTTCTACCTTGCCCATGCGATCCTTGCCCCCGGTGAAGTAGAGGAGTGCCTCGCCGAGGGTGGTTTTACCGCTGCCGCTGTGCCCCACGAGGGCGACAGTGCGAATCATGATTAACCTCCTTAGTGGCAACAGTATAAGGCTTTGGTGGAGACAAAAATACTTTTGCCTCGACGAATTGGGGTTAGGGCGAATAGCCCGGTTCAGGCGTCTTTAGTTTTGTAAACTGTCTTTTTGAATCCTAGAGCACACCCCTCCCTTGAGTACCGGCGCTAGCCGGGGGCCGATGGCCCTTCACTGTCGGTCGGCGAAGAAAGCGTCTCCCTTCCAAGGGGCGGTATCGCCCTCCGCTACGCGGATAACTTCCAAGGGGCGGTATCGCCCTCCGCTACGCGGATAACTTCGGTCTGGTTAGTTCGTCACCCTTTGGTGACGAACTAACCGAATCTGGTATTACTACTTTCATCCTTTGACTCTAGACTTTTAGCTAAAAATTGTTGGCGGAAGAGGGTGTTCATTTGAGTATTCTGTTCTCAACAAAACGGATGTGATACCCTGAGTTTCGGGTATGTTGGAACGCCTCGAGGTACAAAACTTAGCAGTGCTGGAGCGGGTGGCGCTCGAGTTTGGCCCTGGCCTGACAGTGCTTACGGGGGAAACCGGCGCGGGCAAGAGCGTTTTGGTGGATGCTTTGTCGCTGCTCTTGGGCGAAAAAGCCGAGGGCCTGATGCGCCCTGGGGCTGATACCCTCCTTGTAACGGCCTTCTTCAACGGTAAAAGCCTTTCGCGCAAGGTTTCCCAGGGGCGCAGTACCCCGCGCATCGAGGGCGAGGTGGTGAGCCTGAAAGAACTCAGCGACGAGGCGGCCCAGCACCTGACCATCCATGCCCAGCACGCAGCCCTGGCGCTTTCTAGCCGCAAGGCTCAGCGCAGGTTGCTTGATTCGCAGATAGAGCCGGGTCTGCTGGAGCAGTACCAGCGGGCCTACTCGCATTTTCAGGCCATTCTGAGCGAGACCGAACGCCTCGAGGCAGCAGCCCGTGAGCGTGAACGCAAACTGGATATTCTGCGATTTCAAACCAGTGAAATTGACCAGGCCAAACTGATGATGGGGGAGGACGAGCAGCTTTTGCAGGAGGCAGAGCGCCTGCGCCACCTCGAGACCCTGCGCGAGCGGGTTTCGGCGGCTGTCGCTCTGCTCAGCGGGGATGGCGACGCCCTGGGCCTGGCCACGCTGGCCTCACGGGAAGTAAAGGCTGCCGGGCGCTTTGATGCGGAACTGGAGCACCTGGGTCAGGATCTTGAGAGCGCCCTGGATGGCCTGCGGGCGGTGAGCCGTGAACTCGAGGACTATCTGGAAAGCCTCGAGGCTGACCCCCAGCGCCTCGAGGAAGTGGAAGCCCGGCTGGCCCTCATCGAGAAGTTGGGGCGCAAGTATGGCGAGGGCATTCCGGCCATCCTGGCCTTTGCCGAGGCCGCGCGGCGTGAGCTGGCCGAACTCGAGGGCGCCGAGGATCGCCTGGCCGAACTCCACGCCCAAAAAGAAAGCGCCTGGAACGCGCTGATAGCGGCAGGTGAGCAGCTTTCCAGGGCTCGTGCCCAGGCTGCCGACTGGCTTTCCAGAAAAGCGAGTGAGGAGATTCGCGCCCTGGGGATGCCGGCGGCGCGTTTTCGGGTGGGGCTCTCGCCCCTGGAAAAACCCGGCCCCGATGGACTGGAAGAAGTGCAGCTGTTGTTTTCGGCCAACCCAGGCCTGGGCGAGGCCCCCCTGGAGAAAGCTGCTTCGGGCGGGGAGCTTTCACGGGTGATGCTGGCGCTGGCCCTCCTGACCGGTTCAGAAGCCGATACGGTGGTTTTTGACGAGGTGGATACCGGAGTAGGCGGTGAAGCGGCCTGGCAGGTGGCCGAACGCCTGGCACGCCTGGCCCAGCAGCGCCAGGTGCTGGTGGTGACCCACCTTCCACAAATCGCCGCCAGGGCCCACACCCACTACCGGGTGGTCAAAAATAGCCAGTCGGTACAGGTGCAGCAGGTGCAGGACGAGGAGCGGGTACGGGAGCTGGCCCGCATGCTCTCGGGCAGCTATTCCGAAGCAGCCCTCGAGCATGCCCGTGAACTACTGATGGGCTCGGTCACGTAAACCGTTAATCGTGGTTGCGCTATGTGAGGGGCAACCATAAACTTAATTGAATATTCCCTGCCCGCCATATATGAACACCTCGGCCTCTCCCCTTGAGCCAGAAACCTTGAACTGGCTCAACCAACTTCCAGAGGCCGTGGTATGGCTGGACAAAGAAGGGCAGATTGGCTGGTGCAACCCCGTGGCTGCTGCCCTCATCCCCGACCCCAATCCCCTGGGCAAGCGGCTGGAAAACTGGTTTCAACCGGTGGTACGCGAATCGCGCATGCACGAGCCAATGAATGCGGGTTGGTGGCAGGGCAGCCCCCAGAAGGGTTTGTTGGGAATAGCGGTCAAGCGGTGGCGTTGGTTCCAGGTCAGCCTGGCCCCTTTCAAAAATGGTCAACTGTGCATCCTGAGCGAGGTGACCCGTGAGTACAACCAGGCCCTAGCCTATCACTCTTCCCTCGAGGTGCTTTCCAGCCTGCTCACCCAGGAAGAAAAACTCGAGGAACTCCTCATGCGGGTACTGCAAACAGCCGTCGAGGTGGTTCCTGGGGCCGAGGCCGGAAGCCTGACCCTGCTGGAAAACGGAGAGTTTAGATTTGTGGCTCAGATTGGCTTTGAGGACAGCCTAATCGAACACTCTTTAGGTTACAATCACGAACTGGCCTGGTATGGGCTGGGTGAGCAAGACTGGTTGCTGGGCAAGCCGCGCTTGTTGGTGTCTCCGCATATCCAGGAGCGAACCAAAAATCACATTTCGCATGAGCTGGATATGTTTAACCAGGTGGGCAAGCTCGAGGAGCTAAAAGCCACCGTGACCGTACCCATTGTGCTTCAGGGCCAGGTAATGGGTACCCTCAACCTCGATTCACTCACCTCTACCGAGGCCTTTCCCCCCGAAAGCCTAGCCATCGCTCAGACCTTTGCCTTACAGGCCGCTACGGTGCTTTATGGCCTGCTTACGCGCCGGAAGCTATCCGAACTGGCTCTGAGCGATGCCCTTACGGGGTTGGGCAACCGGCACGCCCTGAAAGAGAGTTTTCCCAAAATGAAGGCCCAGGCCGAACGCCTGGACTTACCTTTGACCCTCATTTACTGGGACATGGATGGACTCAAGCGACTCAACGATCAGTACGGTCATGCTGCTGGCGATCAGGCCCTCAAAATTTTGGCCAACACGCTTCGCAGTGTCTTCCGTCAAGAAGACCAGATTTTTCGCATTGGGGGCGACGAGTTTGTGAGCCTGCACCTGGCGCTGCCGCTTTCCGAAGTGCCCGAGATGGTTCGGCGGGTGCGCTCAGCCATCCACGTCGAGGTGAGCGCAGGAGCAGTGGCCATCACCCCCCTCCAGGATTTGCAGGCTGCCCTGGGGCAGGCCGATCAGGCCATGTACAAAGACAAGCGCCGGGTTCGCAACTCACTCGAGCTTTAGCAAGACCCGTACCCCATCGGCCACATACTGTACCGCCAGAGCGGCCAGCAAAATGCCCAGCACCCGGGTAATCACATTGATGCCGGTGCGACCTAGCGAACTCGAGAACTTCAGGGCCGCGCGAAGCGACCAGTAAGTGAGGAATAAAACCAGGGCTGCCATGGCCAGTACCAGTACGAACCCCCCAATTCCTGGGGGCGCTGACCCAGCCAGAATCAGCACGTTGGCCAGGGTGCCCGGCCCGGCAATGAGCGGGATGGCCAGTGGAAAAACAGAGACATCGGCCCGGACTTGCGACTCGGCGTGCTCTTCGTCGGTTTCGCGCTCGAGCTGGGCGTTGATCATGTCCAGAGCAATCTTGAACAAAAGCAAACCCCCCGCCACCTTTAGCGCCTCGAGGCTGATGCCCAGGTAGCGCAAAATCACCCCCCCCAGCAAGGCAAAGGCCAGGATCAGGAGGCCCGCCACCAGGGTTGACCTGAGCGCGATGCGTTTTTGCTCCTGGTAGCTACGGGTACCCACCAGGGCCAGGAATAGCGGAATCAGGCCGATGGGATCAACCAGCACGAACAGGGTTAGGAAGGCCTGGAGGGCGAATTCAACCATTGGGATTCAGTCCTCACTGATAGCAAGAAGAACAGCAGGGGAGGGGGAAAAAGGTCCTTTGCAGGTGCTTTGTGGTTGCTCGACTGCTTCCTGCTGCCCCCTGGCGCTCAGGTTAGCAAACGGTCAAATTCCTCCTGCAAGGCCTCTGCATCTTGAACCGTGCGGCCCACCACCAGAATCGAATCCTCCCCAGCAATCGTGCCTACAATATCATCCCGGCGCAGTCGGTCAATCAATAGGGCGATGCCAGAGGCATGCCCTTCGGACACTTTGAGCATCAGAATGTTCTCGCCCCGGTCTACATCCCGCACAAAGGTACGAAACATGCGCCGGAGTTCTTCCATTACATCTTCGGCTAGGTCGAGATGGGCCAGGGCGTATTTGTGTTTCCCCCGCCCCAGCGGAACCCGCACCAGACGCATTTCGTTGATGTCGCGGCTCACCGTGGCCTGGGTTACGTCATAGTTCAGTTTACGCAGCCGATCCACCAACTCGGCTTGGGTAGATATGCTTTCTCGGCTAATGATTTCCTGGATAGCCCGATGCCGCTGTTCTTTGCTGGCCATAGCAATTTCACCTCGAGTCCCGATTTGTGATTATACAGGGCGTCTGTGGTTTGGGTTTATGCAGAGTGCATATGCTACATCACAGGCTAGATGTGCGATGCGAAGTTGCTAATTCGCACACCCGACCTGCCCGGCTCATGCATGAAGATGCGGGCCGACCAGGGTCGGCCCGCCTGCTGCCTGATTCCAGCACCGGTTAATCAGAAGTTTCGATAACTTCGCGGGGGTACATCTGATCGAGGTACTTGGTCAGACGATCCTCGGCAATCAGGTTTTCACCGATTTGCAGTCGGCCGGTCTTGAGCTCTTGCATTGCCCAGGTAACTGCGTTGGGGTCAGGCTTCTCACCTTCCAAAGTGCGCATGCGGGGCAGTTCGTCGCTGTTCAGCACCGTATTCTTGAAGTCGTAGCGCAGTAGCTGTTGGGCGCGCTTTGCCGTCACTACGGTCAGGCGGTACTTGGAGTCGGTCAGGGCCAGAAGGGTATCGATGCCGGGTTCTGCCATAGGTCTACCTCTGCAACTAAGCTCCGATTGTACATCAGAAAGTGAGAAATGTTTACTGGCCCCCCTGCTCGCCCGCCTCGAGCCGTTTGCGCTCGAGTTCATCGAGTTCACGTTCCAGAACCGGGTCTACCGAGAGGGCGCGGGCCAGTGCTTCGCTCATGCGCGGTTGTAGCAGCCGCTCGGCCTGAATAATGGCGGCAAAGTCGGAGACGGCTTTGTCGAGCTGGTCGTTGACCAGCACATACTTGAACTGGTCGGCCATGCGAATCTCTTCCTCGGCCCGCTTGAGCCGTTTGTGAATCTTGGCCAGACTGTCGGTTCCACGCACCAGCAGCCTTCGACGCAACTCCGACAGCGAGGGGGGAATGATGAAGACCAGAATTGCTTCCGGCATGGCCTGCTTGACCTGCAAAGCGCCCTGAACCTCAATCTCGAGGATGACATCCTGGCCTTTGCTCAGGGCTTCCTCCACCGGCTCCCTGGGCGTGCCGTAGTAGTCTTCCACGTACTGGGCCCACTCCAGGAAACCGTTTTGCGCAATCTTGCTTTCAAACTCGGCTTTGCTGACAAAGTAATAGTCCACCCCATTGCGCTCTCCCACCCTGGGGGGCCGGGTGGTCATCGAGATCGAGTAGTACATGCGGTGATATTCCAGGAGCCTGCCCCGGATGGTGCCTTTGCCCACCCCCGAAGCCCCGGTCATGACAAACAGATTCCCACGCGGCATAACTGGGGCATGGTATCAGAACCGATGACCCAGTGCCACCCACCCTTCACATAACGAAATCCTGTTCGCTTACACTTGAGATTTTGCTTACAAGGTTTAGACTAACCCCTGGCAACGTGCAGACGTTTTCGCGTGGGAGTTTGAATGACACCAGAATGGGTCAAGGATGCGGTTTTTTATCAGATATTTCCAGATCGTTTTCGCATGGGGGCCGGGCCTCCAGCCAGCCCTGCGCCGGTATACAGTAGCTTTGAAGCCTGGGACGCTCCCCCCACCTTGCGCGGTTTTAAGGGGGGCAACCTTTGGGGCGTGATCGAGAAGCTGGACTATATCAAGGAGCAAGGCTTCAACGCGCTCTATTTCTGCCCTATCTTCAGCTCGACCGCCAACCACCGCTACCACACCAGCGACTACTTTCAGGTAGACCCCATGCTGGGGGGTAACACAGCCTTGCGCAAGCTGGTCGAGGAGGCCCACCAGCGCGACATGCGGGTGATACTGGATGGGGTCTTCAACCACTGCGGGCGGGCCCACTTTGCCTTTCAGCACGTTATGGAAAACGAGGCCGCCTCGCCCTACCGCGACTGGTTCCATATCTACAAATTTCCCCTTAATGCCTACGCCAAACACGCCAACTACGCAGCCTGGTGGAACAACCCCGAGCTGCCCAAATTCAACACTGCCAACCCCGAGTGCCGCGCATATCTGCTCTCGGTGGCGGAATACTGGTTTCAGTACGGTATAGACGGCTGGCGCTTGGATGTACCCAACGAGATCGACGACGACGAGTTCTGGCGCGAGTTCCGCCGCCGGGTCAAGGCGCAGAACCCCGAGGCCTACATTGTGGGCGAAATCTGGGACGACGCCACGCGGTGGCTAAAGGGTGACCAGTTCGATGCGGTGATGAACTACCCACTGGGACGGGCCATTCTGGGCTTTGTGGGGGCCGAGGTGCTGGACAAAGACCTGGCGGCCAAGAGTGGTCTGGGACGGCTGGAAAGCCTGGGGGCCATGGCCTGCCACAACCGCCTCGAGGAGCTCTTCCGCCGCTACGACTGGGACATCGTGAGCGCCCAGATGAACATCATGACCTCGCACGATACCCCGCGTATCTATAGCCTCCTGCGGGGGCAGCTCGAGCGGGTTCAACTGGCCTTCGCCATGCTTTTTACCCTGCCAGGAGCGCCAACGGTCTACTATGGCGACGAGATCGGTATGGCCGGGGGCCATGACCCCGACAACCGTCGGGGCATGATCTGGGATGAGGCCCGCTGGCACAGGTCCCTGATGCAGACTATTCAGCAGATGGCAGCCCTGCGGCTGTCGCTGCCGGTGTTGCGCCGGGGCCGGTACCAGTATCTCTATGCCCAGGATTCGCACCTGGCCTTTGCCCGTACCCATGGACAAAGCAGCGTGGTGGTGACCGTCAACGCCTCGCCTGAGCCCTGGCGGATCAGCGTACCGCTGCACGGCCTCTGGCCCAGGGGGGAGCAGGCCGTAGACCTGCTGTCGGGCAAGGCAGGCCGGTGTGCAGGAGGTTATCTCGAGGACGGCATTCTGGAGCCGTTTTCCCTGGCCGTCTGGCAGGCGCTCGAGCAGTCTTAAAACCCACAGGGCTTAGGGCAAAGCGTGGGGAGAGAACCGGGCCTTAATATTTCCGAGGCTGGCCTTAATGTTAAGCCACCAGCCCCCTATTTAGATAAAAGTCATCTCGCCCTCCATTACAACGTTCCAAATACCGGAGCTGTTTCTGTTTGAGGCAGAACCAATCCTTACCTATCTACTATTTATAGTGGTCATTTGCAAGTTTTGCCCCTATATGTTTGAACTCAAGGGCTTGATTTTCTCATAACACCTACAGTATTCTGTTTATATCTAAATTCTAGGCTTTTCCCAAACCACTTGCCAAAAATATACAACAAGTAGTAGTATCTAGCGCGGAACCCCCCATATCTTGTGCCACTGCGGTGGCCGGGGATATCTCGCTCAAATTGGAGGACACCATGAATAGCTTCACGCCCGCACTTTTTGACGATCACGCCCAAGCCATCGCCAAGCGCCAGTACATGCAACCTGGCGATGGAGACGTATTTGGAATGTTTCGCCGGGTGGCTACCTGGGTGGCCTCACCCGAAAAGTCCGATCAGGACAAAGCGTACTGGGGCGAACAGTTCTATCAGCTGATGGCCTCCAAACGCTTCTGCCCGGGCGGGCGGGTGCTGGCCGGAGCGGGTACCCAGCACGGCAACGTACTCAACTGCTTTGTGCAGGGCGCTACCGATCACGACCCCAGCAGCTTTGATGGGGTGCTGGAAGTAGCGACCAAGCTGGCATTGGTAACCAAGGTGGGTGGGGGCAACGGGGTCAACCTCGATCCCTATGTCTCGCGCAAGAATGCTGGCCCACGCGGAACGATTCGCGGTTTTGCCTATATTTCTGCAGAGCATGCCGATGTCGAAGACTTCATCAAGGGCATGATGCGCCCCCCCATCAACCCCGATGGCGACAAAGAAAACATCACCGTGCGCAACTGGACGCGGGTGGTTTACGGCCTCCTGAAGCCCGAATTGGCCGCGCTGGCCCGGCGCAACGGGGTCATGACCGTGCGGGAGAAACCCGGCGACGCACTGATGGTGCCCGACGATATGCGCGGCATCATCGAGGCTGCCAAGGCCGCCCTGAGCCTGGCTGTGAAAGGTCAGGAACCCCATGTAGACTTCAGCAGTCTGCGCCCCGAAGGTGCGCCCATCAAAGGAAGCGGGGGTACCAGCAGCGGGCCGGTGAGCTTTTTAGTGGAAATTTTCGATAACTTCTTAGAATGGGCCAATCTGGGGGCCGAGAAAGCGGGCCCGGTCGCTACCTTGCGCTACGTGTACGCGCCGGTGCTGCGGGTAGTACGCCAGGGCGGCACCCGCCGGGGCGCTGGCATGGCCACCATCGCCATTGACCACCCCGACCTGCTGGACTTCCTGACCGCCAAAGACCTCGACCGCGAGGCCAGCGAGGGCGATATCTCCACCTTCAATATCTCGATCCTGGTCACCGAAGCCTTCTGGCAGGCATTGCAGGCCGATGGCCTGTGGGCGGTTGAACCCTCCGAGGTGCCGGGCAAATACTATCCACACCCGGTGCAAGGCTTCTATAACGGGGTGTTGCCCGATCTGCCCGAGCGCGCCCAGGACGGCGCCCGCCCCATTCCGGTCTACGACGGCAAAGTGCCGGCCAAGTGGCTCTGGCACGAAATTGCCTGGCACGCCTGGGCTACCGGCGAACCCGGCCTGATCTTCGTGGATCGCATCAACCAGCTTTCGGCCCTCAAGAATCTGGGGCCCCGCTATCAGATTCGCTCCACAAATCCATGTGGGGAAATCCCCCTCACGGTGGGCGAGCCCTGTGACCTGGGTGCCATTAACCTTGCGGCTTATGTAGAGAACGGCGAATTCAATTTCGCTGAGTTCCGTAAAGACGTTCACACCGCCATCCGCTTCCTGGACAACGTGCTGGACGTAAACGTGTTTGCCCTGGAGGACAACCGTATCGCCAGCCAGACCTTGCGCCGGCTGGGCCTAGGGGTAATGGGCCTGGCCGACATGCTCATCAAGATGGGGCTGCCCTACTCCTCAGAAGCGGGCCGCCGGGTGGTAGCTCAAGTGATGAACGTCATGCGCGAGGAAGCCATTGCCGAGTCGGAGCAACTGGGGCGGGAGCGGGGCGTGTTTCCGGTCTATGAGCAAAACCGCGCGGCCTTCGAGGCGCTGGGTATCCGCCCCCGCCGCAACGTGGCGGTGCTGACGGTGGCCCCTACCGGTACCACCAGCATGTTGATGGGGGTTTCCAGCGGCATCGAGCCGATGTTCTCACCCTTCATGTGGCGGCGCATCGGCGGGGAGTACAAGGCTTTGTTGCACCCCTTGTTTGTGGAGATGATGGAGCAGTTCCCCGCCGAGGGGCGCTTCGAGAAGAACGATGCCTGGGATTGGGATGCCATCATCGAGGCCATTCAGGCCCACCATGGCAGCGTGAAGGGCCTGGAAGGTATCCCCAGCGCTATTGGTAATGTGTTTGAAGGGGCCCACGACGTGCCGCCGCTGGATCATGTGCGGATGCAAGGGGTAGTACAGACCGCCTTCGACGCTGAGGGCTACGCGGCCAACTCGCTCTCCAAGACCATCAACCTGCCCAACCAGGCCACCGTGGAGGATGTGGAGGCAGCCTACACCGAGGCATACATGACCGGTTGCAAGGGCATCACGGTTTACCGCGATGGCAGCCGCGAATACCAGGTGCTCTCGGTGAGCAAGGAAGATAAGAAAGCAGAGCAGGACAAGGAGACGGTAGCGGTGCAGCCCGCGTTGCTGGAGGTGCCGGCTAGCAGCGACTTGGGTCGCCACGAAGCAGAGCGGACAACCCGCCCCATCTTCGAGCGTACCGGTCGCCTGGTGGGCTACACCGACATGGTCAAACTCACCGCTGCCGACGGCACCCGGCGGGGTTTTCTGGTGACCGTCAACATGCAAGGGGAGCACCCGGTGGAGGTTATCCTGACTTCGGGTAAGGCGGGCGACGAGGCCAACGCCGACAGCGAAGCCCTGGGGCGTATTATCTCCAAGGCCCTGCAATACGGAGTGCCGGTTGCCGAGTTGGTCAAGACTTTGCGCGGCATCAACGGTGGCCTGTACGGCAGCTACCAGGGCCGTTTTGTCACCAGCAAGGCCGACTTGATTGCCGTAGCGCTAGAAACCACCAGCAAAATCCAGATTGCCGAAGGTGAGCGCAAAGCCGCTCAGATGCCCCTGGACGACAATATGGTGCCCCAGGCCATGCAGCGGGCCATGACCGCGCCCATCCAGAACACACAGCCCCTCCAGGGTAAGACCGGCTTGGGCAAATGCCCCGAGTGTGGCGATGAGAACCTGGTGCGTGAGGAAGGGTGTACCAAGTGCTATAGCTGTGGTTACAGCAAGTGTGGATAGAGTTATTCCTGGATGAATGTAAACAGGGCAGCGGTTTTATAAGGGTAAAGCTGTGCCAGTGTTTTGAACTGTGCAACCCAGACTGGATCAGGTATTGGTGTGGCTCGAGCAAGGCCGGGCGGTGGTGCAGGTGGAGTATTTTGACGCGTTGGGAAAGTTGCGGCGCGAGGTTTTTTACCGGCCCACACGCGACTTGGGAAAGGCCTTGGAAGAGGTAGCACATGCGTTGGGTGAGCGGGGCCTACAAGGGCGGCCCCGGGTGCGGCTCAAACAGGGGAATGCTTTGGCGACCGACTTAAAGCTGCAAGAGCGGTTCTGGAAAGCTTCGAAGCCTTGATTGGGACTGCTAGAAATCTTTATGCCAGATTGGGTTGATTTGTTGCCGAACGGTAGCGAATCAACCCGATCGAAGTTATCCGCGTAGTGGAGGGCGATACCGCCCCTTGGAATGGGAGACGCTTTCTTCGCCAACTGATAGGGAGGGGTGTGCTCCAGGATTCAAATAGACACTTTACAAAACCGAACACCCCAGAGATTGTCTTTTTGAATCCGGTATAGAGCGCTCTTCACAAAGATCGAGCCCCCCAGGGTTAGAAGTTCTTTGTCTTAGACAGAACAGTTGCCGCCCGGAACATCGAAACTCAAGCACTCGTGGGCCGAGCCCGGCCCACGCTTGGGTGCGTAACATGCGTCTGGGCGCAGACGCATTCTTGTTTTCGCGGGCGGTAACGTCTGTGAAGGGCGCGATAAGGAGCTTGAATGGGAAAGCCCCCGTAGTGGGGGCCTGGGGGGTTGATTTGTTCGAGGTCGGGGAGCTACGCGCCGGCGCCGGGCTGCTGGCGGTTGTCGCCGGGTTGCACCACAGGGGGCATGGCAGGCTCGGGCAGCAGCAGATACTCCAGCACCTGACTCACGTCATCTACCAGCTTGATGTCCAGCCCTTCCAGCACTTCCTTGGGCAGATCCTCGAGCTGGGGTTCATTGTCCTTGGGTAGCACGATCTTGTGGATGCCGGCCTGGTGGGCTGCCAGCAGTTTTTCCTTCACCCCACCAATGGGCATTACCTTGCCGCGCAGGCTGACCTCGCCGGTCATGGCGATGTCCATGCGGGCCGGGCGACGGCTGAGGGCGCTGGCGATGGCGGTGGTCATGGTGATGCCGGCGCTGGGACCATCCTTGGGGGTAGCGCCATCGGGAACGTGAACGTGCAGATCTACCTTGTTGTGAAAGTCCTCGGGCAGGCCGTAAGTCTGGGTGTGCGCCCGAAGGTAGGTGAGGGCTGCCTGGGCCGACTCCTTCATGACCTCGCCCAGTTGGCCGGTCAGCGAGAGTTTGCCGGTGCCGGGAACCGCAGCCACCTCAATGGTGAGCAGGGTGCCGCCCACCGGCGTCCAGGCCAGGCCCTGGGCGGTGCCGACCTGGGGCTCGGTCTCGGCCTTGTCGAGGCGGAAACGGGGGATGCCCAGGTAAGTGGGCACGTCGGGCGCGTCCACCGTGCGCACGCCTTCCCAGTTGCCCTCGAGCCAGAACTTAGCTCCTTTGCGGGCAATCTTGCCCATCTCACGCTCGAGGCCCCGCACCCCTGCCTCGCGGGTGTATTCGTTAATCACCCGCATAATGGCGGCATCGGTCACTTCAATCTTGCCTTCCATACCGGCTTCCTTGACCTGTTTGGGCCAGAGGTATTGGCGGGCGATGGAGGCTTTCTCGAGGTTGGTGTAGCCCGGAATCTCGATAATCTCCATCCGATCCAGCAGGGGCCGAGGGATGGTTTGCAGGGTGTTGGCGGTGGTGATAAAGAAGACCTTGGAAAGATCGTAGGGCACGTCCAGGTAGTGGTCGGTAAAGGTGTTGTTCTGCTCGGGGTCGAGCACTTCCAGCATGGCGCTGGCCGGGTCGCCGCGCCAGTCGGAGCTCATCTTGTCAATTTCGTCCAGCAGAATCACCGGGTTGACCACCCCCACCTGCTTCATGGCGTGGATGAGTTTGCCCGGCATGGCCCCAATGTAGGTGCGGCGGTGCCCCCGGATTTCGGCTTCGTCGCGCACCCCACCCAGCGAGATGCGATGGAACTTGCGGTTCATGCTCCGGGCGATGCTGCGCCCCAGCGAGGTCTTGCCGACCCCCGGCGGCCCAACCAGTACCAGGATGGGGGCCTTGTTGCGCACGTCCAGGTGGGCTGTCATTTGCCGCACTGCCAGGTATTCCAGGATGCGCTCCTTGACATCCTTAAGGCCGAAGTGATCCTCGTCGAGAATCTGGCGGGTGTGGGCAATGTCCAGCACCTCGGGGTCGGCTTTGGTCCAGGGTACGTCGGTCAGCCAGTCCAGGTAGGTGCGGGCCACAGTGGCCTCGGGGCTGCCCTGCTGCATGCGCTCCAGTCGGTCAAGCTCTTTGAGGGCTTTGGTCTTGACCGCCTCGGGCATTCCTACTTCTTCAATTTTTTTACGCAGCGCGTCCAGGTCACTCAGCCCGTCTTCGCCACCACCCAGTTCTTTCTGGATGGCTTTCATCTGCTCGCGTAGGTAGTACTCGCGCTGGTTGGTGTCCATCTGCTCCTTGACCCGCTGAGCAACCTTCTTGTCAAGCTCAAAGCGCTCCAGATCCCGACTAAGGAATTCCAGCACTTTCTTGAGCCGGGCTTCTATGTCGGTTAGCTCGAGAATCTCCTGCTTCTCGGCCACCGTCCAGGTCGAGTGGTAGGTGATGGTATCGGCCAGCATGGCCGGGTCGGTGGTGCCCTTCACGGCCTCGAGTTGATAGCGATCGAGCCTTAGCGACTTGTGGTTGGTCACATATTTATCGAAAGCGTCCTTGAGTTCTTCTACCAACACACGGGTCACGGTCTCGTCGGCGGGGAAAACCTCGGAGTAAACTTCGCCCCGGGCCCGCAGGAACGGCCCCGCGATGTATTCTGTGACTTTGGCTCTGGCGCGGGCCTCGACCATGACCTGCAAAGTACCATCGGGCAGACGCATGGCTTGCTTCACCACGGCCTGCACCCCCCATTCATACAGGTCATCCTGGGTGGGATCGTCCACTTCCGGGTCACGCTGTGCGACCAGGAAGATGAGCCGGTCGGCACCCATTGCTTCTTCGACCGCACGCTTGCTTTTGGCACGGCCCACATCCACCGGGGTGGTGGTATGCGGCAAAATCACGGTATTTCGCAGTGGAATGACCGGCAGTTCTAAGCGCATAAGGTATCTATCTCCTGAGTTCCGCCTGGGGTTCGTCGCTCTCTCGGCGGGATGGGAGCGATATATATTCTTGATTTTATAAGGTGGTGGGACATGGATAGGGTCAAATCTTACACTTAGGCTACTTGAGTATACCTTGCTCAAGATTTTGTCTAACAGACTCTCGAAACTAAACCACGCTTGACCATCCCGACAGACCGTCATGGAGCCGGGATTCGCTGCACGTTGCTCACGTTCCCCAAAATGAGTTCAATTTTAAGATACTCGCCCGGCTCAGGAGCGGGGTTCAAAAACGTGTCCTGAAAGCGTAACCGACGGACAGTGTCGCCCGCTTGCAACACCACATCGTAGAAAACCGCTCCATGAATGCTGGCGATCTGAGCTTGCAAAACAGAGCCTTCCAAGGTCTCGTACACATAAAAATTCTACGGCATGATGAACTTTGATGCGGGGCCAAACAGTCAATCTGCTTTCGAGATGACATCTGCATGCGGGCTCAGATGGTGGGTACCAGTAGGGCAAAAATCACCAGCAACAGGGCCGCAATCGCGCCGGTGGCAATATCCATCAGCAAGTCGCTGGCGGCTTTTTTATTGGGCGTGGTTCGTTTTAGTGCCATAGAATATGTATATAACATAAGTTTAGTTAAGTCAAGACATAATCGGGTAGGTTTGTTTAACTATTTACACAATCTGTAAACATCGAGCAAGGCTTATTTTAGAAACACATTCGCGGTATTGCATTTAGCCGGGCCACGTACCAGGAGAGGTGTGCTTGACAACGTTCTAACCTGGCTCGTATATTCCTGTTAGAACAAATCAACTGGGTTAAATCGGCTCCCGTGAGGGCACGAACCGTCTTAGTGATCAATCACCGAGAGGGTTTTTGTTCTTTTGTGTGGAGAGAAGACACCAGTCCAAATAAAGGAGGAAGCGTGCAGATCATTAAGCCAGAGGAAGTGCTATCTGAATACTACCCGCCCCTGACCGACCACGAGGCGCTGGTCGAAGCCAACCGCTGCCTCTACTGCTACGACGCGCCCTGCACCCATGCCTGTCCCACCCACATTGACATTCCCAAGTTCATCAAAAAAATTGCGACCGGCAACGTGGTGGGTTCGGCCCGCACGATTCTGGAGTCCAACCTTATGGGGGCCACCTGCGCACGGGTCTGCCCCGTGCAGGAGTTGTGTGAGGGGGCCTGTGTGCTCGGGGCTGAGCACAAACCCATCGCCATTGGGCGCTTGCAGCGCTACGCAACCGATTACGTGTACGAGCGCGGGATTGACGTGTTCAAGCCAGGCCCCCCCACGGGCAAGAAGGTTGCGGTGATCGGGGCGGGGCCCGCGGGCCTGACCTGCGCCGGCGAGCTGGCCAAGCTAGGACACAGTGTCACGGTTTTCGAGAAGCGCGAACTTCCCAACGGGCTCTCAACCTACGGCATCATCGTACTGCGTGAGCCTGTAGAGGTGGCCCAGGCCGAGGCCGATATGGTGCGGCGGCTGGGCGTGGAGATCAAGACTCAGATGGAGCTGGGCCGAAACCTTTCCTGGGATGAGGTAAAGCAGGGCTTTGATGCGGTGTTCCTCAGCGTGGGCCTGGGGGCCGTGCCCAGGATGGGAATTCCCGGTGAGGAGTACATCCTGGACGGCCTGCAGTACATCGAGACCTCCAAGATGAATCCTGGAAGCCTCAAGGTAGGGCATCAGGTGGTGGTGATTGGGGCGGGTAATACCGCCGTGGACTGCGCTACCATTGCCAAGCGCCTGGGGGCCGAGCGGGTCACGATGGTCTACCGCCGTACCGAGCGCGAGATGACGGCCTATGATTTCGAGTACAGCTTTGTGAAAAACGAAGGGGTGGAGTTCCGCTTCCTGACCCAGCCCGTGGAGGTGCTGGTGGAAAACGGCCAGGTGGTGGGCCTGAAGTGCGTGCGGATGGCCCTGGGGGCCCCCGACGCCTCGGGTCGGCCCGCCCCCGAGCCCGTGCCTGGGTCGGAGTTCGTGTTGCCCTGCGATCAGGTGGTGAAGGCCATCGGGCAGGAGAAACCAGCGGTGGCTAGGCTGCTGGGCCTCGAGACCGACAAGGGCTTCATCAAGGTCAACCAGGATTACCAGACCAGCCTGCCCGGCGTTTACGCCGGTGGAGACTGCATCCGGGCCAAGGGCTCAGCCTCTACCGTGATGGCAGTGCAGGACGGCAAACTTGCGGCGTTTGCGATTCACCGCAACCTGATGGCTGGGATGGGCGCAGCAGCCGATGATTGATTTGGACGAAAAGGCCTTTTCGTAAGGTGAGTTTTCGCTTTCAACCCCAATGAAAGGAGCAGTTAATGGCCGACCTTAGCATCAACTTTGCCGGCATCAAGTCCCCCAACCCCTTCTGGCTGGCCTCAGCACCCCCCACCAACTCGGGTGCACAGATCCACCGGGCCTTTGAGCACGGCTGGGGCGGAGCGGTCTGGAAGACCATTGGGGCGCCGGTGTTGAATGTCTCGAACCGCTACGGAGCATGGCACTACGGGGGCCAGAAGATGCTGGCCATCAACAACGTGGAGCTGATTTCCGACCGGCCGCTCGAGGTCAACCTGAAGGAAATACGCGATGTCAAACGCCACTGGCCCGACCGGGCGGTAATTGTATCGGCCATGGTAGAGTCTACCCCCGAGGCCTGGCGGGACATTATCCTCAAGATTGAAGACACTGGAGCCGACGGCATCGAACTCAACTATGGCTGCCCCCACGGCATGAGCGAGCGGGGGATGGGCAGCGCGGTGGGCCAGGTGCCTGAATACTGTCAGCAAATCACCCGCTGGGTAATGGACGTGGCCAAAATCCCGGTTATTGTCAAGTTAACCCCCAACGTGGCCTCGGTGGTGCCACCGGCACGGGCTGCTTTGGCGGCGGGGGCCAACGGGCTTTCGCTCATCAATACCATCAACTCCATCGTGGGGGTGGATCTGGATAACTTCCAAATCACCCCCAATATTGGTGGCAAAGGTGGCCACGGCGGCTATGCTGGCCCGGCGGTCAAGCCCATTGCCCTGAACATGCTTTCCTCTTTGGGGGTAGACGAGGTGGTGCGAAAGACGGGTGTGCCCATCTCGGGCATGGGTGGCATCTCGACCTGGAGGGACGCCGCCGAGTTTTTGTTGCTGGGTGCGACCAGCCTGCAGGTTTGCACCGCCGTGATGCACTATGGCTTCCGCATCATCGAAGACCTTACGGACGGCCTGAATGCCTGGATGGACGCCAAGGGCTTCAAGACCATTAATGACGTGGTGGGCAAGAGCCTGCACCGCATCTCCGACTTCAACGACTTCGACCTCTCCTTCCGCGCCGTGGCCCGCATCAACCCCGATAAGTGCATCCAGTGCAACCTTTGCTATGTGGCCTGCAACGACACCGCCCATCAGTGCATTGATCTGGTAGACGCGAGTGGCCAGGTGGTGCCACCTTACCACTATGACGTGCGGAGCAACGGCAAGCACGAAGCGGTGAGTACCCGCCCCCAGCCGGTTGTACGCGAAGAAGACTGTGTGGGTTGCCGCCTGTGCCACAACGTCTGTCCGGTGGAGGGTTGTATCGAGATGGTAGAGGTGCCCTCGGGCCGTGCAAGCGTCACCTGGCGTGAACTCACCGAGAAGCGCCCCGAGGTGACCAACGACTGGGAAGCTATGCAGCGTTACCGGGAAGAGGTGGGGATTGAGATTCACTAAGATATGCCTACAGACGCGAGTCCCCTTCTACCTTTACAGCGCTTTCTATGCCTCGAAACAGGTGGATGGGTGACCCAGGAGCCTACGGTTCTGTGCCGTTTCCACTCTGGAGAACTTATTTGGCGTTGATGCCAGTGACCATCAACCTCGAGGCCTCGACTCAGTGGACCTGGCATCTTTTGACTGCTTAGTGGCTTTGGATAAGCACGTTGCTAAATGGCAAAAAAAATAGCATCTCGCAAGACAAGCTCGTTGTATGGGAAATCGCCGATCCATATAGAAGTGATCAGAGTGAATACCAGAGTTGTGTACGCCTATATAGAAAACGAACTACGAGGACTAGAGTACCGACTCACAAAAGGGGGTTGATATGGGACTGCTCATCAAAAACGGCGAAATCATCACCGCAGACAGCCGCTACAAAGCTGATATTTACGCTGAAGGCGAGACCATTACGCGTATTGGGAACAACTTGGACGCCCCGCCCGGTACGGAGGTGATTGACGCCAGGGGCAAGTATGTGTTTCCGGGCTTCATAGACCCGCACGTTCACATCTATCTGCCCTTCATGGCGACCTTCGCCAAGGACACCCACGAAACGGGCTCCAAGGCGGCTCTGATGGGGGGCACCACCACCTACATTGAGATGTGCTGCCCAAGCCGCAACGACGACGCTCTGGAAGGCTATAACCTGTGGAAGAGCAAAGCCGAGGGGAATAGCTACTGCGACTACACCTTCCATATGTCGGTCACCAAGTTTGACCCCAAGACTGAGGCTCAGCTCCGCGAGATCGTGGCCGACGGTATCAGCAGCTTCAAGATTTTCCTGAGCTACAAGAACTTCTTTGGGGTGGAAGACGGCGAGATGTACCAGACCATGCGACTTGCCAAAGAGCTAGGGGTGATCGTGACCGCCCACTGCGAGAATGCCGAGCTGGTGGGCCAGTTGCAACAAAAACTCCTGTCTGAAGGCAAGACCGGCCCCGAGTGGCACGAGCCCAGCCGCCCTGAGTCGGTCGAGGCCGAGGGGACGAACCGGTTTGCCACTTTCCTAGAAAACACCGGAGCCACTGGCTATGTGGTGCACCTCTCCTGTAAGCCTGCCCTCGATGCGGCTTTGGCCGCCAAGGCCCGCGGCGTACCCCTGTACATTGAGTCGGTCATCCCTCACTTTCTGCTGGACAAGACCTACGCCGAGCAGGGCGGGGTGGAGGCCATGAAGTACATAATGTCGCCCCCCCTGCGCGAAAAGCGCAACCAAAAAGCTCTGTGGGACGCGCTGGCTCAGGGTTTTATCGATACTGTAGGCACCGACCACTGCCCCTTCGACACTTCACAGAAGCTGCTCGGCAAGGATGCCTTTACTTCGATTCCCAATGGCATCCCGGCTATCGAAGACCGGGTGAACCTGCTCTACACCTATGGGGTGAGCCGGGGGCACCTCGATATCCACCGCTTTGTGGACGCGGCCAGCACCAGGGCGGCTAAGCTCTTTGGTTTGTTCCCGCGCAAGGGCACCATTGCAGTTGGGTCCGATGCCGATCTGGTTGTTTACGACCCCCAATACCGGGGCAAAATTTCGGTTGCCACCCAGAGCGTGAACAACGATTACAACGGCTTTGAAGGCTTCGAGATAGACGGCAAGCCCAGTGTGGTCACGGTGCGGGGCAAGGTCGCGGTGCGCGAGGGGCAGTTTGTAGGGGAGAAGGGGCGGGGCAAGCTCCTGCGGCGCGAGCCCATGTACTTTTGATGAAACCGAAGCAGGTGCTCAACTTCCTGGGGGGTATGTGTCTAGCGATTGGGGTGCTTCTGGCGCTGGGGGGTAGCTCCGCCTGGGCGCTGTTTGTGGTTGCTGGTGGTCTGTTAATTGTGATCGCACAGCGTAGCTCCAAGAAGTGGTGAGCAGATTGGATATTTATGCGTGGCGCGGTAAAATCCCCAGCTAAGAAGAGGTCTGGATGCTGATACCCCCCGATCAACTGCTGGTGTTTGCTCTGGCCAGCCTGGCGCTGCTTCTGATTCCTGGGCCTGCGGTGCTATATATCGTCACTCGTAGCGCATCGCAGGGCCGTGCGGCGGGAGTGGCTAGCGTGCTGGGCATCCAGTGCGGCGGTATGCTGCACGTGCTGATGGCCACGCTGGGCCTTTCGGCCATTTTGCTTTCTAGTGCCCTGGCCTTCAACCTGGTTAAGTATGCAGGTGCTGCCTATCTGGTGTATCTGGGCCTGCGTACCTGGCTCTCGAGGGAGCCTGTGGAGCTCGGCGCTCTGGACCGGCAGCCCCTGCAGCGCATTTTTGTGCAGGGCTTCGTGGTGAACGCTCTCAACCCCAAAACCGCCCTCTTCTTCTTTGCCTTTCTGCCGCAGTTTGTAGACCCTGCCAGGGGGGCGGCCTCGCTGCAGTTCTTGCTGTTGGGCCTGGTTTTTATTACCCTGGCCACCTTCAGCGATGGGGGCTATGCGCTATTGTCCAGCACGCTGGGAGGCTGGCTCCGGCGCAAAATCAAGGAGCCCCGCTTTGCCCTGGGGCAGCGGCTGGTAACCGGAGGTATCTATATTGGATTGGGCGTGACCGCCGCCCTGACCGGCCAGAGACACCAATAGGGAAGACCATGATGCAGTCCAACACCCCGAACACCCACCTACCCAGCTCCAGCCTGGAGGCCCGTCCCATCGTTTCGGTGCGACAGGTCTCGATGGTCTTTCAGACCGGCACGGTTGCCCTCAAAGACGCTAACCTCGAGATTGCCCAGGGTGAGTTCATCAGCCTGATTGGGCCCTCGGGCTGTGGCAAGACCACCCTGCTGCGCTTGCTGGCCGACCTCATCAAGCCCACCTCGGGAACCATCCTGATCAGTGGGAAAAACCCGGAGGAGGCTCGCAAGAGCCGGGCCTACGGCTATGTTTTTCAGGCACCCACCCTGATGGAGTGGCGCACGGTGCTTTCTAACGTCATGCTGCCCCTTGAGGTGATGAACTTTCCGGCTGGGGAGCGCAAAGCCAGAGCCGAGAAGATGCTGGCGCTGGTGGGGCTGGAAAAGTTTACCAGGCACTACCCCTGGCAACTCTCGGGGGGGATGCAGCAACGCGTCTCCATTGCCCGGGCTTTGGCCTTCGACCCACAACTCCTGTTCATGGACGAGCCCTTTGGGGCTCTGGACGAGATTACCCGCGAGAACCTGAACCTGGAGCTTTTGCGCTTGTGGCGCGAGACCGGCAAGACCATCATCTTTGTGACCCACTCTATCCCCGAGGCGGTCTTCCTCTCGACCCGTATTGTGGTGATGACCCCCCGTCCTGGCAAGATCGAGACGGTCATTCCGGTAAACCTGCCCCAACCCCGTACCTTTGAGACCCGCGAACTGCCCGAGTTCTTCCAGATTGCCACCGAGGTGCGCGAGGCCCTGCGCAAGGGGCACGGATACGAGGTGACCGAATGACCCGTATCTCACCCCAACTGGGGCCCATGCTGGTGGTGGCCCTCATTGTGCTGGCCCTGTACTGGCCGCTGATGTATCTGGCCAACATTCCGGCGGCCCAGCGGGCGCTGGACACGGGGGCGGCGCTCCCATGCAAAACGGCTTTTGAGTGCGCTACCCAGCTTAGAAGCCCGGTGCTGCCCTCGCCGCAGCAGCTCTGGAATGGTTTTCGCAACCTGATGTTTCCCCTCAACTCCCCCAATGCCATTCCCCTCAATGCTGCCGTGACGGCCCTCGAGACCGTTGTGGGCTTGTTACTGGCGGCCCTGGTGGGCTTCTTTTTCGCCATTGGGATTGTGGCCTCAAGGGCTTTTGAGCGTTCGCTGCTGCCCTGGATTGTGGCCTCCCAAACTATTCCGGTGATTGCCATTGCCCCCATGCTGGTGGTGCTTCTGGGACAGTATGGCGTGCAGGGCTGGATTCCAAAAGCCATCATCGCTGCTTACATAGCTTTTTTCCCCATCGCCATCGGGGTGGCCAAGGGCCTCAAGAGCCCCGACCCCCTCAGCCTCGACCTGATGAAAACCTACAACGCCAACAACTGGCAGACCTATCTGATGCTGCGCTTCCCGGCTTCGATTCCCTATCTTTTTACAGCCTTCAAGGTAGCCATGACGGCGGCTTTGATTGGGGCCATTGTGGCTGAAATTTCTACCATTAGTTTTCAGGGCATCGGGAAAATGCTGGCCGAAAACTCCCGCGCTTCGGATGTGGTGGCGATGTGGGTCATCATGCTTTCCTCGGCAGTGCTGGGTATTTTGCTGGTGGCCCTGGTGAACTGGACGGAACGACTGGTAACCCCCTGGCAACGAGCTAAAGTAGCGGCTACGCCTATGCCCAAGCAAGCAAGGGTATCCAAGCAAGAAGGAGGTTAGTTAATGGTGGTGC
Organism: Meiothermus hypogaeus; assembly: GCF_003574035.1. GTDB lineage: Bacteria > Deinococcota > Deinococci > Deinococcales > Thermaceae > Meiothermus > Meiothermus hypogaeus. Next base: position 42,156 of record NZ_QWKY01000003.1, on the reverse strand, counting down.
AGCCGAGTAAACCTGCCCTGTCCAGGGTGTTGCTTGACTGGATGCTGTTGGTGCTTGGATTTGGCCTGCTTCTTTGGTTCATTGCGATCTGGTGGAACCAGAGCGAGCCGGCTTCGGATGCTCAAAAACTCCTGATTTGGGGTGGATTCTTGCTGGCGGCGCTGGGCATTGCCAGGGTTGCGAACCAGTTTGTGAACACCACCAATCCCGTCATAGGCTTTACCCCGGCAGCCCTCACCTTGCTTGTGGTGGTGGTAACGGCGGAAGCCTTGCTTCGGGCCTACCAGGTTCCACCCGGGCTTATCCCGACCCCCAGCCGGGTGCTCTCTACTTTTTTTGCAGTGCGAGATGTGCTCCTGCAAGATGCCTTCCAGACTGTGGTGTTAGAGGCGCTCGTCGGGTATCTGATTGGTTGTGGCCTGGGTGTGATTACGGCTTTACTGGTGAGCCGATATGTGTTTCTGGAACGTGGCCTGTTACCCTACGCCACAGTTTTTAGCAGTATTCCCATTGTGGCGCTGGCCCCGGTACTGGTCAAAATGGTGGGCATCGACTGGCAATCCAAAGCGGTGATTGTGGCCATTACGGTGTTTTTTCCGGTGGTGGTAAATACCTTCCGCGGACTTACCGAGGTCAGCCCCCTGTCGCTAGATTTGATGCGTTCGTATGCGGCCAGCGAGGTGCAGCAGTATCGCTGGCTACGGCTGCCCAATGCGCTGCCCTTTATCTTCAATGCCCTCAAGCTGGGGACGACCCTGGCCATGATTGGGGCCATTGTGGGTGAGTTTTTTGGGGCCAACGGACAGGGCCTGGGTTTTCGGATCCAGATCGAGGCGGGCCGGTTTGGCTTTGATATCGTTTGGTCGGCAATCATCGTAGCTTCGCTGATCGGCATCGCCTGGTACAACCTGGTGGCGTGGCTCGAGCGGAGGTTAACCGGGTGGCACGTGTCGTTTCGCTAACGAGGACTGTGCCAGGCTCGCACCTTCGGTCTCGAGCGGAGGTTAACCGGGTGGCACGTGTCGTTCTGGAGCTGATCGCCAAAAGCCTAAAACCACTGGCAAAGAGCTTGCCGCTATTGGCTATCAGCAATCAGGGGGAGGTGAGCAGAAAAAGCTTGACAAGAGGGTCGTGGGTTGCAGTAGGCTACCGTTTGAAGTCGCTCTGGCACAAAAGGAGGCAAGGATGAAGAAATGGTCGGTCTTGTGGGTACTGGCAGTCTTCGTGTTGGCATCGCTGGCGAGCGCACAACAGAATCTGATCAAGGTTAATTTGCAGCTCAAGTGGTTTCCTCAGGCCCAGTTTGCCGGTTTCTTTGTAGCCAAGGAACGGGGCTTTTTCCGGGCCCAGGGATTGGACGTGACCCTGTTGCCTGCAGGGGACCAATCCCCCATCCAGGTGGTGCAATCCGGGGCTGCCGACTTTGGCACAACCTGGATTGCCGACCTGCTGACTGCCCGTGAGCGGGGCATCCCGGTGGTGCACCTGGCCCAGATTTTCCAGCGTTCCGGCTTTACCCTGGTAGCGCTAAAATCCAGCAACATCAAGAACCTCTGCACCGACATGAAGGGCAAGAGCGTGGGGGTCTGGCCCTCCGGAAACGAGTATCCGGCGGTGGCGCTTTTCCGTAAATGCGGACTGACCAGCTCCCTCGACCCCCGTGCTACCAATCCCGATGTGACGGCGGTGAGCTATCCATTTGATCCCTCGCTGGTATTCCCGGACAAGGTGCAACTGGTTGCTGCCATGACCTACAACGAGGTCAACCAGATTGCCGGTCTGGGCTACGACGAAACCAAGGTGGATGTGTTCAAGCTGGCAGATGAGGGGATTAACCTGCTGGAAGACCTGATTTTTACCACCGAACGGGTACTCAACGAGCGTAACTTCAAGGGCTCGGGGCTTACGGGTCGCCAGGTGGCCGCTCGCCTGATCCGTGCTTCTATCCAGGGCTGGAACTGGGCCGTGGCCAACCAGGCCGAGACGGTGGAGAAGTACGTGCTGCCGGTATGCGGCAACACCTGCAAGGGCTCGGGCACCCGCGCCGATGCCAAAGGCCACCAGACCTGGCAGATGGCCGAGATCGCCAAGCTCTACAATGCAGGTGCCACCACCAAGGGTTGGGCTGGTTTCCTGGTGCCCGCTGACTACCAGGCCTCGGTGCGTTTGCTCCGCGAGCAGGGCATTCTGACCAAAGACCCGCCCGCCACCACGGTGGACTATGGTCCCTGGGAAGCCGCCACTGGTAAACGGGCTCGAGACTGGAAATAATCTGTACTGTAGTGTACAGACCGTTGTGCTCAGGGGGCGGCCCAGGGGTCGCCCCCTTCTTCGGCCAGGGCTTCCGATATGTGAGCCATACCCCCTGGCTTCTGTCTTGGACACGAATATAAGCAAACCTTTCTGCCAGACCTTTTGGGAGCTTGCAAAGCGCCCTGAGCAATAGGCCTATTCTCCAAAATTTTGCCAACGGAGGTTACCATGCTAAACCCCAAGCGAACCGTAGCCGAACTCAAGGAACTGCGCGACCTCACCGCCGACGAAAACGGCGCCTGGCGGGTGGCCTGGACCGACACCTGGCTGGAGGCGCGCAAATGGTTCAACAACAAGCTGGCCGATCTGCCTGTCGAACAGCACTACGACGCAGCAGGCAACAACTGGATTACACTCCAGGGCCAGAGCGAAAAGGCACTTTTGATTGGGGGCCACCTGGACTCGGTGCCGGGTGGGGGCTGGCTGGATGGGTGTTTGAACGTGCTGGCGGGCCTCGAGGTCTTGCGCCGGATTGCCAGAGAGTATGGCGGCAAACCCCCGGTCACGGTACGGTTGGTGGACTGGGCCGACGAAGAGGGGGCCCGCTTTGGGCGCAGCCTGCTGGGTTCCTCGGCCTTCGCGGGAAACCACACCATCGAGGCCGACCGGGGTCGCACCGACAAAGATGGCATCCGACTGGAAGATGCCCTCAGGCGCTGCGGGGTCGAGATTGACCGTTTTCCCGAGGCCCAGCAAGAGCAAAAGAACGCAGCGGCTTACCTCGAGCTCCACATCGAGCAAGGCCCTGTGCTCCTGGATAAGGGCTTGCCGCTGGGTGTGGTGCTGGGCACCAAGGGGGTGGAGCGGCACGCCATTACCTTTTACGGTCAGGAGGCCCATTCTGGCTCTACCCCGATGAACCGTCGCAAGGATGCCCTGGCGGCAGCCGCCAAGCTGGCCCTGGAAATCCGCCCCATCGCCATGAAGCATCCCGACGCGGTTTGCACCATGGGCAGCGTCAAGACCTATCCGGGTATCGTGACGGCGGTGGTTGGGCGCTGTGAATGCACCCTCGACCAGCGCGACCTCGACGCGGGCGTGCTGGCCCAGATGTACCGCGAGGCCCGCGAGGCCAGCGAGCGTTTTGCCCAAGAAGAAAACTGCACCGTGGAGTGGAGCCACATCTGGAGTATCGAGCCCATCCCCTTCCACCCGCAGCTCATCGAGTTTTGCGATGAGGCCATCCGCGAGGTGGCTGGCGTCTCACACCGTATGCCCTCAGGGCCGCTCCACGACGCTGCCGAGGTAGCCCGCGCAGGCATTCCCACGGTGATGATGTTCGTGCAGAGTCTTCATGGCATCAGCCACAACAAAATCGAGGACACCCGGGAGGAGCATATCGAGCAGTCTGTGCAGGCCCTCGACCGTCTGGCCGACAAGACCATGCGCTGGATACTGGAGCAGTGAGCCTGCCCACACTTCGTCAGATCCTGGAGCTGCCCGCCTTCGCTGGGGCTGAGCTGCTTTCGGGGCAGGAAAGGCTTGACGGCTACATCACCTGGGTACATGTGGCCGAGGTGCTCGATGTAGCCCGGTTGCTTTCGGGGGGTGAGCTTTTACTTTCGACAGGCCTCGAGCTGGCCCGCACCACGCCCGAGGCCCGCGTAGCTTACGTGCGCACCCTGGCCGAGGTAGGGGTGGGGGGGCTCTGCCTCGAGCTGGTGCAGTGGCTACAGGAGTTGCCCCCCGAGATGCTCCAGACCGCCCGCATGCTACAATTCCCCATCCTGGTTTTTCGCCACGAGGTGCGCTTTGCCGAGCTGACCCGCGCTGCTCACGAGCGAATTCTGCATCCAGGGGCCTTCGAGGAAGAGCCGCTGCTCAAATCTTTGCTGGAAGCTTTGATTGAAACTGGACGGGATAAACGCTTTGTGGAACGACACCTCGGGGCTCTTCTGCGCCTGCCCAGCCGCCCCAAAAGCACCCTTTTGGCGACCCTCGAGGCCCTACTGGCTTCACAGTTCAATATTGCTGAGACGGCCCGCAAGCTTGGGGTGCGGCGGCAGAGCATCTACTACCGGCTTGAACAACTCCGGGGCATGCTGGGCGATATCGAAAGCCCCGAAAGGCGCTTGGGCTTGTGGATTGCGCTAGAGCTGCTTAAGCGGTGAAGGGCGGTTAGCCCAGCCCTATGGTCTGCATGAGCAACCCAGCTAGCACCAGGGTCAGGAAATAAAACATCGACGAGCCGCTGAAAACCTCCACCGCGCTCCAGTGGTTGCGGCCCAGCACTTTTTCGCCAAAGTAGAGTGTGGGATAGGCATAAAGCAACACAAAAGAAGCCAGCTTGCTGCCGCCAGACTGCTGAAACTTGAGGTTGACGACTTCGTTAAGGAAAAAGCGGTCGTGGTCGCTCAACTCGTCGTAATTGCGGCCATCTAGCTCGGCCTCGAGCAAGCGGCGGTGCATCTGGTTCATGCTGCGGTGAGCCCAAAAAGCCGCTGCACTAAGGGCCAGGGTTATAAGTAGGGGAGCAAGAAAGGTGCTCATTGAGTGGAGTATAGGGTTTCTTTGCGCCCGGCCCAGTGATAATCAAACCAAGTTTTTGACCGCGGCGTAACAGACTTTGCATAAGCACTTCGCTCGTATAGCCCGATAATTCCAACATTATCTGGATAGTTGTCTTTGGGAGGCGTTCCTGAGCCCCCTCATCACAAGCCAGACGGTTGCGCGATTCCGGCCAAGCCGTACAGAGGATAAGTCAAGGGGTTGATATGCAACTGGCATAGAGCGTTCTAATACCGGATTCAAAAAGACAGTTCACAAAACCAAAAAAAATCATAGGTTGTCTTTTTGGGTCCTAGAGCACACCCCTTCCTGTCGGTCGGCGAAGAAAGCGCCTCCCTTCCAAGGGGCGGTATCGCCCTCCGCTACGCGGATAACTTCGGCCCTGTTGATTCATTACCATTCGGTAACGAATCAACCGAATCTGGTATAAATCGAGCCATCCGGGACCAAGAATACTTTGTCCTGGAAGAGCGCGATAAACACCTGATTCCGCCCATACAGGACGGTTGCCTGCAAGACACCTTGTGCACAGCAATATTTCCGAAATCGGCTCAATGGGCCGATGGTCTCAAGGCTTGTTGCCTATGTAGAAAGTGATTCAATAACGTTTATCCACCAGGGGCGGCCCTTCCAGGGCAGGGTCGGCCTGGATATCGTCCAGGCGGATACCGGTGGCCTGCTGCAGGGCGGGGCCCAGCTGAGGCGGGACAGCTTCAGCTTTGATGCGCAAGGTTAGTTTGTCGGTTCCGCCCTCCTTGGTTTCGACCACCAGTTGAGCACCGCCTCTGGGGTCGATGCCAAAAGCCATGAGCAAGGGGGCGAGTTCGGTGGGGTAGAGCTTGACCCCCTTGACTTTGACCATCAGGTCGGTGCGGCCAATCACCCCCCGGGGCAAGCACAGCCGGCCACCTTTTCGAGATACCACCGCCAGGTCGCCGGTACGGAAGCGGATCATGGGCATAAGGGTGCGCGAGAGCGAGGTGACCACCATTTCGCCCTTTTCGCCCTCCGGGGTAGGTTCCAGGGTTTCGGGGTCAAGAATTTCAATGATGGCCATCTCGGGTATTTCCCACAGACCGTCTTTGTCCAGGCTTTCCCCCGCCACCACCCCCAGCTCAGAGGTGCCGTAGGCATCTACAGCTACACCCCCAATGGCCTGCTCGAGCTTTTCGCGGTAACCCGGAACCGAGGTGAACGGCTCGCCGCCTGCCATCAGCAGTTCGAAGCGGCCTCCGGCCTGGGCAATCTTCATGGCAAAGCTGGGGTTGCAGACCAGGATCTCGAAGCCATACTGCTGTTGCAGCTGGACAATGCGCTCGGCCTCACCGGGGCCGTGGGGCAGAACCATTGCGCCAGCCCGTTGGAGGGCCTCGTGGAAAAGCCACCCGCCTGCAAAAATGTGGTAGCCAAAGGCCACCAGGGCTTTCTTACCGCTCACGCCTAAGCGGCGCATCTGAGAAGCCAGGGCTTCGGCCTGGTATTCCACATCTTCGGTGGATAGGTACTCAGGCATCCAGCCAATGGCCGGGCTGGGGGTCAGGTGCATCAGGGCCGCACCCTGGGGTGGTTTGGGGTGGGCCTGAATGTGGGCCAACCACTCCTGACGGGTGGTCAGGGGCAGGCTGGATATCGTTTCGGGGGTCAGACTCTGGATATCCACCCCAGCAAGCTTGTGAGCATAGACCGGATGCTTTTGTGCTGCAGCAATCACAGTGCGAAGGCGTTGGGCTCGATCCATAGTTGCTCCTTTTTTTAAAGTTACATCCGCGACGATTATACGGTCTGCTGATGGTCATGGGGTCCGCCAGGTTCAGGGAGCGCCGTGCCAGGCTGTCTGCTTGAAGGGCAGGCCTGGAAGAGTGAAGCGAACCATTTCCTTCAATCAAAAAGGTCGAAGAGCCTGGCCAGTTTGCTTTTCTTTTTGCCTCGCTTGTGGTATTCGTCGTCGTCGGTATCGTAGGGGTTGCGCGGCTGGCGGGTTGGCGGCGCGTAAGCCTCGGGCTGCGGCGGTGCGTACTGTCGGCGGTAGCTCTCGAGTTCGGCCTCGTACTCTTGCTCGTACTGCCGCACCTGGCCCAGCAGCTTTTCGAGCTCGCCTCCATCAAGCCAAACCCCACGGCACTTAGGGCAAACATCTATGTGCACGCCATTTCGCTGTATCTCGTTCATTCCGGTTTCGCAGTTAGGGCAAATCAGAAGGGGCATATGATCCTCCACCAATAGCGTGCCACATAGCCAGGCAACAAAACATGGCAAAGGTGCTATTCACAAACCGCCCTTACGCCTAGACTCGTCAGTACAAACACCCGCTTCCTGCGCACTTGTCGCGCTTTTGAGGTGCTGCCCATCCGGGCGGCTGCTGTTTTATCCAGGACCAAGGATTCTTGTACCAGAATTCTCAGCGAACCGTGACGAATCAACCCGACCGAAGAGGGGGGGTGTCCCAGGATTCAAAAGACAAACTCCGGGGTTTTTGGTTTTGTAAAGTGTCATTGCGGTATTAGCCCTGGATGGCTCGAGTTTAATGAAAAGCGCTTCAGCGGGTCTAGACTGCTTTATGGCTATTAGAGCCATCTTGCTCGAACTTTCTCTACAGTACATTCTCGGTAGGATCATCTACAGTGTTGGTAGGCATTCCAAAATAGGATTAACCTGTAGCGATATTTGCGTCGTGAAGGTAGAAGTGTAAGATGTTGGCGATAGGAAGTGCGGTGGGCTGTAAAGGTCTGGATAATCTCGTGAAGACCGGCACAAGCCAAACTGCCCAAGAGGAGGCGCATGTCACCCATAAGTGAATATCAGGCTTTACTGGTGTACCTGGCTGTTGCGGTTGGCATTGCCATTCTGGCAACTGTGGTAGGAGCCATTCTGGGCCCCAAAAAAGGAGGGCGTTTCAAGCTAATGCCCTATGAGTCGGGCAACGACCCGGCAGGGGAGGTCAAGCGCTTCCCGGTGCACTTTTACGCGGTGGCCATGTTGTTCATCATCTTTGACGTGGAGGTGGCCTTTTTGTGGCCCTATGCGGTGAGCGCAGGCACCGTAGGGGTGGTGGGCTTCTGGGGCCTGCTGGTTTTTACGGTGCTCTTGTTCGTGGGCTTTCTTTACGAGTGGTACAAGGGTGTGATGAAGTGGCACTAGCTACGCTTTCGCAAGTCTCAGGTCAAAAAAACTCCAGACCTGCGACCTGTGACCTGCGACGGAGGTCTTGAGAATGGCAACCCTAACGGATCTGTTTACCAAGGATGTGCAGGAGCTCGAGAACGAGGGCATCCTGTTTACCACCCTCGAGAAGCTTATCGCCTGGGGGCGCTCGAACAGCCTTTGGCCCGCAACCTTCGGGCTGGCTTGCTGCGCCATCGAAATGATGGCCTCGACCGATGCCCGCAACGACCTCTCGCGCTTTGGCTCGGAGGTGTTTCGGGCTTCCCCGCGCCAGGCTGATGTGATGATTGTGGCCGGGCGGCTCTCCAAGAAGATGGCCCCGGTGATGCGCCGGGTCTACGATCAGATGCCCGACCCCAAGTGGGTAATTTCGATGGGGGCCTGTGCCTCTTCGGGGGGCATGTTCAACAACTACGCCATTGTGCAAAACGTGGACAGCGTGGTGCCGGTTGATGTCTATGTGCCGGGTTGTCCACCCCGGCCCGAGGCCCTGATCTACGCGGTGATGCAGCTCCAGAAAAAAATTCAGGGAAAGGCCCGCGACGATGAAGGCCGCAAACTGCCCAAGATAGAGGCCTGGAAGCGCTAGGTCCCTCGAGGTGGATATGCATAAGCTAACACAGCTACTAGACCAGGCTCGAGCCAACGGCTGGGACATTGAGGAAGCCTACGGCAATACCTGGGTGGTGGTGCCCCGGGGTGAGTTCAAAGCGCTGCTGGCGGCTCTTAAGAACCAGGGCTGGAACTACCTGGCCGATGTGGTGGGGATTGATTACCTGACATACCCGAGCCCTAAGCCCGAGCGTTTTTGCGTGGTGTACGAACTGGTGTCGTTGCCCGGCTACCAAGGGGGCGACGGCAGCCGGGTGTTTATTCGGGTGTATGTGCCCGAGGCCAACCCCAGCTTGCCCAGCCTGACCGACCTGTGGATGGGCGCCGACTACCTCGAGCGCGAAGTGTACGACCTGCTGGGCATACGCTTTGAGGGCCACCCGGATTTGCGCAAGATTCTGACCCCCGAAGACTTAGAAGGCCACCCCCTGCGCAAGGACTTCCCCCTGGGCGAGACCCCAACCTTGTTCAAGGAGGGACGTTTCATCGACCCCGACGCCTTTAGAGCCGGCTTGTCGGGCGACAAGGGTGGTATGACCGGCTGGCGTGGAGGCACCCGCAAGGGCGTCCAGGAGGTTGCGGCCGAGGTTCAAAAAGTGGTTAAAGGAGGCAACTGATGGTGCGCGACCCGCAAAAGCTGCACAGCCCCTCGGTTGAAGCCTACGATATTGCCGATGCACCTGAACTCAAGTCCGAGGTCATGACCCTGAACGTGGGGCCCCAGCACCCCTCTACCCACGGGGTGCTCAGGGTGGTGGTGGACCTTTCGGGGGAGCAGATTCTGCGCCTGACCCCACACATCGGCTATCTCCATACCGGCTTCGAAAAGAACATGGAGAACCGCACCTACACCCAGTGCATCACCTACACCCCGCGCATGGACTACCTGCACAGCTTTAGCCACGACCTGGCCTATGCCCTGAGCGTGGAAAAGCTGGTCGGAGCGGAGGTGCCTCCTCGAGCCCAGGCCATTCGCATTCTCCTCAACGAACTCTCTCGTATTGCCTCGCACCTGGTTTTCCTGGGTACCGGCCTGCTGGACTTTGGTGCACTGACGCCCTTCTTCTATGCATTCCGCGAGCGGGAGGCAGTGCTCGACCTTTTCGAGTGGGTTTCGGGCCAGCGCTTCCACCACAACTACATCCGCATAGGGGGCCTCAAGGAAGACCTGCCGCCGGAGTTTTTGGGGGAGGTCAAGAAGTTTATTGCCCAGATGCCAGCCCGTATCGACGAGTACGAAGCGCTGTTCAGGGAAAGCCCCATCTTCTACGAGCGGGCCCGGGGGGTCTCGGTTATTCCGACCGACGCGGCCATCAACCTTTCCCTTACCGGGGGAAGCCTAAGGGCTTCTGGGGTGAACTACGATGTGCGCAAAGCCTATCCCTACGCGGGCTACGAAACCTACAACTTTGACGTACCGGTACTGACCGGCGGCGATATTTTCGACCGCATGGTAATTCGCATCCTCGAGATGCGCGAGTCGGTCAAGATCATCCGGCAGGCTGTCGAGCGGCTCGAGGCCATGGGCCCCGGCCCCATCCGTGACCCCAACCCGCAAATTTCCTTGCCACCCCGCCATCTGCTGGAAACCTCGATGGAGGCTGTCATCTATCACTTCAAGCTGGTGACCGAGGGCTTCCACCCGGCTTTGGGTGAGGTCTATGTGCCGACCGAGAGTGCGAGGGGCGAGCTGGGCTATTACATCGTCTCAGACGGAGGTTCGATGCCTTACCGGGTCAAGGTGCGTTCGCCCAGCTTTGTCAACCTGCAAAGTCTGCCCTACGCCTGCAAGGGCGTGCAGATGGCCGATATGGTGGCGGTGATTGCTTCTTTGGATCCGGTGATGGGTGACGTAGATCGATGATTAAGGGAGGTCTGGTGATGAGGGTCTTGCCCCCCAAACCAGGCATCCGAATGTTTGCGGAGGCGTATGGGATTTTTCGACGATAAACAAGACTGGCTTCGGGGTGTGTTCGCGCAATACCCCGACACGCCCCAGGGACGACGGGCAGCGCTAATGCCCATGCTTCGGCGGGTTCAGCAGGATGAAGGCTGGATTTCGCCTGAACGCCAGGAGGAAATAGCCCAGATCCTGGGTACCACCGCGACCGAGGTAGCGGGTGTGATGAGTTTTTACAGCTACTACCAGGCCTTGCCTACCGGCAAGTACCACCTTCAGGTATGCGCTACCCTGAGCTGCGCTATTGGCGGGGCCGACGAACTCTGGGATGAGCTGGTGCAGGAGCTTGGTATCTTGCGGGGAGATGTAACCCCAGACGGCCTTTTTAGCATCCAGAAGGTGGAATGCCTGGGCTCCTGCCACACCGCACCGGTGGTGCAGGTCAACGACGAACCCTATGTCGAATGCGTGACCAAAGCCCGTCTGCATGCGCTTTTGCAGGGTTTGCGAGAAGGCAAGCGCCTGGAGGAAATCGTGCTGCCGGGTAAGGTGGGGCACGAGGTACATGTGCGCGGGGAGGAGGTGGGCGTATGAGCGGGCCCATCGTGAGTGGGAAAGATCCCCGCTTCGAAAAGACCTTGTATAAGCATGTGGGTCAGCCAAACGCCTGGACCCTGGGCTATTACCTGGACCATGGGGGTTACCAGGCCATCCGCAAGGCCATCCAGCAAGGCCAGGACTGGGTGATCGAGGAGGTCAAGAAGTCCGGGCTGCGCGGGCGCGGGGGCGCGGGTTTCCCCACCGGGCTCAAGTGGAGCTTCATGCCCAAAAACACCGGCAAGCAGCATTACATCGTCTGCAACGCTGATGAGTCGGAGCCGGGTTCCTTCAAAGACCGCTACCTGATGGAGGACGACCCCCACCAGCTCATCGAGGGCATGCTCATTGCGGGCGTGGGCATCCAGGCCAGCAAGGGCTACATCTACATCAGGGGTGAGTACCGCCGGGCCTATGACCGGCTGACGTCGGCCATTCAGGAAGCCTATGCAGCAGGCTATCTGGGCCAGAACATTATGGGCACCGGCTTCAGCTTTGACCTCTATGTGCACCGGGGGGCCGGGGCCTACATCTGCGGCGAGGAGACCGCCCTGATGAACTCCCTCGAGGGCCTGCGGGCCAACCCCCGCATGAAGCCCCCCTTCCCGGCCCAGGCGGGCCTGTGGGGAATGCCTACCACTATCAACAACGTTGAGTCGCTTTGCTCGGTGGTGCACATCACCCTGCGCGGGGCCGACTGGTTTGCCAGCATGGGCACAGAAAAATCCAAAGGCCATAAGCTCTTTCAGGTGAGCGGCCCCTTTAAGCGCCCCGGTGTGTACGAATTGCCCCTGGGCACCACCTTCCGCGAGCTGCTTTTCGACTGGGCTGGCGGCCCCACCGAGCCCATCCAGGCCATCATCCCGGGGGGTTCGTCCTGTCCGCCACTACCCTGGACCGACGAAATCCTGGATACCCCCATGGACTACGAGTCCATCAGTGCCAAGGGCTCGCTCCTGGGCACTGGGGGGGTGATCGGCATTCCGGCCAGCATGAGTATGGTGGACGCCATGTGGAACGTGACCCGTTTTTACGGGCACGAATCCTGCGGTAAGTGCACCCCCTGCCGCGAGGGGGTCTCGGGCTGGATGGTTGGCCTCTTCGAGAAGATTGGAACGGGACAGGGTCAGAAGGGCGATGTTGAGCTGCTGGAAAGCCTGCTCGATCAGATTGAGGGCCGCAGTTTCTGTGCGCTGGCCGATGCGGCTTGCTGGCCGGTGCGGGGCAGCCTCAAACACTTCCGCCACCAGTTTGTGGATGCGGTTGAAAACGGCAAGCCCGTCGAACGCTTTGGAAGCCGCTGGGGGTGATGGATCGCATGGTGAGAGTAACCGTCAACGATAGAACCGTCGAGGTGCCCGGCGGCACCTCGGTCATGGACGCCATCTTCCATGCGGGCTACGATGTGCCCCTTTTTTGTGCCGAAAAGCACCTTTCGCCTATCGGGGCCTGCCGGATGTGTCTGGTCAAGACCGGTAGCCCGCGCAAGGGGCCGGATGGACAGTTCATTTTGGAAAATGGTCAGCCCAAGATTTTCTGGATGCCTAAGCTCTCTGCGGCCTGCATCACCGCGGTGAGCGATGGCATGGTGATAGATACCCTTTCCGACGAGGTCAAACACGCCCAGTCGGGGATGGTCGAACTCACGCTCTTCAACCACCCGCTCGACTGCCCCACCTGCGACAAGGGTGGGGCCTGCGAGCTACAAGACCGCAGCTACGAGTACGGTCTGGTGGAAAAGTTCTACCAGCCCGACCCCATGGAACTGCCCCTGTACACCCGGTTCGAGATGACCCGGCGGCATGTGGACAAGCACCATACCCTTTCACCTTTCATTGTGCTCGACCGCGAGCGCTGCATCCACTGCAAGCGCTGCGTGCGCTACTTCGAGGAGATTCCGGGCGATGAAGTACTTGACTTCATCGAGCGGGGGGTGCACACCTTCATCAACAGCGAGGACGACGGGCTGCCCTCCAACTTTACCGGCAATATCGTGGACATCTGCCCGGTGGGGGCCTTGCTCGACCAGACCGCGCGTTTTAGGGCCCGCAACTGGGAGTACGACTCCACCGAGACCACCTCGATGGACGATGCCTGCGGAGCGGCCATCACGGTGGATGCCCGTAGTGGTCTCCTCGAGCGCATTCGGGCCGCCGAGCGCCGCGAGGTGAACGAGGTCTGGATCTCGGATGCGGCTCGCTTCGGGCATCAATGGGTCAACGAGAACCGGGTGTGTACGCCCCTGGTGCGCAGGGACGGGAAGCTGGTAGAGGCCACCTGGGATGAGGCCCTGAAGGCCATCCGACAGGGCCTGGACGGTGTTGCCCCGGCCGATGTGGGTGTTTACCTGGCGGGGAACAGCACCCTCGAGGAAGGCCTGGCAGCCCTCGAGCTCACTGCAGCGCTGGGCACGGCGCACCGCGACTTCCAGGGGCGCACCGCCTATCCCACCACGGGGTTTGCACCCGCGAGCTTCGAGGAGCTACTGGACGCCGAGTTTGTGCTGGTGCTGGGCGAGCCCACCGAAGAGGCACCCACCCTGCACCTGCGGCTTTCAGAGTACATCCGGGGCCTCAAGCCTGCCGCCAAACTTAACCACGGTACACCCTTTGCCGACCTCAACATCAAGGAGCGGATGCCCCGCCTGAACCACAAACTGGCCCTCTTTAGCGCCTATCCCACCCCCACCGCCCGGTGGGCCGGGGCCAGCGCGGTGCATGCGCCGGGGGCCGAGGCGGCCTTGCTGGCGGCCCTGCTGGGCGAAGCCGAAGCCCCGGCCGGTTTAGGGGAACCGCTGGCCTGGGTCAAGGCGCGCCTGGCGGCCAGCCAGCGGGTGGTGTTGGTGTTGGGCGCGGGGGTGCTCAACCAGCCCGAGGCAGCCATAAAAGCCAGGCAGCTTGCCGAGCGCAGCGGCGCCCGGGTGATGTGCATGACGCCGGCCGCTAACGCCCGGGGGCTGGAAGCGCTGGGGCTGTTCCCGGGCAAAGGGGGTGCGGGCTGGACCGAGGCGGGGCCCAGGGCGGTCTACTACGCCTACCTGCCCACCGAGGCCCAGCTCAAGGCGGCTGCCTTCCGCATCCTGCACCTGACCCACCGGCACCCCCTGGCCGAGAAGTACGCCGATGTGGTGCTGCCCAACCAGACCGCCTACGAAAAGCGGGGGCACACCCTGAACCTCGAGGGCCGGGTACTGCCCCTGGAGCCCGCCGGCATCAACAACGGGGAGGCCGACGGTGCAGTGGCGGCTTTAGGCCTGCTGGCCGAGGCCCTGGGGGTCAAGACCCCGGTGCGGCTGGTGCGCCAGGCCACCCGACTCCTGGTCGAAAAACACAAACTGCCGGCTGCGCTGGAGCGCTGGCTGCCCAAGAGCACAGGTTGGACCGCGACCGAGGCCGATGCCACCACCGGCACCTTGTACCTGCGCCCCACCATGTGGCGCCGGGAACAGCGCGTGGGGGCGGTAGCCAGGGTGGTAGAGATCAAGCTAGAGATGAGCCCCGCCACGGCCCGCTCCCAGGGCCTGGCCGACGGCTATCTGGTGGAGCTGGCCCTGCCCGAAGGGGTCGAGCGCCTCGAGGTCAAGACCGTGGCCGGGCTGCCCGATGGCGTAATGTACGTGCCGGCCCTGGGTGCCTGGGCAGGCCGCCGGGTGGAAGCCAAAATTTTGGTGGGAGGTGAAGCATGAAGCCGCTTCGCAGCAGGGGGCAGGGGGTAGAGCACAGGGTGCAATGGAACCTGCGTTCCTCCTTGCAAAAACTCGCCGCTTATGGCCCGCTGCTTGCGGGATTCGCCCTTAGCGCAGAGGCCACACCGAACGCCAACCCCGACCTCACCGACCCTCTTTGGATGGTGGGCATCAAGGCCTTTCTGGTTATTTTCGGCTTGTTGACGGCCTTTGCCTACATGACCCTGATCGAGCGGCGCCTGCTGGCCCGCATTCAGATTCGCCAGGGGCCCAACCGGGTGGGGCCGGACGGCTTGCTGCAACCCCTGGCCGACGCCATCAAGTCCATTTTCAAAGAAGACCTGGTGGTCTCGAGGGCCGACAAGGTGGTCTTTGTGCTGGCCCCCATGATCTCCGTCACCTTTGCGGTGCTCACCTTTGGCCTGATTCCCTTTGGCCCCAAGGACGCCTTCTTTGGCTACGATCCCTGGGTGATCAACCTGGACGTAGGTTTGCTTTACGTATTTGCGGTCTCGGAGATTGCCATCTACGGTATCTTTTTGGCAGGCTGGGCTTCCAACTCAAAGTATTCCTTGTTGGGCTCCCTGCGCTCCTCGGCTTCCCTCATCTCGTACGAGCTGGCCCTGGGCATTAGCCTCCTGGCCCCCGTCTTGCTGGTGGGTTCCCTGAACCTGCGCGAGATTGTCGAATGGCAGCACCAGAACGGCTGGCTGATTCTGTACATGCTACCGGCTTTTGCCATCTTCCTGCTGACCAGCATGGCTGAGGCGGCCCGAACCCCCTTCGACCTGCCCGAGGCCGAACAGGAGCTGGTGGGGGGCTACAACACTGAGTACAGCTCGATCAAGTGGGCCTTGTTCCAGATGGCCGAATACATCCACCTCATCACGGCGGCGGCCCTGATTCCGACCATCTTCCTGGGTGGTTGGCGGATGCCCGGCTTTATGGAGCAAATCCCGCTTATCGGCGGCCTTTTTGCTCTGCCCTACCTCTGGATGTTTATCAAAATCGCGCTGTTTTTGTTCTTCTTTATCTGGGTGCGGGGCACCCTATTCCGCCTGCGCTACGACCAGCTGATGGTCTTTAGCTGGGGGCGTCTGTTCCCGCTGGCCCTGGCCTGGTTTTTGCTGGCCGCGCTGGTGGTGGCCTTTAAGTGGCCCATGGCCGTGCTAGGCTGGCTCTCCTTGCTCAGCCTGGTGGTCTTTTCGGCCTATGTGGTTCTGACAGCCCAACCCAAGCCCAGAGGCCTGCCGCGTATGGGTGCGGGCGACTAACGAAAGGAGTAAAGCTGTGAGCATTGCTGCACTCGCACAAAGCATGGGCATCACGCTAAAGGCGCTGTTTTCCAAACCCGTCACCATACCCTATCCGGATGCCCCGGTGCCCCTGAAGCCCCGTTTCCATGGGCGGCATGTCCTGACCCGGCATCCCAACGGTCTGGAGAAATGTATCGGCTGCTCGCTGTGTGCAGCGGCCTGTCCGGCTTACGCCATTTATGTCGAGGCGGCCGAAAACGACCCCCACAACCCGGTGAGCGCGGGGGAGCGTTATGCCAAGGTCTACGAGATCAACATGCTGCGCTGTATATTCTGCGGCCTGTGTGAAGAGGCCTGTCCGACCGGTGCAGTGGTCATGGGCTACGACTTCGAAATGGCCGATTACCGCTACTCCGACTTTGTTTACGGCAAGGAGGACATGCTGGTTGAGGTGGAGGGCACCAAGCCCCAGCGCCGCGAGGCAGCCTACACCGGCAAGCCGGTCAAGAGGGGTTACCGCGTGCCCTACGTGCGGCCTGAGCTCGAGGGCGTGAAGCCACCCGAAAAGTAGGTGTCGGAAAGCGGGGCTTGCGGGAAAGTAGGTGCCGGAATGCCGGGCTTGCGGGGTAGGAGAGATGGGTGTTCCCCAATTCGCTTTGTTCTGAGTAGAATCTCTCGGATTATGCGAGACCGTGTGGGCTCGAGCCCAAACCCCCAAGCTCCCTGGAGGAAACAATGAGTGTCGGATTTTGGGAAATTCTTGCGCTGCTGCTGCTGGTCGGTACCGGCCTGGCGGTGGTGCGGCTACAGAATGCCGTTCACGCAGCCCTGGCGCTAATTGCCAATTTCCTGGTGGTGGCGGGCGTCTATGTGGCGCTGGAGGCCCGTTTTGTGGCCATGATCCAGATTATCGTCTATGCCGGGGCCATCGTGGTGCTTTTTTTGTTTGTCATCATGCTGCTCTCGGCGGCCAGCGCCAATGTGGGCCAGGATCTGCTGCCACGGCTTCCGTGGGTGGCCGGGCTGGGCGCGGCGGGTCTGGCCGCTGTCCTGGTCTATGCCCTGACCCGCTTCCAGCCGCCCGCCAATGCGCCGGCCCTGGGAGGTGGCCTGCCCCAGGCCCTGGGGCCCCTGCTCTACGACCCTGAGAAATGGCTGTATGCCCTTCTGGTGGTGGGCTTTTTGTTGCTGGTGGCCACGGTAGCGGCGGTGGTGCTGATTGAGCCGGAGCGAATTATTTCGGCCACCAGCCACCCGGCCCACCCGCGCCAGGATCAAAAGCCCACCCCCCCAATGACTGAGCAAAAAGACGGTAAGGCGGTGGTGAAGCGATGATCTGGCTAATAGCTTCCGCTTTGTTGTTTTCGATTGGGGCTTATGGCGCGCTGACCCGGCGCACCGCTATCCTGATGTTTCTTTCTATCGAACTGATGCTAAACGCGGCAGCGCTCTCGCTGATCAGTTTTTCCAGGCTCTCGGGCAGTCTGGATGCGCAGGTGGTGGTGCTATTCATCATTGCCATCGCTGCTGCGGAGGTTGCGGTGGGGTTGGGCCTTATTGTGGCCATCTTCCGTCGCCGCGAGACCACCAGCGTGGACGAGCTGCGGCAACTGAGGGGGTAAAACGTGCAAGAGAACTTTCTTCTGCCCCTGATTATTGCACTGCCCTTGCTGGGGTTTGTGCTGCTTGGGCTGTTTGGTAAGCGCTTCGGTGAGCCTGCTGCGGGTTGGCTGGCCTCGCTGCTGGTTCTGGGCAGTTTTTTACTGGGTCTGTTCTTGCTGCTACAAGGTGGTGCCAAATGGACGCTGGCCGAGTGGCTGCCGGGTATTCCCTTTAGCCTGAACCTGGACAACCTCTCGGGCGTGATGCTGATGGTGGTGGCCGGGGTCGGCTTCCTGATCCACGTCTGGGCTATCGGCTATATGCACGGCGACCCAGGCTATAGCCGCTTCTTTAGCTACTTCAACCTGTTTATCGCGGCCATGCTGGTGTTGGTGCTGGGCGATAGCCTGCCGGTGGTGTTTATCGGCTGGGAGGGGGTGGGGCTGGCCTCTTACCTGCTGATTGGTTTTTGGTACCAGGAGCGGGTTAACGCCGACTCGGCCCGTAAGGCCTTCATTGTCAACCGCATTGGCGACCTGGGCTTTTTGCTGGCTATGGGCCTTTTGTGGAGCATGTTCGGCACCCTTTCCATCTCCGAACTCGTCGAGAAGGTGGAGGCTGGGGGCTACAGCTTCACCACCCTCACCCTGGCCGGGTTCTTCCTGCTCATCGGGGCCATCGGCAAGAGCGCCCAGGTGCCTCTGATGGTCTGGTTGCCCGATGCCATGGCGGGCCCCACGCCGGTCTCGGCGCTGATTCACGCTGCCACCATGGTGACGGCGGGGGTCTATTTGCTGGTGCGGCACGCTTTCATCCTGCACGGCGACGGCTTCCTGGCGGGCCTGATTGTGGCGATTGGTCTGCTGACCGCTTTCTATGGGGCTTTGTGTTCGCTGGGCCAGTGGGACATCAAGCGCATTGTGGCCTACACAACCCTTTCCCAGCTCGGCTTCATGTTTGTGGCGGTGGGGGTAGGGGCTTACTGGGTGGCCATCTTCCACATCGTGACCCATGCCTTCTTCAAGGCCCTGATGTTCATGACCTCCGGCTCGGTGATTCATGCCCTGGGGGGGGAGCAGGACGTGCGGCAGATGGGCGGGATGCAAAAGTACCTGCCGGCCACGCACCTGCACGGCCTGGTGGCTGCCTTTGCCTCCGGTGGTCTGGTGCCGCTGGCCGGTTTCTGGTCGAAGGATGCTATTCTGGCCTATTCCTTCGAGTTTGGCCCCTGGCTCTGGGCCCTGATGCTGCTGGCCTCGGTGCTGGCTGCGCTTTACTCGATTCGCTGGTATGTGCTGGTTTTTTGGGGCGATTACCGGGGTAAGGCGCACCCTCACGAGAGCCCGGCGGTGATGCTCTGGCCCAACCACATCCTGATGGGGGGGGCCCTGGGGGTGGGCTTTATCGGGCTGCCCTACGTGATCGACTACAAAAACTTCATTGAGCCTTTCCTGACCAAGGCCATCGGCGACTTTCCCCACGAGAAACTGCCGGTGGTTACGGAGTGGGTGCTTATCATCATCTCGGCGGTGGTGGCAATAGCCGCGCTGTGGTGGGGCTTCCGGTTTTTCCAGCAAAAGATGCCCGCCTGGTACGAGCGCTTCCAGACAGCGGCCTTGCAGGGTTTCTATGCCGATGCCGTCTATAACGCTCTGTTGGTGAACCCGGCCAAGGGGCTGGCCGAACTGCTGTTTGGCGGCGACAGGGGTCTGCTCTCCGGCTTTGCGAGCCTGGGTAGCCTGATGGGCGGCCTTGGGGCTCTGCTGGCGAGGCTCGAGACCGGCGCTTTGCGCTTTTACCTGGCCGGGCTGCTCCTGGCGCTGGTGCTGCTGGTGGGCTGGGGGGTGTTGCGATGATTCATGTGGGACTGTGGTTGCCCCTCCTGGCGGGTTTGATGTTGCTTATTGTGCCCGGTCTGGGTCGTACGTTTGCCGTTGCCTCCGCAGCCATTAGCCTGGGTATCTCGCTGGTGCTATTTGCGGGCTACGGTGGGCAGGGCGTGGCCTATGCTACTCAGACCCCCTTCCTGCCCGAGGCAGGGGTCTACTATGCGCTGGGGCTGGACGGGGCGGGCTTGCTCTTATGGATTGCGGTGAGCCTGGTGGTTTTGCTGGGGGTCTGGATTGCCGATGTACCGGTGCGCTTTCTCGCGTATGCCCTGATGATGCAGACCGGCTTGCTGGGCATTTTTGCCGCGCAAGACCTGATCTTCTTTTACTTCTTCTTTGAAGCTACCCTGATCCCTTCCTTGCTGATGCTGTGGTTCTATGGGGGGCCGGACCGCCTGCGGGCCATCTATACCTTTGCTCTCTTTACCCTGGTGGGCTCGCTGCCGATGCTGGCCGCTATCTTTGCGGTGCGCTTTTTGGGTGGAGCAAATAGCTTCCTCTATACCGACCTGGCGGCCAACCCGCTAACCGGGCAGACCGCCGCGCTGGCCTTCCTGGGCTTCTTGGTGGCGCTGGCAGTCAAGACCCCGCTTTTCCCCCTGCATGCCTGGCTGCCTAGCTTCCACCAGCAAAACCACCCCTCGGGTCTGGCTGATGCCATGGGCACGCTGTACAAGGTGGGTGTGTTCGCCTTCTTTAAATGGGCCATTCCCCTCATGCCCGATGGCTTCCGCGAGTGGCAGGGCTTGCTCCTGTTCCTAGCGGCTTTTGGGGCCATATATGCGGCCTGGGTGGCCTTTAGCGCCCCTGACTGGAAAACGCTGCTGGCCTATGCCGGGGTTTCGCATATGGGCGTGGCCGCTTTAGGCCTCTTTAGTGGCAACAGCGAGGGCACGGTAGGCGCCTTGTACCTGTTGGGGGCTTCGATGGTGTACGGTTCGGCCATGTTCTTGTTCGTGGGCCTGGTCTACAAACGCACCGGTAGTCTGGATATCAATCCGGTGCGCGGTCTGGCCAAACACGCGCCGGCCCTTTACGTGCTGGGCATGTTTTTGCTCATGGCCATGATTGGGCTGCCGGGGCTCTCGGGCTTTCCGGGCGAACTGATGGTCCTGCTCGGGGCCTACAAGGTTTCGCCCTGGCTGACCTTTGTGGCCTTCCTGGCGGTGATTGCCGCGGCGGCCTATGCGCTCACCGCGTTCCAGAAGCTCTTCCAGGAGAACGCCCAGGTCCAGGCGGTGCCCGACCTGGACACCCGCGAATGGGGTTTTGCTGCTGTTACGGTGGCCGTGCTGCTGTTGATGGGCCTGTACCCGAAGTTCTTTACCGTTTACCTCGAGCCTCTGGGCAAGGCCCTGGCTGCGCTTTTTGGAGGTGCCTCATGAGCGCCGTGCTTTCTGGCGTGGAGTGTGCAGTGAATAGGGCTTTTGTGTTCATGCTCTCGGCCCTGACCCCTACCGGAGGTGCGCGATGCTAACCCTATATGTGCTGGCCGGCTTCGCCACGGTACTGTCGCTCTTGGCCTTTGTAATCTCCCGGGAGGCCAACCGCATCGTGACCCTGGCAGGTCTGGTGCTTGCGGGTTTGTTTTGCATAGTGGGCTGGGGAGGAACCCAGGAGGCCTTCGGGGGCCTCTACCGCTTCGATACCCTGGCCCGTGGTCTGACCCTGGTAGCAATCCTGGGGGGCTTGTGGACGCTATTGCTGGGGCCAGGTAAGAAGTTCGAGTTTCCGCTTCTGGTGCTTTACGCCGTTACAGGCATGCACATCATGGCCAGCAGCCCCAACCTGGTGGTGCTGGTGATTGCCCTCGAGGTCTTCTCGCTGCCCCTGTATGTGCTGGCGACTTGGCAGCGTGACGAGAAAGGCTTCGAGGCGGGCCTCAAGTACTTTTTGCTGGGGGCCTTGGGGGCGGCCATTTTTCTATACGGCATCGCCCTCTACTTTGGTGCGACGGGCAGCTTTATGGCGGGGGCGAGTGGTTCCGGGCCCCTCTACATTGCGGGCTTATTCCTGATTATGGCGGCTTTTGCTTTCAAGACCGCCATGGTGCCCTTCCAGTGGTGGTCGCCCGACGTCTATCAGGGCAGCCCCACAGTGGTCACGCTGTTCATGGCCACGGCGGTGAAGGCGGCGGCTTTTGCGGCCATGTTGCGGATCTTCACCCCAGCGGGCCTGGAAGCCTGGGGGGTGGGCATGGCGGCCCTGATTGCCCTGACGACCCTGTTTGGGAACCTGGGGGCGCTCTCCCAAACCGAGGCCAAGCGGCTTTTTGCCTACTCCTCCATCGCCAATGCGGGCTACATTGGTTTAGGACTCTTTGGCCCTACCGGGCAGGCTACGGTCCCTTTTTATTTGCTGACCTATGGGCTGGCTACAGGCCTTATCTTTGCGGTGCTTGCAATGCTTTCCAACCAGGACGTGCCCCTGGAGCGCCTGCGCGGCCTGTGGTATCGCAAGCCCCTGCTGGGTGGGGCCATGGGTCTGGGCATCCTTTCGGTGCTGGGGTTGCCGCCGCTGGCCGGGTTTTGGGCCAAGTACCTGGTCTTTCAGGAGGCGGCGCGGGCGGGCTTCTACGGGCTGGTGGTGCTGGCTCTGGTGACCTCGGCCATTGGGGCGTACTATTACCTCAAGACCTTCTTCCTGATTTTCAGCAAGCCCACCCCCGTGCAGGAGGCTGAAGACCGCGAGGCCGAGGCCGCCCTGACGCAGTATGGCAGCTCGGAAGCGCCGGGGATTCCAGTCATGGCAGCCCCCATGGGCCTGACCCAGGGCTTGATGGCGCCGGCGGCACGCATGGGGGCGCCTGCCCTGGGCCTTCTGCTGGGGGCCATCGGTCTCTTGGGTCTGCTCTCGGTTCTTCCGGGACTGGGTTTGCGGGCCTTCAGCGCGGGCCTGTCACCGGCAGCGGCTGCCGTTAGCATTACTGCACCCCCCAGTGGTTCGACCCTGATTGCTGGAAGCTATGCCTTGCAGGGCATCGGCAAGCCAGGGGAGATCCTCGAGCTCTTTGATAACGGCAACCCCCTGGGGGTGGTAACGGTAGGCCCCGATGGGCGGTGGAGTTTCCCGGTGGCTACCTCGGCCCTCCCTTCGGCCCTGGCTGCTGGCGCCCATACCTACGAGGTGCGCCGGGTTGGACAGACAACAGGAGCCAGCACGAATGTGAACGTCGCCCTACCCGCCGAGCCAGCCTTTACCTCGCCGCTGGCGGGCGCTACAGTGGCCGCTACCGGCTTTACCCTGCAGGGTACGGCCCAACCGGGCCAGGTGGTCGAAATCTTCGAAGATGGGGCCAGCCTGGGGCGGGTCACGGCCGACGCCAGCGGGCAGTGGAGCCTGAATGTTCCGCCGCCTCCGGGCGGAACGCGGGCGTATGAGGTGCGGCCCGAAGGCGCTGCCTCGGGGGCTCGAATCTCGCTGGTGGTGCCCGAGGCCCAGGCCGGGGCCATCTGTAGCCAGAGCTTTGCGCTCTCGAACCTGCAAGCAGGGGGTACGGTCTCGAGGCCCTTCCGCTTTGGCGGGGTGGGCTCGGCCAGCAGCTACACCGTGCTGGTGCGGCGTGGGGATCGAATCATAGGGCGCAAAGATATTCCGCTCAGTGCGGCCTGCGGCTGGAGCTACTTCTCCGACCCAGGCCCTGGCGAAATTACCTACGAGGTGCGCGAGACCGGCAGGCTCGAGACCGAACCACCGCTCGCCACCATCACCCTGAAGGTGCAGTAAGCAACTTGGTGACGTAGGGGCGTATCACAATACGCCCCTACAGTTATTTTGTGGGCATGAAAATCGTAGTCTTTGGTGCATCCAGGGGAGTGGGGCTTCAGGTGGTGCAACAAGCCCTGGAACAAGGGCATAGCGTGACTGCTTTTGCAAGAAACCCCTCGTTCCCCAATCATGCCCATCTCAGCGTTATGCGGGGCGATATCTTCGACCCTGAGGTCGTGTCCAGGGCAGTTCAGGGTCAGGATGCTGTGGTGATTGCCCTGGGTGCGGGCAACCAGGCCGGCGACCAAACCCGCAGCCAGGGAACGGCCCACATCGTGCGGGCCATGCAGCAGTACGGGGTAAGGCGGGTGGTCGCGGTGAGTTCGTTTGGGGTAGGCGACAGCCGCAAAGGCCTGATCGCCCATGCGGCCTGGCTCTTTCTCAAGGCGGCCCTGGAAGAGCACGAGCGCCAGGAGAAGACCCTGATGGAAAGCGGCCTGGACTGGACCATTGTCCGCCCCACCGGCCTGACCAACGACGCTAAAACCGGCGCTTACAAGATTGGGAGTAGCGGGCGGGGGCGAATCTCGAGGGCCGATGTGGCCGACTTCATCCTGAAAGCACTGGAGGATTCAAGCTACATTGGCAAGGCCCTGGTTATCAGCTCCTGAGCGCTGCTAGCTCTGAATGCTTCTGTGTGATGGACCACTGACCATGCCCCTTGGTAGCCACGTTTTGGGGTTTCGACCCATCGAGGCGGGGGTGCCGTGACCCAATCGAAGCGGGCTGATCTGCTACCCTGGAGCCAGTGCAGCCCACATTTTCGTTCCCAAAAGCCTGGAATTTACTGCTCAATTTCGTTTATCAAGAGGCCGCCAGTTGTTTTTTCCCCGGCCTAATCTTGCTTTTGTTGCTGCTCACCAGTTTCATGGAGATTCCGGGGTTGCCCCGTTACGATTTTTTGCTGCTGTGCTGCATTCTGATCCAGATCTGGATGGTCTGGGGCCTCAAGGTCGAGACGGTGGATGAACTCAAAACCATCACCCTCTTCCATGCGATTGCTATGGCCATGGAAATCTACAAGGTCAACCTGGGTTCCTGGGCTTATCCGGGTGAGGCCTACACCAAGCTTCTGGGGGTGCCCCTCTTTGCGGGCTTCATGTATGCGGCGGTGGCCAGCTACATCACCCAGGCCTGGCGACGCTTGCAACTGCGAATAGAGAACTTCCCGCCTAGCTGGGTTAACTGGTTGTTTGTGGTGCTCATCTACGGCAATTTCTATACCAACGCCGTTTTTTACGATATTCGCTGGCTGATCATTGCGGGGCTTTTTGTGGCTTACTGGCGTACCCGCATTTACTTCAGCCTCTCTACCCAGCCCTTCAAGCGCCCCGACCCCGCTCTGGCTCCCGTGCAAGCGTTTTGGCTGCCCCTCAAGCTGGCGTTTTTGCTGGTTGCTACGTTCATCTGGATTGCTGAGAACATCGGGACCTACCTGGGGGCCTGGCAGTACCCCAGCCAGGCCGATGGCTGGCAGATGGTTTCCGTCTCCAAGCTAACGTCCTGGGCCCTTTTGTTCATTGTAAGTTTTGTTCTGGTGGCCCAGCTCAAGCGCATCAAAGCCCAGCGCACAGGCCTCGAGCGATTTTGAGCTAAACTTGACCTGATGAAAGAGAACCGCGTTCCCCTCGAGGAACTTGCCCAACTGCCCAGCTTTGCGGCGGTCACGCCCAGTTGGGACGGTCAGAAAATTGCCTTCTATTGGGATAAAACCGGGCGTTACGAGCTCTACACCCTGGATTTATTGAGCCGGGAGGTCAAAAAACTTACCGACGGCCAGGCCCCGCGCCAACTGCGGGCCGGTTTTGTCTGGACGCGGGACGATGCCGAAGTTATCTTCGCCAAGGATAAGGACGGCGACGAGCAGAATAACCTGTTCAAGATAGTGTTGGACACAGGCCAGGTAGTTCAGATGGACGATAGCCCCACCACGCAGGAATACGCCGCGCAAGTGCACCCCGACAATACCCGCATGGCGGTGATGTCGAATCGGGCCGGACAGATGAACGTGTTCACCCTGGATCTCAAACACGAGACCCACGAATGGAAACAACTGACCTACTTCAAGGCCCCGGCCTATGCGGTGGGTTGGAGCCCTGATGGAGAGTGGCTGGCTGTGGTTTCCAACGAGTCGCCCAATCTGAAGAACCAGGATAGCTACCTCGTGCGCGCAGACGGCTCTCAAATCCGCAAAATCCTCTCCATTCAGGACGGCTCCAAAGACGCCGTGGCCGACTGGCACCCCGATGGCAAGCGGCTGGCCTTCACTTCCGATGCTTCGGGCAACAGCCGGGTGGGGATTTTCAACCTGGACGGCGGCGAGGTTCGCTGGCTCAGTCCGGAGCGAAGCGATACCGAGGAGTATGCCGCTGGCTTTTCCAAAAATGGCGAGTGGCTGGCGGTCATCCGCAACCGCCACGCGGCCATTCTGCCGGTGCTCTACCACGTGGAATCGGGCCAGTCGAGGGAACTCAAACTGCCGGAAGGGGTGGCGGCGGGTAGCGATTTCGTGCTGGGGGATCGCAAGCTGCTGGTGTTGCTGACCTCGGCCACCCGGCGCCCCGAGCTTATTTTGTACGACCTCGAGCAGGATACCTACGAGGTGCTGCTGGAAGCTGAGTACGGCTCCATTGACCCCACGGTTTTTGTTGAAGACCAGCATATCTGGTACGAGAGCTACGACGGGCGCAAGGTGCCCGCCCTGCTCTATCAGCCCAGGACAATTCCTCCGGGTACGCGGCTGCCGGCGGTGATCATTGTGCACGGCGGCCCTACCGCACAGTTCTTTCGGGCCTTCGACCCCTTCGCGCAGTTTCTGGTCGACCAGGGGTATGTGGTTCTGCAGCCCAACATTCGCGGCTCCACCGGCTATGGGGTGGAATGGCGCGACCTCAACCTCAAGGACTGGGGCGGGGGTGACCTGGAAGATGTGGTGGCCGGTGCTCGCTACTTAGGAGCCTTGCCTTTTGTGGACCCTAATCGCATCGGCATTTTTGGCGGCTCGTTTGGGGGTTTCATGACTTATATGGCCGTCACCAAGAAGCCGGAGGTCTTCAAGGTAGGGGTGCCCTGGGTGGGGATTACCGACCTGCACAAGCTCTACGAAGAGGACATGGAACACTTCAAGTATTATTTCCGCTCCCAGATGGGCGACCCCGTGCAGGATTATGCTCTCTGGCGCGACCGCAGCGCCATCGAGTTCGCCCATCAGCTTAAAGCCCCCATCCTCATTGTGCACGGCGTCAACGACCCCCGCTGCCCCATTTCTCAAGCGCGCATCTTCCGCGACAAGCTCTTGCAGCTTGGCAAACAGGAGGGTCAGGACTTCGAGTACCACGAGTTTGCCGACGAAGGGCATGGCCCTGGGGGCGATATCCAGGGCAAGATCCGCACCTTCAAGCTGCTGGCAGACTTCCTCGAGCGTCGCCTTTAGCGCAAAATGGCCCGCACCGGTGCGGCATCGGTGCCCTCGAGCCTTAGCGGTAGGGCAATCAACTCGTAGGCTCCTACAGCCACACCGTCCAGAGCCAGTCCTTCCAGGATGAACACCCCCGCCCTGGCAAAGGCTTTGTGGGCGGGGAGGTCTTTGGAGGTGAGGGGGTCTACGCTGGGGCAGTCGGTGCCGTAGAGCCGGACGCCCCTCGAGGCCAGGTAGGTTGCCGCCTCGGGTTCTACGTGGGTGAACTGCTGAGGAAAGGCGGCCCAGTCGTTGGGCTGCCCGGTGTAAAAGAGGGTACGTTCGGTCAGCTCGACCGTTTGCAAAAAGGCCACCGAAAGCGCTTGTTGCCCCCGCGCATCCACCACCCGGCAGGGGCCAACCAGCGCCGAGAGCGGCACGCTTTCCAGCCGCCCGCCCGCTTCCACGTAATGCCAGGGGGCATCCAGGTGGGTGCCCAGGTGGGTGGTGGTGGTGATTTTGCCCACGTTTACGCTATCCCCTTGGGCTATTTGGGCGGTCAGTTCGTAGCGATACGCTGTGTCGCCGGGCCAGACCGGAACGCCCGGATAGATACGACGAGTAATGTCAATCAGGCCAATCATGGCTCAATGATACGCAGGATGTGGCGCTCGAGGCTCTCCACCGCCTGCTTGATGCGCCACTGGGCCTTATCACGCACCCCCGCCATATTGGAAACCGCGCGCAACTCCGCTCCCTTCAGGCCCATCCACAAGCAGGTCTGGGCAAAGGCGGCCCCTTCCATGTTCTCGAGGTCGGCCTCCCACCTGCGCGATAGCTGCCGGGCCTCGCTGGGGTTTTCCGAGACCAGGTCGCGGGTCAAGAAGGTTTTGGAGGACAGGTTGAGGGTTTGGCTCAGTTCAGCCGTCAAAGCCCGATCCAGTGGAAAGCGGTTGTGATACGGGCCCGACGCCAGTACCAGCGTAGGGAAGCCCATGCCCTTCATGCCCCCGTCCTTGAGGCCCAGGTCGGCCTGGATTTCCTTCTCGGCGAGGGCCGCGTCCCCAATCTGCAAACCTGCATCGGGGTACATGCCCGCAATGCCAAATAGCAGCACCCGCTCTAACTTACGGCGTTGGGCAAAAGCGGCCAGGGTGGCGGCGGTATTAACCTTTCCGATGCCGGATTCCAGCCAGACCCAGCCCTCCCCGCGCAGCCCGGCACGTCCGTGGAAGTTGAACTTCCGGCCTTTCAGAAAGGCGGCTTCGAACCGGGTGGGGCTCAGGAGCAGGAGCACGGCTTAGCCCTCACAGCCTTCCTGAAAGGATCCGTGCCGTCCAGCTCCCTCGGCAAACCGGGTAGCTCCCCGGTGGGTTTCCCCTGAGGCGATTACTGCTAGGCCTAGACGCGTTTCGTTGAGCAAGGCCTCCTCGAGGGATAGGTCCCATTGCTCGCGCACCGATTGACGGTCGCTCCGCAAGCAGCGCTGGGGGAAAGCCGCGAACTGCTGGGCTAATGACTTGGCGGATTCCAGGGCTTGGCCTGGCTCCGCTAACCGGTTCACCAGTCCGATCATCCGCGCTTCCTCCCCACTTACCCCGCGCCCGGTCAGGATTAAATCCATGGCATGGCTCTCGCCAATGAGCCGGGGTAGCCGAACGGTACCCCCGTCCACCAGTGGCACCCCCCAGCGGCGGCAGAAGACTCCGAAAACCGCGTCTTGCGCGGCCACCCGCAGGTCGCACCAAAGGGCCAGCTCGAGCCCACCGGCCACTGCATAGCCCTCCACCGCTGCGATAACCGGCTTGGAGAGCCGCATCCGAGTGGGCCCCATCGGCCCGTCTCCGTCCTCCCGCACCACATTGCCCTCACCTCGGGCCACCGCTTTCAGGTCGGCCCCGGCGCAAAAGTTGCCTCCCGCGCCAGTCAGGATGGCCACAGCCAGCTCATCATCAGCCTCGAAACGCCGAAAGGCCTCGGCCAGTTCGGCAGCGGTGGCCCGGTCAACGGCGTTGCGCACCTCGGGTCGGTCGATGGTTACGATGGCTAGAGGGCCTTCAGTCTCATAGCGAACCGGCATACGCACACCCCTTGTTTTACTCTAACCCTTGGCCCCTGCTTGCGCTTTGTGCACCTGGAAAATTCAATCCACCACCCTAAACCCCAGCGCCTCAGCCCTTTCAACGAAGAACTGAATGTTCTCGCTTTTGGTCTCTCCGCCCAGGCTCTTGCGCTCGTAGGCGCCTTCGGCAGCCAGAATCATAGTCTCGGCCAGGCAGGCCGGTACGGCCCCCTCGCCAAAGTGCAGGTCGAGATTGCCGCGCATGGGCCCCGGAGGCCGCACCACCCCCCCCGGGATCACCCGTACCCCCGGCACCTGCTTGACCGACTCGTCTACGTCGGGCGGCACCCCTTCGTCGTAGATCCAGGCCCCTGGCTTCACGTGCTCGGGAAAGATGACCGGCTGGGGGTCGGAGGTGGCGGTAAAGACCAGGTCGGCCTCCCGCAGAGCGGCCATCTCCAGGGTGGTGACTACTTCCGGTACCGGCTGGCCTTTGCGCTCTAAATTTTGCTTGAGTGTGGCAGCGCTCTTTTCCAGGCGCTCGAGGTTGCGCCCCACCAGAATTAACCTGCCCACCAGCGGCGCTATCTGCCGGGCAATCCCAAAGGCCACCACCCCGTTGGCCCCGACCACCGCGGCGGTGGCTTCCTTTAGCTTGCGCCCGCTCTGCTCAAAGTGGGCCAGGATGCCGGGAATGGCGGCCTTGACCGTGCCGGCGGTGTAGGCCCCGCCGTTGGTGACCTGTATTTCCGGCACGGCTTCTTGCACGATTTTTCCCTTCTCACCCACCACGCTCCAGAAAGCCCCCAGCCCCACCACCGTGCAGCCCAGCTCTTTGGCCAGCCGGGCCCCCTGGATGGCCCGCTGGGTGGCCAGCTCGGGCTTGCCGGTGATCTGGTGGGGCAGCAAGGGGGCCGAGAGCAGGTGGCAGCGAATCTCCCGTCCGTCGGCGGTTTTTACCCCGCGCAACTCACCCACCTTCATGGGCCGGATGGCCTCGGCCAGGTTTTCCACCAGGCTTTGTGGGATCAGGCCCCGCTCGACCAGGGGCTTGGCCCAGCGAAAGCGAGGGCTTTGGAAGAGGTCGTCCACTGTAAGCGGATGAATCATGAAAGCGCAGACCACCTGTTTGTCCGAGGGCAGGGGCAAAGGTTGGCCCAGGCGGGGCTCGGTGCCTTCCAGCATTCGCCCAATGTTTTCCTTGTAGCGCCAGAGCGTTGTCAGCAGCAAAAACCAGGCTGCCAGCTTAGCCCAGATGGAGATGGGCTCGAGGGTAAGCAATAGAGCCAGGGTGGCCGGAATGGTCATGGCCGCCAGCGAGGCATAGCGACTCCACAAAAGAATTCCCGTCGCCACCAGCAAAACCACCAGGGTTAACAGGTAAGGCAGGCCGCCCAGGTAGAGGCCAAAAACAATCCCCACCAGCACCCCGGCGCCCCGCCCGCGCAAAAGCGCTCCCTCGGCCAAAAACCGGGCAGGGTAGAGGTGGCCCAAATAGACCAGCAGCGCAAAAATCACCGCCCAGGACAACCCAAACTGCCCCCCCATCCAGACCGCCAGGAGCCCCTTCAGGAAATCCAGGCCCCAGGCCAGCAGGGCCGGGCCTGCACCCAGGAGCTTGAGGGTGTTCTCGAGGCCCAGGTTATAGGCCGAGGCCAGACGCGGGTCTTGCCCGGTCAGGCGGCGGATGACCCAGTAGCCCAGCGGTAGCGAGCCGATCAGGTAGGCCAGGATTGCCAGCAAAAAAACCATCGGCACAACCTTACCAGAAAAACCCGGCGACGAGATACACGGAACTTTTTGGAACAAGCCCAGGCTCAGGTTCCGCTGGATTACTTGGCCTCGAGGTTGGCGGTTTTGGGTTTCTGGCTCATGGCCCAGAGGGTACCCAACACCAGCACAACCAGAATGAAGAGCGAGAACTGGGTCTTGTCTATGCCCGTGACCCACTCGGGGCGGCTCAGCACTTCCTTGGCGAACTTGTCCCAACCCCCAACGGCCAGCTTGACCCCGGCAAAGCCCACCACCGCAAAAGCCACCGCCTCGAAGCGAGGGTATTTTTCCAGGAGGCCCACAAACAGCACCGCCACAAAGCGCAGGGCCAGGATGCCAATAAATACACCGGTAAAGATAATCCAGAGGGTATCCGAAAGCGCCACCGCCACCAGCACCGAGTCCACGGCAAAGGCCAGGTCGGCCAGCTCGATCTGCGCCACAATGGCCCAGAACTGGCGCGGGGTCACGGTTTTGAGCGTTTGCAAGGCATCGGGGTGGGCTTCCTCTTTGGGCTTAGGTTTGCTGAAGTGCCGGATGGCGATGTAGAGCAAATAAACAGCTCCCAAAGCCTGAATCCACCAGAACTGAATCAGGTACACCGCAAACACCAGGGCCAGGCCGCGCAGAATGTAGGCCCCGACGATGCCGTAAAAAAGAGCCTTTTGCCGCCAGGGTGGGGGTAGTTGCTTGACCATCACCCCCAGCACCATGGCGTTGTCGGCGGAAAGCACCGCCTCCAAGATAATCAGGATTCCAATAACGATCAGCGCTTGTCCAAGTTGTTCCATGGGCCCCCCAGCGCCGTGGATAGGCAAAAGAAAACCACCACGGCTTGCTCGTGTCGTGGTGGTCTCACCAGGGCGATACGCCCAGATTAACCGGAAGCTACTGCTTCGTACTGACGATTAATCAACCCTAAACAGGCCAGATAGGGTGGCTACTCCCCAACCAGTCTGCAGATTAGCAGGCTTTGTCCCATCAAAAGCGCACAAGACTACCATTTGCAAGGGGGAGGCGGAGCCTCAGGCTGGTTTTTCCCAGACGGCCCAGGTGCGGTGGTGCTCCTCCATCCACCCCTCGGCCCAGGCCCGCAGGCGCAGACCGGGGGGCGGGCGCAGGAGTTCGCCCGGTTGCCAGTAGTGCGCGGCCTGGCTGCCCCGGCGGGCTGCTTCCTGGGTGGTAAAGCCTTCCAAAAATACCAGTCCCCCTGGCAGGAGCCGTTCGCGGAAGTGTGCCAGAAGGGGGCGGTGCAGGAAGTACGAGTTGATAACGCCGGCAAAGGGGCCCGGCGGCAAGTGGGGTTGGGGGGATTCCAGGTCGGTCTCGAGCGCCCATACATCAAGACCCCGACGGTTTGCTTCGGAGCGCACAAACTCGAGTGCTATCCGGCTTTTCTCGAGCAAAATCACCGGATGCCCCCGCCCGGCCAGAAAAAAGGCGTTACGCCCGGTGCCTCCGGCCAGGTCCAGCACCAGGCCTGCCGGAAGGTCATGGGCATAAGCCGCCACCACAAAGGCGGGTTGGCTTAGCGGAGGCTGGTTCAGATAGTGGGCGTCCCAGTCTTTGGGCATGGGTCAGGATTCGGAAGTGCGACGAAAGGCCCATAGGCTTCCCAGTACCAGAATAGCCAGCGTCACGCTGAGGAAGAAGGCCTGCGGCAGGTGTAAGGCCAGCTCTGGCCGGTGCAGCCAGACCTCGCTGCCGTGGCCCCAGCCCTCGAGCATTAGCTTGAGCCCGGCCCAGCCCACCACCGCATAGGCCACGGTCTCGAGCCGCGGATACCGCTCGATGATGCCCACCATAACGCCGGCGGCCAGCCGTATCAGCAGAATCCCGATGGCCACGCCGGTAAAGATTACCCAGAACTCCCGGCTGAAAGCAATCACCACCAGCACCGAGTCCACGGCAAAGGCCAGGTCTACCACGTTGATCATGATCACGATGCGCCAGAAGCTGGCGGCAGCGGCTTGTTGCACGCTGATTGGGTCGGCCTGGCTTTGGCTGTTGCGCCGCAAGATGTGGTTCACTGCCAGATACACCAGGTAGAGCCCACCCAGGAGCTGAATCCACCAGATCTGGATGATGATGGTGGCAAAGAGCAAGGCTAGCCCGCGCAGCACATAGGCCCCTATGATGCCGTAAAGCAAAGCCCTCGAGCGCAAGTGCTCCGGCAAAGGCCGCACCATCACGGCCAGCACCATGGCGTTGTCCACAGAAAGAACGGCCTCGAGGGCCACAATGATTAGAATAGCTACAAAAGCCGAACCAAACTCCATAACCTAAAGCCTATCATCTGGCTTTAGGTTCCGAACAGGTACAACAGCGCCGGAGTGAGCCCCTGCCGCCAGGTCATCCAGTTGTGGCCGGAGGGGCGCTCACGGTAGGCGTGCGGGTAGCCCTTGTCGGCCAGCATGGCAGCAAAGCGTCGGTTGGGTGCCAGCAGCCACTCAATCTGACCGGTCTCACAATAAAATCGCAGCGGCAGGGCTTGGCTGTCTAGATACTGTTCGGTGAGCCACTCGGGGTCTTTGTAGGAATCGCCCCCCTCAGGCGAGGCGGTCAGACAGGCCGACTGGGTGGCGACCTTCTGAAACACCTCAGGGTGGCGTAGGGCCAGCCAGCCAGAAACCAGCCCGCCCAGGCTAGCACCCATCAGGCCCCTTTCCGGCGTGGGGCCGTAATGCGACTCCACCGCTGGGATAATCTCGTTCAGAACGTGCTCCTCGTAGCTGGGGTCGAACCAGTATTCTTTGCGGCGGTCTTCGGGTTCAATAAACACAATTCGCACTGGCCGGATTTCCTCCAGCTCACAAAGCCCCTGAGCCACCTCGGCCAGCCTGGCGGTGCGGTAGTAGGCCACACCGTCGTGCACGTAGAGGGTGGCCTGAGCTGCCGCCTGGGGGTCGAACACGTAGTAGCGGCGGGTACTGCCAAAGGCCTTGGACTCCAGCCGGTGCCGGTGCACGTTTACCGGGCGAGAGGGTTGGTGCGGTGCGGCGTATTGAAAGCCCGGCAGCTCGATGGCCCGGGGGTAGCTCCACCAGGGGTTTTGGGCTTTGTGGGGGTTGTCGGGGTCGGGGAAGGGCTCTTTGTTTTCGTCCAGGAAGGCATACTCCACATAAGCCCCGGTGGGGAACTCGAGGGTCAGCGGCTTCTCGATGGGAAGGGGTTTTTTGTCCCAATCGGTAAAGTCGCCGACCAGGAATTTGGCCTGGGCCGGCGGATGAAAAGTAACAGAGCGTGCGTGTACCTCGACCATACCGGCTTTTATCTTAGCCGGGTATAAGATTTTCGGGTGGAGCCCTTACAAGACAACTATGGTGCGGTGGTAGCCTGGTTGAACGCAAGCCCGGCAGCGCCGATGTGTGGTGCCCTGGCCGGCCTGACTTTTGCCGCCAAGGATTTGTTCGATGTGGCCGGACTGCCCACCGCAGCCGGTAACCCCGATTTTGCCGGGTGGTGGGGCTTGCCAATCCAGGATGCCTGGGCTGTGGCGGCCCTCAAGAAAGCAGGCGCCCGGCTGGTGGCCAAGACCCACACCCACGAACTGGCCTACGGCATGACCGGCATCAACCCCCACTTTGGCACACCCCGAAACCCCAGGGTGCCGGCTGGAATTCCCGGGGGTTCGTCTTCGGGTTCGGCGGTAGCGGTAGCGGCCGGCCTGGTGCCGGTGGCCCTGGGCAGCGATACGGCAGGCTCGGTGCGGATTCCGGCCTCGCTGTGCGGCGTATATGCCTATCGCCCGACCCATGGGGCCATTCCTACCCAGGGGGTGGTGCCCCTGGCCCCTGGCTACGATACGGTGGGCCTGCTGGCAGCGGGCCCTGAGGTTATGGAGCGCTGTGCCAGGGTGCTGCTCTGTGAGGCCCTGCCGGTGGTGCGCTTTGAGCGCGCAGTTCTGCTACGCGATGCCCTGGAGCTTTGCGACCCAGAAGCCCACGCTGCTGTGGAGCGGGTAGCGCAAAGGCTTGAAGCACTGGGTATCGCCGTTGAGGAGAAATCACTCGGTCTGCTGCAAGAAGCTCGAGAGGCCCAGCGGGTTTTGCAGGGCGCCCAGGCCTGGGGTTTTCACCAGGGGTGGCTCGAGGAGCGGCAACCCCGCTTAGGCGAGGATGTTCGGAAACTCCTGGAAATGGCCTCGAGGCTCACCGCAGGCGAGATCGGACGGGCCCTGAGCGAGCAGGTGCGCCTGAGAGCCGAGATGGGCGCTTTACTTTCGCCCGGTACGTTGGTACTGTTGCCCGCGACCCCCAGTTCAGCCCCCCAGGTAAGCACCCTGCACGACCCCGAAAAAGCCCTGGCCTTCCGCTGGCGCACGCTCAGCCTGACCTGTTACGCCAGTGTGCTGGGTGCACCCGTGGTCTCGGTGCCTGCCGAGCAACCCGGTGAAAAGCCCATTGGCGTGCAGCTTGTGGGGCCCTGGGGTAGCGATATGGGTTTGCTGAATATAGCACGACAGGCTTTCAAATAGAACGCTCTTCACATGGAATGAGCCTCCCGAGAATCAAGAATTCTCTATCCGAGACAGAACAGCTGCCGCCCGGAAACTCGAAACCAAGCACCCGTGGGCCGGGCCCGGCCCACGCTTGGGTGCGTAATACCGGATTCAAAAAGACAGTTCACAAAACCAAAAAACCCATAGGTTGTCTTTTTGAATCCTAGAGCACACCCCTCCCTGTCGGTCGGCGAAGAAAGCGTCTCCCTTCGGTCGGGTTGATTCGTTACCGTTCGGTAACGAATCAACCGAATCTGGTATAACATGCGTTTGGGCGCAGACGCATTCTCGTTTTCGCGGGCGGCAACGTCTGTGAAGGGTGCGAAGGCGTGCCTGGTTTACCGACTTCGGGGGTCGAGCACCTCGGCCAGTGCGTCGCCAAACAGGTTAATGCCCAGCACCAGCAGGCTAATAGCCACGCCAGGAAAGGTGGCCACCCACCAACCCCCAAAGAACAGCACCTCGCGTCCATCGGCCAGCATCTGTCCCCAGCTGGGAAT
Organism: Meiothermus hypogaeus; assembly: GCF_003574035.1. Classification (GTDB taxonomy): domain Bacteria; phylum Deinococcota; class Deinococci; order Deinococcales; family Thermaceae; genus Meiothermus; species Meiothermus hypogaeus. The sequence goes on along the minus strand of NZ_QWKY01000003.1, from coordinate 6,631 downwards.
TTCGGGGGGCACCCCGGAGAGCCCCAGGAACGAAAGCGCAGCCTCGGTCACGATCAAGCGTGCGAGTTCCAGGGTAGCCACCACAATCAGCGGCCCGGCTGCGTTGGGCAGGAGGTGCTTGAGCATGATGCGCCGCCCAGAGGCCCCCAGGGCATGGGCGGCCTGGACAAACTCCCGCTCCTTGAGCGATAAAATCTCGCCCCGTACCACCCGTGCATACAACACCCAGCTGGTAACGCCCAGCACCACAATGGTATTGGTCAGGCTGGGCCCCAGCGCAGCGATAATGGCGATTACCAGCAGGATAAACGGCAGCGAAAGCTGGATGTCGCCGAGGCGCATCAAAAAGTCATCTACCCGCCCCCCCAGGTAGCCCGACAGCAGGCCCAGTGGAATCCCAATCGCTGCGCCGATCAGTACCCCGGCCACGGCTACAACTAAAGAGAGCCTGGCGCCATGGTAGATGCGCGAGAGCATATCGCGCCCCAGACGGTCGGTGCCCAGCAGATGGCCCTCGGTGCCGGGGGGTTTGGTGATGGCCTGGAGGTCTTGCTGGGTGGGGTTGTGGGGGCTGATCAGTGGGGCAAAAACGGCCATCAGCACAAAGAGAATCATCAGGCCAATCCCAATGGTAGCTGAGGGGGCGCGAAGGATTTTACGCATGGGACCCCCCTTGTGACTGCCACGAAAATCTCTTCCCGGCGGGCTGCCCAGAACCCTGGAAGTGACCGACGGCCATATTCACCAGAGGAGCTGTCTTTCCCCAGCCCATGGCCTCTAACCCCTGACCCCTATGCATAGCGCACCCTGGGGTCAAGCACCCCATAGAGCAAGTCCACCACCAGATTGATAACCGCCAGCAGCACTGCAAACACAATGACCGCAGCCTGCACCACCGGGAAATCTTGCTGGGTTACGGCGGTCAGTACCAATCGCCCCACGCCCGGCCAGGCAAAAATCGTCTCGGTGATGACCGCCCCCGAGAGCAGGTTGCCCAGTTGCAGCCCAATGACCGTGACAACCGGAATGGCTGCGTTGCGCAGGGCGTGTTTGTAGATGACCACCCGCTCGCTCAAGCCTTTGGCGCGTGCGGTGCGTACGTGGTCGCTGCGCAGCTCGCGGAGCACGCCCCCTCGAGTCAGGCGGGTGATGGCTGCCATCGAAAAAGTGCCCACCGCAATGGCCGGCAGAACCAGGTTGGCCAGGGCCGGGAGGCCGGGAAGGGGCCCGACCCCGTAGCCCGAGATGGGTAGCCAGCGCAGCTCGAGCCCAAACACCAGAATGAGCATCAGGGCCAGCCAGAACACCGGCAAGGACTGGCCCAAGAGCGCAAAAAACAACACCACAAACTCGAGGGTAGTGCCCTTTCGTACCGCCGCAATCACTCCTGCCAGCACACCAAAAACCACTGCGAACAACAAGGCTGCACCGGCCAGCACCATGCTGGCGGGCATCCGCTCCAACACCAGCCCCAAAGCCGGGGTCTGGTTACGCAGCGAGATGCCCAGGTCGCCCTGCACGGCCCGGCCCATGTAGCTCAGGTACTGCTGCCAGACCGGGCGGTCAAAGCCGTTGGCCTTGCGGAACTGCTCGCGCACCTCCGGCGTGGCGTCCAGCGGCAGCAACAGGTTGACCGGGTCGCCCGACAAAAACAGTAAAAAGAAGGCCAGTGTCGCGGTTCCCCAGACCACTACCAAAACCAGTGCGAGACGACGGATTAGATAGGCAGCCATAGGTGGTTTAGAGCCGAGGGTCTAGGGCAAAAGAATTGCCTGGCGTTTAGCGTATTGAGGATCAAGACCTCGATATAACCTGTGCCTTTTACCAAGGGTTACGGACGATAGACAATCACCTTTTCGATGTGACCCTGTTGGCAAAACAACAGACGCTGTCATTTCTACTTTAGCTGCGACTAAAGGCAATACAGCAGGGTCGAGTATCAATATCCTGCTTTGTGACTCCGTTTTGATACCCAACCATACCCAACCATGGCTGCATGCCTTATTTCAAGGCCATGTCGGCCACAAACAGCCGCTCGTCGGGACGGGGTTTCCAGTCCACCCGCTTGGCCACGCCATACAGGTCTTCTTGCTGGTGCAGGAAAATCCAGGGGGCTTCGGCCCGCAAGACCCGCAGTGCATCTAGGTAGAGCTTCTTGCGCTGGTCGGGGTCGGTGGTGCGCTGGGCTTGTAACAGAGCATTGTCCAGCGGCACCGAACGGATGTAGCTGAAGGCTACCTGACGGGGGCCACCGCGCACGGTACCGCCGTAGAACAGGCTATAAAGCGAGTTATCGGCATCGAACTCGTTGTTGCCCCAGCCCAGCAGCACTGCGTCGGTGGGGATGCGGCGCTCGAGAATCTGACCCACGTAGGTGCTCCACTCCTGTACCCGCAGCTCTACCCGCACCCCGACCTGGGCCAGCTGGCCTACCAGGGCTTCGGCTACCTGGCGGTCGTTGAGGTAACGCCCGTTGGGCGAACCCATGGTCATGGTGAATCCATTGGGGTAGCCTGCCTCGGCCAGCAGCTGTTTAGCCCGCGCAGGGTTGTACTCGTAGGGCTGACAACTTCTGGCATCGTAACCAAAAATGTAACTGTTGAGCGAACAGCCGGTGGGCTGCCCAAAGCCGCCCAGTACGTTCTTGACGATGGTGCGCTTGTCTACCGCGTAGTTGAGTGCCAGGCGCACCTTGGGGTTGGCCAGGGGGCTATCGGCTTTGCCGCTGGTATTCAGCATGATGAAGATATTCCGAATGCTGGGCACACTACGAACCTCGGCAGCCCCTGAGGCCCGCACGGCGTTCACCGCCTCCGGTACCAGGTTGGTGATGATGTCCACCCCACCCGAGACCAGCTCGGCTACCCGGCTACTGGCTTCGGGGATGGGCCGGAAGATCACCCGGCGGATTTTGGGGGCGCCGCCCCAATAGTTGGGGTTGGCCTCGAGTTCAAACTGCTGGTCGCGCACCCAGCGCACAAACTTGTAGGGGCCGGTGCCCACCGGCTCTTGCAGGTAGCGGTTGCCGCCCTCGGTAACGTACTTCTGCGGCAGGATATAAAAGCCCGTAAGGCGGGTGACAAACACCGGGAAGGGGTTACGGGTGGTGAAGCGCAGGGTGGTGGGGTTGATCACCTGCACGCTGGCCAGGTTGGCCCAGGAATTGGAAATGCGCAAGGGCTTTTGTGGATCAATCACCCGATCAAAGTTCCACTTGACGGTTTCGGCGGTCAGTTCTTCGCCGTTGTGAAACTTGACCCCCTGACGGATGGTCATCTCCCAGGTGGTGGGGTTGATGGCCCGCACACCCGTGGCCAACCAGGGCCGGGCGGTGCCGTCCGGCATCCGCATGTAGAGGGTGTCGAAGATGTTCGAAAGCACATTGGCGGTGGGGGTCTCGAGCTGGTTGTTCGGGTCGAGCACCGTTACATCTACCCCCTGTGCAATCACGATGGTGTCGGGGCGTTGAGCCCAGGCACTCCCCACCAGGACCAGGCCAGCCAAAAAGCCAATCCAACCTTTGTTCATTCCTACCTCCTTGCTGAACGCAGATTGCCGCTTATCTTATCGGATTTAAGGGTTTGTGCAAATCGGCCAATTCGCTCAGCATGAATACACCATGCTTTCTTTGGCTTCCCTTTGCCGAAAAGCAGTTTCGAGAAGCAAAAAAGCTAAAGCGCAAAGCCGCGAATTGTGTATAGAAACATCCAGGTTTCAGCCCGCATTTCGCAAGCCCGCGGCGATGCCCAGCAAGGAGAGCATCAGGGCCCGCTCCAAACCTGGGCGTTCAGGAGCCTCGGGGGGGGTGCGGCGGTAGCGCTCGAGCAACTCCACCTGCACCAGCGAGATGGGGTCTACATAGGGGTTGCGTAGCTCGGTCTGGCGGGCCAGCACGGGGTGGTTGAAAAGCAGGGTGTTCTGGAAAGTTTCTTCCAGAATGGCCCTGGTTTTTTCGAATGCCCCTGCAATGCTGGGGAAGAAACACTCGGCCAGGGAGGGCTCAACCAGGCGCAGATACTCCCGGGCAATCCCCAGATCGGCCTTGGCCAGGGCAATGGCCGCGCTATCCAGGGTGGTAGCAAAAAAGGGCCACTGCGCAAACATTTCCCGCCGTAGGGTGAGTGGAATTTCCTCCAGTCCTTCGGCCAGCCCGTACCAGCCGGGAATCAACAGCCGCACCTGCGTCCAGGACATCACCCAGGGAATGGCCCTCAGGTCCTTGATTTCGCGCACCCGCCCCGAGCGATACACGGGCCGACTGGCAATGTTGAGGGCGCCGATCTCGCGGATGGGGGTGAGCTGCTCGTAAAACTCGAAGAAGCCCGGGCGCAACAAAAGCTCGCGGTAGACCTCGGTGGAGCGTTCGGCAGCCCGTTTCATGGCCTCCCGCCACTCGGGGCGCAGGGGCTCGGCCTGTCCGTACAGGTCGCGCGCCGAGGCCAGGGCCATGTGATAAAGCATCTGCTCGAGGTTCCGGTAGGCCAGGTCGGGGTGGGCGTAGCGGTCGGCCAGGGCCTCGCCCTGCTCGGTCAGGCGCATCCGGCTACCCACCGTACCGGGCGGCAGGCTGGCAATGGCCCGCCCGGCGGTGCCACCCCCACGAGCGGTGGAGGTACCGCGCCCGTGGAAATAGTAGACCTGCACACCCCGGCTCTTGGCCGTGGCGGTAATGGCTTCCTGGGCCTGGTAGAGCGCCCAGTTGGCGGCTAGAAAGCCCGCGTCTTTGTTGGAATCGGAGTAGCCAATCATGACCTCGAGGCCCCCCCGCCCCTGTACGTGGGCCTTGAAGACTGGGTTGTCCAGGAGGCGGGCCACCACCTGTGGCGCGTTTTGCAGGTCGCCCAGGGTTTCGAACAGCGGCACCACATCGAAGGGCAGTGCCCGACCAGTGCGATAAAGCCCTACTTCCCGCGCCAGCATCAGCACCTCGAGCAGGTCGCTGGGGTAGTGGGTCATCGAGACCACGTGGGCCCCCCGCGCCCGCCAGTTGCGCAGGGCTTCCAGTGCGGTTTGCAGCGCTTTGGTCTGGGGACGGTAGCCCACCGGCGCCAGGGGCCGGGCTGTGGCCAGTTCCTGGGTTAAGAGGGCCTCCCTTTGCTGGGGTTCCAGCCCTCCGTAATGCTCGTGGACCCCGGCGGTTTTCAGCAGTTCGGCTACTGCTTCGGTCAGGGCGCGGGACTCCTCGCGCAAATCCAGGCTAACCAGCTCGAGGCCAAAAGCCTCGGCATTCAGGCGCAGGGGGCGTACGCTGACCCTGGCAATCTCCTCGAGGCCAAGCTGATTGAGACTGGTCTCGGCCTTGCGTAAGTCCCCTATAAACTCCGGGGTTCCGCTGTAGCCAGGGCCGGTTTGCTCGCCCAACAAAGCCCGCAGCTTGTAGCGCAGCCCCATGCCAAACTGGCGGTAGGGTTCCCCCTGGAAACGTTCGGGCAGTGCCAAACGCCTGGCATGCTCTTCCAGAACCAGCCGCAATTCACGGCTAATCGTGATGCGATCCTCGCTGAGCGACAAGTCCCGAATCAGGCCGTCCACATCTTCTACAAACTTGCGCAGGGCAGTTTCGCGCGCGTAGTTCTGCGCCCAGCTCGTAACCTCCGGCACCACATTGGGGTTGCCATCCCGGTCGCCCCCAATCCAGCTCCGAAACACCAGCGGGGGCGAAAGGTCGGGGCGCTGGCCGTAGTGGGCCTCGAGCGCACTTTCCAGGCCATCGACCAGCCGGGGAATGGCTTGCCAGAGGGTATAGGTGGTGTAGAAAAGTCCACCTTTGACCTCGTCCTCCACGCTTGGACGGCTTTTGCGGAGTTCGGAGGTGCCCCATAAGAGGGCTACTCGAGCGTTTAGCGGAGGGTGGGAATCAGAAATGAGCGGTGAAGCAGCAACCTCTTTGTTTTTCCCTAGCGCCTCTTCATCTGAACTTCCCCGCTCGGCTGCGTCCAGGAGCTTCTCAATCTCGCTGATGTGATACCGCTGGGTACGGCGGCGGGTCTCGGTGGGGTGTGCGGTAAAGGTCAGGTGTAGCCGCAAACGGGATAGCACATCCACGACCTGCTCATAAGACAAACCCTGGTTCTTGAGCTGGCCGATTAGGGCCAGAAACGATTCACCCCTGGGGGCTTGGGGGGTGCTTTTCTTCTCCCGTTCCCGATTGACCCGCACCCGGTGGCGTTCTTCCGCCAAATTAACCAGATGAAAATAGGTGGCAAAAGCCCGTATCATGTTTTCGGCTTCTGCAAGCGAGAGTCCCCGCACGGTCGCCAGTAACTGTTGCCGGGTAGTTTCTGACGGGCTTTGCCGTAGAGCCTTGGTGAGCTCGCGTACCCGTTCCTCTAGTTCAAAAACACGCTCTCCCGAAAGGGTGCGGATGGCCTTTCCCAATGACCGCCCCAACAAATCCACCTCTCGCTTTAGCTGTTCGAACAACCGCTGCTCGCTCATTGGCGATAGTGTATCGGGTTTGGAAGCGATTCCCAAATGTTCATACCATCTTTGTTTGGGCAAGTTATACCAGATTCGGTTAGTTCGTCACCAAAGGGTGACGAACTAACCCGACCGAAGTTATCCGCGTAGCGGAGGGCGATACCGCCCCTTGGAAGTTATCCGCGTAGCGGAGGGCGATACCGCCCCTTGG
>NZ_QWKY01000029.1 GCF_003574035.1 Meiothermus hypogaeus | reverse complement strand
CCCTACGCTGGGTGTTCCAGCTTTTCCTGTGGGTGCGTCTGGTGGTGCTGGAGGGCAGGCCCCGGGTGCTCAACCTGACACCCCATCACGAGACGGCAGCCCGTCTGCTGGGGGTGGAGCGATATTACCTCCTGGAATAAGAATGGTGCGGAATGTCGGGTTAAAGATTCCCTTAACCCCAAATAACCCGGCCCTTTGCTATCCTCTAGCTAAATTGAATGCAACAAACGGCAGGAGCCTGTTTCCCATCTGAATCTGGAAAGCCTCACACCATGCTGCAAATAGAGCTACTGGGTTCTCCCAAACTGCGCTGCGAAGATCGGGAACTGGATCTGCCGCGCAAGGCGGTCGCATTGCTGGCCTTCTTGGCCCTCGAGGGTCGCCAGCCCCGCCATCGGTTGGTTGAGCTGCTGTGGGGAGGCCACGCCGAGAGCCGTGGGCAGCACAATCTGCGGCAGACGCTGTACCGGCTGAGCAATAGCCCCTTGGGGGCCTATATCCTTGCCGGACGCGAGCAGCTCGAGCTGGTGGGTTTTGGCTTGGACGTACAGCGCTTTTTGGCCCAGGTCGAGGCGCAACACTGGCCCGAAGCATTGGCAACCTATAAAGGCGAGTTTTTGCAAGGCTTGGAGCTGGAAGAGGAAACCTACAGCGACTGGCTGCGGCGCTGGCGCGAGCGGCTGGGGCGGCTTTGGGCGGTGGCCCTCGAGGGTCAGGCCAAGCAGCACGAGGCCGGCGGGAAAATCCAGCTTGCCCTGGAGCTGTACCGGGAGCTGATTCGCCACGACGAGCTGCAGGAACATTTTCACCGCGAGGCCATGCGGCTTTATGCATTGCTCGGGCAGACCGAGGGGGCCCTGCAACAGTACAAGCGGCTGTGTGAGGTGTTGCAGCGGGAGCTGGCCTTAGAGCCGCTACCGGAAACCCAGGCCCTGGCCGAGCAGATTCGCCGGCGCAAGCCGACCCCTCGAGTGCAACCCGAAGCCCGCATCGCGTTTCCCACCAATAAGGCGCACGCGGTGCGTCGTATTGTAGTCGGTACGGCAAAAACCGCTGCACCGACTATTCGTGGGAACCGCTCCAGCAGCCCCCATTTCAACCCGCCGCTGGTAGGGCGAGCCTCCGCTCTGAAGCGGCTCGAGGTGGCCTGGCAACACCAAAAAGTCCTCCTCATCGCCGGCCCGGCAGGGGTGGGCAAGAGCCGCCTGGCCAAAGAATTGCTGGCCGACAAGGGCCCCTACATTACGCTCTCGGGCCAACCCGGCGACGGGCCAACCCCCTACGCTTCCATGACCCGCTGGGTGCGCCAGGCCCTGAGCACCAAGCCCGACCTGAAGCCAAAAAGCTGGATACGCCTCGAGGCTTCCCGGCTGGTGCCCGAGTTGTGGGACACCCCTCCGCCGCCGCTGGACGAAAGCACCCTGGTGCGGTTTTTCTCGGGGCTGGTGGAGTTGATGATAGAGGCCCACGGCAGCACGGTTTTTCTCAGCGAGGACGAGCACTACAGCGACCCCTGGAGCCTCCGGGCGCTGGCGGTGGGGCTGGAGCAGCGCGGGGCGTCGGCTCGGTTGGTGGTCACGGTGCGCCCCGACGAGGTGGGGCCGGAAGTAGCCCGTCGCTATCAAGACTGGCGTAACGGCCAGCGGGCCGTCTGGCTCGAGCTAGAACCCCTGAGCGAGCTCGAGGTGGCCGAACTCATTGCCCACCTTTCCGGGCGGCCAGCCCGGCTGTTTCCGCAGCGGGTCTACCGGGCCACCTCGGGCAACCCGCTCTTTGTGCTGGAGACCCTGCGTAGCCTCTTCGAGTCCGGTGAGCTACGACTGGGGGAAGGCGGCGTGTGGGAGACCCCTTACGACGAGTCTACCCACGACTACACCGAGCTGCCCATCGCCCCCAGCGTGCGCCAGGCCATCCTGGGCCGCCTCGAGCACCAGGGGGCGGCGGTGCGGCGCAGCCTGGAAGTAGCAGCGCTGGTCGGCGAGGAAACCTTCGGCTCCTACCTGCTGGCCCAGGCCACCGCGCTTTCGGACTGGGAGGTCTGCGAGGCGCTGGAGCAGGCCTGCCAGCATCAACTGCTGAAGAACACGCCCCAGGGCTACCGCTTCACCCACGACCTAATCGCCCGCACCATCGCCGAAACCCTGCAACCCGACCGCCGCAAGCTGATTTCGGCCCGCCTGGCCCAGCACTTTGCCCAGCAGGCGGTACACCCGGCCCAGGTTGCCGGCTATTTCCAAATGGCCGGACAGTCCGAACAGGCCGCGGTGTGGTGGCTCAGAGCCGCCTTGCAAACCCACGGCTTGGGGGCCTACCAGGAGGCCGACGGGTACTTTTTGCGAACCCTGGAAAATCTGCCCCCCGAACACCCCCAGCGCTTCGAGGCCCTCAACCAGCGCTTTTATTTGAGCCGCCAGGTCGGGCATGCCGGCCCCAAGGAACAACTAGCCCAGCTCGAGGAGATGCAGCAAATCGCCCGGACACCCCTCCAGCGCTCGAGCGTCTGGTTCTACCGGGGGATGGTGCTCGACGACCAGTACGACCTGTTCGGCGCAATGGAGGCCAGCCGCCGGGCCTACGCGTATGCCCTCGAGGTTTCCCCTGCCGAAGCCTTCTACCCGCTGGTTTTTGTGACTCACTACCAGCGCGACCTGGGGCTCTTGCAAGAAGCCCACCAGGACGGGCTCGAGGCGCTCAAGCTGGCGCAAAGCCTCACGCCCTATCACCAGATTGAGGCCCGGCTTTGCCATAGCCTGACCCTGATGCTCCAGGAACGGCCTACCGAGGCCCTGGACTGGATCGAGCAGGCCGAGGGCCTGATGCGGCAGCACAGCCCGGCCCCCTCGAGCTTCTGGCTCTTGCAAGAGCGCATTGGGATGGTGCGGGCGCGGGTGCACCTGGGCCAGGGTTGTTACGCCAAAGCCATCGGCGAGACCGAGGACATCCTCCAGAAAGCCCGGCAGGGCGGGGTACAACGCCAGGAGTTGATAGCCCTGTTGGTGCGGGCCGAGGCCTGGCTGGGGTTGGGCCAGACCGCCGAGGCCACGCGGGATCTGGAGCGGGCCTTAGAGCTCGCGGAAAACCTTCAGTGGGGCGCCTCCGAGGTCAAACAGCTTTACGCCGAGCTCGAGCTGGCCCAGCACAACCCCAAAGCCGCCCTGCGTCTGGCCCAGGAGGCCCTCGAAACCGCCCGCAGCGAGACCCAGAAAATAAACGTCCTTTATAGCCGAGGCGGGGCCTGGCTGGCGCTTATGGAGCGGGCTAAGGCCCGAGCCGACCTCGAGCAAGCCCTTGCGCTGCACGGCGGCATCGCCCGGTTTCGCAGCGTCGGCGAGGGGGCTCTCCGGGCCCGGCTGGCAATGACGTTCGAGTGACGCACCCCTTGCTAGCCTTGGCCTGGCGATGGAAGCGAAGCCTCCCCAACCGCTCGACCTGGTGCTGCACCTCGAGCCGGCCACGCCCCAGCAACCCTGGCGGGCGGTTCTCTTGGACCCCGAAACCGGCAGGCGGCTCGAGTTCGAGAGCCCGCTGTTGCTCTTGCAGTACCTGGAGCAGCTCTGCCGAAACTCGGGCGGGCGGGTTTTTGGGATTCGCTGAAGCCATCCCAAAGGGAGCAACCCATGAAACAAACCCTTGGACGGCTCGCCCTCCTGGCCCTAATTCTGGCCACCCTGGTGGCCTGTGGGGGCGGAGGCGGCGGCAATGCAGGCATCTGGGACAACAGCCGATGGGATCAGGCCAACTGGCAGTAGGAGGGCGTATGCGCGGGAAAAACCTTTTCTTCTTTACTCTGGGTGCAGGCATGGTGGCTTCTGGGCTTTGGGCGCTGAGCGTGGGGGCGCTCACCAGCTTCAGCGCGGGCACGCCCATCAAGGCCAGCGAGGTCAACGACAACTTCAACACCCTCAAAACGGCTGTGCAGGCCCTCGAGGATCGACCTTCACTCAGCTTTGGGGTAAACCTGACCGGTAGCAATGCCAGCACCGCGGGCTTCCGTGTCCACAACGAAGCCGCTGGCGGCACGGCCCTTCGCGGAGAGGGCGCCGGAGGTTTGAATGTGGGTGTCTGGGGTGTGGTAGCCGACAGCGGATGGGGAGTAATTGGCTCCTCGACAGGCGGGGGCCTGGGGGTAGAGGGCAGAGCCATCGGCGGCGTGGCCCTCTCTGCCGTTGCCCCCGCAGGAACTGCCCTGCAAGTTAATGGCCCTATCCGGGTTACAGGCACCAAACCGGCCTTCGTGCACACCGCTGCCGCTGCCAACATCAACGGCCCACGTACCACCCTGGACAACCCCATGATCAACGGCGACCCCAATGCCATCCTGACCGTAACTCCCGTCAGTAACGATGCCGATCCCGTTATCAATGCGCCCATTGGGGTTTCCTATGATAGCGGCACAGGCCGCTGGCGCATCTTCCGTGCCGATGGGATTGACATGCCTGACGGAGCCAAGTTCAACGTGCTGGTCATCAAGCAGCTCTGATGGAGGTGAAGGCATGAAAAACGCCTGGATACTCGGGTTCTTGCTACTGCTTTCGTGTGCCTGGGCTCAGCAGTTTAGCGTGGGGGGCGGCCTAAGCTTCAACGCTGGGAGCGGGGGCTCCTCGGCGCAGGGCAATGTGCAGTTCACGGTTCGCAATCTGGTGCAGGCCAGCCCGCTCACGGTGCATCTGCGGGCGGTGGCCGATGCCGCACTCAGCAACAGCTTTGCCGCCACCATCAGCGCGGGGCCGCTGGCAAGCCTGAACCTCGACCCACTGCAAATTTACGCCGGCCCCAGCCTGGGGCTGCTGTTCTCGAGCGGGGGTGTGACCGGCCCCATCTTCGCCCTGGCGGCGGGCCTCGAGCTCCCCACCGGCAACGTGTACACCTTCCTCGAGGGGGTCTTCACCTTCAACGGCCCCAATGCCGGTTTTGGCCTGCGGGGCGGGGTCAACGTGCGTTTGTGAGGCACCGCTATGCCCAACAGAAACCTCTTCTATTTGGCGCTGGGTTTCGCCCTGTCCAGCCTTGGCTTGTGGGCCTTGGCAGGCATCAATCTGCCCCATACCTTCACCGCCGGGAATCCCATCCGCGCCGCCGAAGTCAATGCCAACTTTACCGCTCTAAACAACGCCCTCCCCGGCGTGGCCCAGGCCGTGGAATCGGATACCACCGACATTCCCGACTCCCCCAACTACTTGAGGCGCAGCGTGACCATCAACGTGCCGGGGCCCGGGTATGTAAGGGTCAGCGCCAGCCTTCAACTCAATATCGTGTACACCGGTAGCAACGCCCTCTTCACGGTGGCTTTGGCCAACGAACCCGATGTCATCCGCCCAGACCAGGACAAGCGCATCTCGCTACCCGGAGGTTTGCCCAACTGGACTTATATCCAGATTGTCAGCAGCGAGCGGGTATTCCCGGTGGACAGTGCGGGCCCCAAGACCTTCTATTTGCTGGTGGAGGAAAATAGCGCTACCCAGGGCCAGGTTGCCAAAAGTACCCTCACTGCCACCTTCGTGACCGGCATGGGGACGGTGCAAAACCCGTAAGCAAATGTCGATAGTCCATAGTCAATAGACAGTGGTTCATAGTCAATCGCCGATGGCATTGCCTACTATTCACGGGTTCAGGCTATTGACGACCGACCATAGACCATCGACTATAGACCCTAGACACTACAAGGAGCAGCTATGAATAGCAGAATTTTGGCTTGGGTGGTGGTGGGTGCGCTGGGCCTGGTGCTGGCCCAGGCGGTGCAGCGGCAGCTCAACCTGGTGGTAAACGGGCAGGCTCAGAGCAGCAAGGCCATTGTGGTGGGGGGGCAGACCTACGTGCCCCTCAGTGCGCTGCGGGCCCTGGGGGTTACTGCCGCGGTCTCGGGCAATTCCGTGAGCCTGAGCGGCTCGCTGGCGGGCGGGGCCGACCAGCGGGCCAGCCTCGAGGGCTGCCTGAATGAGTGGCTCTTTAACGGCATCTGGCGGGCGCGGGCCACCAAGGTTGAGCCGACCGAGGTAAACGGCCTCAAGGTGTGGGCGGTCACCTTGGAAGTCCGCAACGCCACCACCAAAACGCTGGAAGCCTGGAACGCCGGCTTCAAAGACCTCTCGAGCCTCACCCTGGCCTTCGCCGACGGCGCCACCGTACGCAACGACTCGGGCGCACTAGGACGCGATTACAACGACAAAATCTACAACGCAGCCATTCCCCAGGGCGCTGCCGTCACGGCCCAGCTCAACTTCCCGCAAAGCCGCACCGACCCTCCCACCAAGCTCCTCATCGAGATGGACACCAACAACATCAAGCAGAAGTACAACCTGACCTTCAATACGCCCAACCCCAGCCTCCGCTTCAAGCTGGACTGCTCGAGGTGAGGTTCAGGGGCTTGGTTGCCCTTTATACCAACACTAGGCTTGTAGCTAACTTTCGATGTCGCACAAGATGGGGGGTGGGTGGTAGGAGGTGGGTTAGGGCGGTTCCCACGAATGGTCGGGACGGTGGTTTTTGCCGTACCGACTACAACACGACGCACCGTGTGCGTCGTGTTGGTGGGAAACGCGATGCCAGATCACCTGGGCCGCTTTCAGAAATACACGCCCCTCCGCCGGAGGTGGGTGGTTAGAATAGTCGGGCATGACGTTTATTCTGCGTGGCTCGATTGTTCACACACCTAAAAACCCATTTCGTGAAGCAGAGGCCCTTCAAGCCTTTTCCGATGGCGGGGTGGCGATTGCCGAGGGCAAGATAGCGGCTCTGGGCCCTTTTGCCGAGGTGGCCCGGCAGTACCCTGCTGCGCCGGTGCAGGACTGCCGCGAAGGGGTGTTGTTGCCGGGGATGGTGGATACCCATGTGCACTACCCGCAAACCCGGGTGATTGGGGCCATGGGCTACTCTTTGCTCGAGTGGCTGGAACAGCGCACCCTGCCCTTAGAAGCCCGGCTTTCCGACAACAAGCTGGCCCGCGAGCTGGCCCGGGAGTTCGTCAGGCTGCTCCTGCGCAACGGTACCACCACCGCCTTGGTGTTTGGCTCGCACTTCCAAGGGGCTACCGCCAACCTCTTTGGGGCCGCCGAGGATGTGGGCCTGCGCATCATCGCAGGTCAGGTGTGTTCGGATCGGCTGCTGCGCCCCGAGCTACACACCACGCCCGAGCAAAGCTACGCCGAGCAAAAAATGCTCATTCGGCGCTTTCACGGGCGCGGCAAGCTGCGCTATGCGGTCACGCCGCGCTTTGCCCTCTCGGCTTCGGAGGCCCTGCTCGAGGTCTGCCAGACCCTTTTGCAAGAGCACCCCGACCTGCATTTCACCACCCACATCAACGAAAATACCGACGAGATTCGCAAGGTGGCGGAGCTTTTTCCCTGGAGCAGCCACTACCTTCAGACCTACGACCGGTTTGGCCTGGTGACGAAGCATTCGGTTTTTGCCCACAACGTGCACCCCACCGAACCCGAGCTGGCCCGCCTGGCCGAGGCAAAGGCCGCCATCGCGCACTGTCCTAGCTCCAATGCTTTCATCGGCAGCGGCATCTTTCCCATGCGACAGCATTTGCGCCACGGGGTTCGCTTTGGATTGGGTTCGGATGTGGGGGGTGGCACCGGGTTTAGCCTGCTCAAGGAGGGCCTTACGGCCTACATTGCCCAGCGCTACGCCCAGGACGGCGTGAACCTGACCCCCACCCATCTTTTGTATCTGGCGACCCAGGCGGGCGCGGAAATTCTGGGCTTGGGCGAGGAAGTCGGTAGTTTTGCGCCGGGCAAGGCTGCCGATGTGGTCTGGGTCAGGCCCGAGCCGGGCAGCACCCTGGAAGTCCATTTCCGCCACCTGAACTCGGTCGAAGACCTTCTGGGGTCGCTCTTCACCTTGCACGGCGAGGCCAAGGTACAAAAGGTCTGGCTCGAGGGCCGGGAAGCCCCCCTGGACTGATGGTATGGTGGGCCGCATGGAGCAGGTCTACGTACTTCCTGCCTCGATCTTCCCCCCTGCGCGGGATGCCCTGATTCCCCTCGAGGCCGAACTCCTCAAAAGAATCGAACTCGAGGGCTTCTTCCTCGAACGCCCCCAGGCCGAGGAAGACCCCACCCATCGGCAGATCATCCCTTACGCCCTGGTGCGCTACCAGGGTCGCTACTTTCTGATGCGGCGCAAAGGCGGCGGCGAGGCCCGCCTGCACAACCTCTACACCCTGGGGGTGGGGGGCCACATCAACCCCCAAGACCTCACCCACCCCAGCACCAACCCCGTGCTGGATGGGCTGCGCCGGGAGCTGCTGGAAGAGGTGGGGGTTCGTTGCTACACCGCCGAGCCGGTGGGCCTGATTGTGATGTCCGATACGCCCGTGAGCCGGGTACATGCCGGCGTGGTGTTTGTGGTACAGGCCCAGGACGAGCCCAGGGTGCAGGAAGTGGAGAAGCTCGAGGGTCGTCTGGCCTCTCTTCAGGAAATAGAAGAAGTTTATGGGGGGCTCGAGGGCTGGTCGAGGGTGGTGGCGGACTGGCTCAGGGTTCTATATTCTTGAAGGCTAAAACTTCAAGCGCATCCTGACGGTTGCCATTGCAACTGATACGTCGGGGCGCAGATAAAGTTCTAACAGAATAGCCAAACTTCTTGTACAGATCGTAAATTCGGTCAGTAAGTTGATTGGAAATAATCACGGGCCCACGATGTGGTTCCAAAAACTCAACCAGCCTAACCTGGTCTGCCCACGAGAATCCTCCTGGGCTGTAGTGAGTAAACTCGACGTCGTATGGAGGGTCAGCATAGACAAAAGAATCGGAGTCGAATTCCATTTTGCTGAAGTCACCAGATGTGAACACCCATCCACAGAATGTTTGTTTGTAAGCGGTGAAATCCGTTTGATAATTGACTGTTTTGTATTTGCCGAATGGAACATTAAATTCCCCTGAAGCGTTGAAGCGACAAAGGCCGTTGTAGCCAGTGCGATTGAGATAGTAGAACAGCGCAGCGGCTTCTGCCGTATCGGCTCTACCTTCTCTGATGAGCTGGTTGAAACGGGCGCGGTGAGTTAGGTAGATGTTCCTGTCATAAACCAAGGGTATATCTATATTCAGGCCGCGACGAACCCACTTATAAAAGTTGATTAGGTGGTGGTTAGCATCGTTAAGTAACGCTTTTTTCGGCAGTAAACCCAACGTTACGCCCATTCCACCCACGAAGGGTTCGACAAAGGGGCGGTGGCGGTGAATGCGCCAGTAGGGTTCAAGATGCCTCACTAACCACCGTTTCCCTCCTGCCCACTTCAGAAGGGGTGAGAGGCTAATCTGGAATAATGGTTCAGCTAGCATAAATCCCCCTAGTCTCTGCAAAAAAATCGCTTGAGCCAGAGGTCTGCGTATTCCTCACGAACGAACCCTTCTACCATTGCCCATCTTTCATACGACTGGCGAAATCCTGCTCCAGCAAATACCACTATCGAATGAACGCCAAGCAGCCGGTCTCGCTTGGCTTCCTCCAGAGCCCTAAATAACTTGTCTTCTGCTGAGCCGCTGGTTTTTTGCTCTTTACATTCGATGTAGAGATATGGCTTGAGATCATTTTTTTCTTTCTTTAGCACAGCAATGTCAACCCTTCTCTCAGCCTCTCGGATAGCGCTTCCTAGGGGAGATAAATACTCAGACGCTATCACGTATTCATTGAGCTCACAACTTTTTAGAGTTTGCTCAAGAAGGTTCTTAATTCGTTCTCGCAAGTTAGCGGACATGCCTAAAGTTTATGATGTCAGCTGTTTTCTGGCTAGGCCATCTGAAGAGAGCATAATAGAAAACAATTTCCTGTAGCTGGACTAGGCTCGCAAGTTGTTATAAACTTTGACTCGGTATAAAAATAATCTGCGATGGCAGGTTACCTTCGCTGATTTTTGGCAGCAGGGAGGAAACAATGCGAATCAAGAAGATTGGTGTGGTGGGTTCGGGTACCATGGGTGGAGCAATTGCAGCGCTGGCGGCCTCGGCAGGGGTGCCGGTGGTGTTGCTCGACCTGCCGGGGCAGGAAGATCAGCTCGAGGTGGTCAAGAAAGGCCTCGAGCGCCAGCTCAAAAGCAAACCGGCCAGCTTCATGGACAAAAGCCGGGCGGCCCTGATTGAACTGGGCACCACCGAACAGCTCGAGAAGCTCAAGGACTGCGACTGGATCGTGGAGGTCATCATCGAGAAGCCCGAGCCCAAGCAGGCCCTGTTTGCCAGGCTCGAGGCCCTGGGCACAAAGGCCATCGTGAGCTCCAACACCTCCGGCATCCCCATGAAAACCCTTTTGGAGGGCCGTTCGGAGGGCTTCCGCAAGCGCTTCCTGGGTACGCACTTCTTTGCCCCGGTGCGCTATTTGCACCTTTTGGAACTCATCCCCACCCCCGACACCGATCCCGCCGTGCTGGACGCCATGCGCAAGTTTGGCGAGCGCATCCTGGGCAAGGGCACGGTTATTTGCAAAGACGCCCCCGGCTTCATCGCCAACCGCCTGGGGGTTTTTGGCATGACCCAGGCCATGCGCCTGATGATGTCGGAGGGCCTCACCATTGACGAAGTGGACGCCCTCACCGGCCCCCTGGTAGGCCGCCCCAAGAGCGCCACCTTCCGCACCGGCGACATATCGGGTCTGGACGTACTAAAGCTGGTCTCCACCGAGCTGGCGCACACCACCGGCGAGGACTTTGCCATGCCGGATTGGGTAGAAAACCTCATCGCCCAGAACCACCTCGGCGACAAAACCGGCGCCGGGTTTTACAAAAAAGTAGGCAAGGATATCTTCACCTACGACTACCAGACCGGCGAGTACAAGCCCCAGCAAAAGCTGCGCCTGGACGAGATTGGAGCCATCAAGGATCTGCCCCTGAATGAGCGGCTCCAGAAGGTCGGTGATCTGCCCGGCAAGTACGGCGCCTTTGCCCGCAAGCTGTTCTTGATCAATGCCCATTACGCCCTCGAGAAAGCCCCGGAAATTGCCTACGACATCGTCTCGGTAGATCGGGCCCTGGAGTGGGGCTTTGCCTGGGAGCAAGGCCCCTTCAAGAACATGGACGCGGTGGGTCTGGACTATCTGCGCCGGGGCTTTGCCGAGCTGGGCCTGAACGAGCCAGCGCTTCTCAAGAAGGCCCAGGGCAGTTTTTACAAGGACGGTACCTACCTGGGCTTCGACGGCCAGTACCACCCCATCCCGCACGAGGAAGGGGTCATCCGGCTGGCGCAGGTCAAGGGTGCGGGCAGGACACTTTTAGAAAGCAAAGACTACGCCCTGCTCGACCTGGGCGATGGGGTGGCCCTCTTCGAGAACCGCGCCAAGATGGGCACCTGGGGCGAGGGCTCCATCGGCGGACTGCATAAAGCCCTGGACTGGGTGGAGGCCCAGGGCTACGCCGGGCTGGTGATTGGGCACGAAGACCCCCGCACTTTCAGCGCCGGAGCCAACCTGGCCCTGGTTTTGATGGCGGCTCAGGAAGGGGCCTGGGATGACCTCGAGCTCGCCACCCGCCGCTTCCAGCAGACCGCCATGCGCCTGCGCCGGGCCCCTTTCCCGGTGGTGGCCGCGCCCTTTGGCCTCACCCTGGGCGGGGGGGCCGAGTTCAGCCTGCACAGTAGCGCCATTCAAGCCCACGCCGAGCTCTATATGGGTCTGGTCGAGACCGGCGTGGGGCTGTTGCCGGGCGGTGGCGGCACCAAGGAGATGCTCTTCCGCTTCACCCAGGAGCTTTCGGCCTATGGGCCTGAGATCGACCTGTTCGAAGGCGTCAAGCGAGCCTTTCAGATGATCATGCTGGCCCAGACCTCCACCAGCGCATTGGAAGCGCGTAATATGGGCTTCCTGCGGCAAGGGGACGGCATCAGCATGAACCGCGACCGCCTGATTGCCGATGCCAAGCGGCGGGTGCTGTTTATGGCCCCCGACTTTGTACCCCAGGCCCCCATGAAAATCCGGGCCCTGGGCGCCGAGGGGTTGGGCAACCTGCGCTATGCCCTCTGGCAGTTCCAGGAAGCCAAACAGGCCAGCGAGCACGATGTGGTGGTAGGGAACGCTGTGGCCTATGTGCTTTGTGGTGGGGACGGGCCCGCCCGCGAAGTGACGGAGCAGGACATTCTGGATTTAGAACGCGAGGGCTTCCTGAAACTCCTGGGCACCAAGAAAACCCAGGAGCGCATCGCCCACACACTCAAGACCGGAAAGCCCCTGCGAAACTAGCCTCTTGTAGAGCGAGTTGCTTGTGGAGTTTGCAATGACCCTGCCTTTCTCAAGGCCTAAACCCGAGTCCTGGCGCAGTCGGTTGTGGCGGTGGGGCTTCAACCTTTTTCCTGCGTACAGGGGTACGGGGGGGCGGGTCATTTATATTGCCCCGGACTGGAGAGAGGTGCACGTGGCATTGTCGCTCAACTGGCGTACCCGCAACTACGTGGGCACCCTATTTGGCGGCAGCATGTATGGCGCAATAGACCCCATTTACATGCTGATGCTTATCAAAAACCTGGGGCAGGATTATGTTGTCTGGGACAAAGCAGCCTCCATTCGTTTTCGTAAGCCCGGAAGAACCACCCTGTTTGCCCGCTTTGTGCTTACAGATGAGGAACTTGGGGTGATTCGTCAGAAGCTGGATGAGAACCCCTCCATTGACCGCGTGTACCCTGTTGAGCTCGTCGATGCTTGGGGTGTGGTGCATGCCAGCTTTGAAAAGACCCTCTACATAAAAAAAGCCGATAAGGAGTTGTGATGAGAGAAGCCGTAATCGTCAGTGCAGTTCGCAGCGCCGTGGGGCGCGGCAAAAGCGATGGAAGTTTGGCCTCGGTGCACCCGATTGACCTTTCGGCCACAGTGATGAAGGCGGCTGTGGAAAAGGTTGGGTTGAACCCTGCCCTCATCGAGGATATCCAGTGGGGCTGCGCCATGCCCGAGGCCAGTCAGGGTCTCAACGTGGCCCGGCTCTCCATGCTGCGGGCCAGTTTTCCGGTGGAGGTTTCGGCGGCCACCATCAACCGCTTCTGCTCCTCGGGCCTGCAAAGTGTGGCCTATGCGGCTCAGGCCATTATGTCTGGCATGAACGAGGTGGTTTTGGCCGGCGGCGTGGAGATGATGAGCCAGGTGCCCATGTCGGGCTACCACACCCAGCTCCACCCTGAGCTGACCGAGGCCTATATCGGCATGGGCTATACCGCCGAGCGGGTGGCCGAACGCTGGGGGGTCAGCCGCGCCGAGCAGGATGCCTGGGCGTTGCGCAGCCACCAGAAAGCCCTGGAAGCCCAGGCCCGGGGGGCCTTCGACGATCAGATTGTGCCCATCCCGGTGAAGAAAGTGCGCTGGAAGGGCAGCAAAAAGCAGATCGAGGAGACCCTGTTCTCCAAGGACGAGCTCCCCCGGGCCGACACCAGCCTCGAGCGCCTCGCCAAACTGCGCCCCGCTTTCAAGGAGGGCGGTACCGTGACGGCAGGCAATGCTTCGCCTTACTCCGACGGGGCGGCGGCTCTGCTGGTGATGAGTGCAGACAAAGCTCAGGCGCTGGGCCTGAAGCCGCTGGCCCGCTTTATTTCTTTTGCGACGGGCGGGGTGGAACCGGACATCATGGGGGTGGGGCCCATCAAGGCGGTGCCCAAGGCTTTGGCCAAAGCCGGTATTGGCCTGGACGACCTCAAGCTCATCGAGTTCAACGAAGCCTTTGCCGCGCAGGTGCTGGCCGTTATGGCGGAGCTCCAGATGAGCCCCGAGAAGGTCAACGTCAACGGAGGGGCTATTGCCCTGGGTCACCCCCTGGGTGCTACGGGCGCCAAGCTCACCACCCAACTCATCCACGAACTCGCAAAGCGCGGGGGCGGGTTGGGGATGGTGACCATGTGCATTGGCGGCGGGATGGGCGCGGCGGGGGTTTTTGAGGTGTTTGCCCAAGCCTGAAGCTCCAATCAAAGTGCTGGACTATGGTGCTAGGCTATAGATGTGCGATACGCCGGGTTAGCTTTGGTGTTGTGGCTGGCAGCTTGCGCGCCCACCTATTTGGGCAGTGTGCCCTACTACACGTACAACCTGGAAGATTTCCCCATTTTCACCAGTCCTGCAGGCCAGCCCCTTTACGGCCTAAAGCGCTATGAGGAGCGCCGCTGGACGGCGGTGGCCCGTGGCCCTTCTGGGTTTGGATTTTTTATCACCCTCGAGGTGGGCCTATCCTCCAGGGCATCCCCGCCATTTGCCAACCCGGTAGAGCGCTGTCGTTTTGCGTCCAGCGACGAAAAACCAGCCGATGTGCGAGTCGTTCTACTGGAGGCGCCGCCGGGCTTTGGGGTGAGTCTGGAACAAGCCCTGTATAAGCTCCAGTGCGGCCGTTTTGAGCGAGATCAGCAGGGTTTTGAGGTGCTTCGCTACACCACTTGGCTCGATGTGATCTACCGCTTCAAGCTACCCCCAGTGGCCCCAGGTACCTATGCCCTACGCTGGCAGCTTTGGGAAGGGGAACAGCTCATCGCTGAAGAAGACCGCCGCTTTACCCTCACCGCCGCTCGCTGGCCTTGAGTGTAACTTCAGTAGAAGACGGCGTTGCACGAAAGTTGCTCCGGGAACGAGTCATTCCAGATTGACGGTTCGCGGATTTGACGCTAAACTTTGACTCAGTATAAGTTTGTAATAGGTCAAAAAAGCGGAGGTCGGTTGTGATCGCAGACAAGAAACTCTCCACCAAAGGCGGCGGCTGGCTACTGGAAAAGCCCGAACACATCTTTACGCCGGAAGACTTCGACGACACCACCCGCATGATTCAGGAGACCGTGCGGCAGTTTGTGGAGAAGGAGTACCGGCCGTTGGCGGAAGCCCTGGAGCACGGGGCCCTCGAGCACAACATCCCCCTGCTTAAAAAGTGCGGCGAGCTGGGCTTGCTGGGGGTCGAGGTCGCGGAAGAGTACGGCGGCCTCGACCTGCCCAAAACGGTCAGTACGGTAATTGCCGAAGCCCTGGCCGGCACGGGCGGATTCAGTGTGTCCTATGGTGTTCAGACCAGCATTGGTCTCTTGCCCCTGGTTTACTGGGGCACCAAAGAGCAAAAAGACAAATACCTGGCCAAGCTGGTCTCGGGCGAACTCATTGCCGCCTACTGCCTCACCGAGCCGCAGTCCGGCTCCGACGCCATGGGGGCTAAGACCCGGGCCGAGCTTTTCGAAGATGGAAAGCACTACATCCTCAACGGCACCAAGATGTGGATCTCCAACGCGGGCTTTGCCCACCTCTTTACCATCTTCGCCAAGACGCCGGAGGGCCTGACCGCCTTCCTGGTCGAGCGCGATACTCCGGGCTTGCGGCTGGGTGGTGAAGAAAAGAAGATGGGCATCAAGGCCTCCAGCACCCGCCAGGTCTTCCTGGAAGACGTGAAGGTGCCGGTGGAGAACGTGCTGGGCGAGCTGGGCAAAGGGCACAAAATCGCCTTTAACGTGCTCAATGTGGGGCGCTACAAGCTGGGCGCGGGGGCCATTGGAGGCTCTAAGGGGGCGCTGGCCCTCTCGGCCAGATACGCCAAAGAGCGTGTGGCCTTTGGTCAGCCTATTGCCAACTTCGGCCTGATCAAGCAAAAACTGGCCGAGATGGCCGCCCGCATTTTTGTGGGTGAGAGTGCGGTTTACCGCACCATGGGCATGATTGACGAGGCCCTATCCAGCCTCGATAAAGCGAATGCGGCCGAGGCGGTGCTGGCCGGCATCGAGGAATACGCCATCGAGGCCAGCATCATCAAGGTGCTGGGTTCGGAGGTGCTGGACTACGTGGTAGACGAGGGGGTGCAGATTCACGGCGGTTATGGCTATTCGGCCGAGTACGAAATCGAGCGGGCCTACCGTGACAGCCGAATCAACCGCATCTTCGAGGGCACCAACGAAATTAACCGCCTCCTGATTCCGGGCATGCTGCTGCGCCGCGCCATGAAGGGCGAGCTGCCGCTTTTCGATGCAGCCATGAAGCTACAAAAAGAGTTGCTGGAGCCCTCTTTCGAGGAGCCCGAAGATAAAGAGCTGGCCCAGCTCGAGGGCCTCAAGAAGCTGGCTCTGGCGGTCTTGGGCCTGGCCGCCCTCAAGTACGGCAAGAAGATTGAAGAAGAGCAGGAAGTGCTGGCCGTGGCAGCCGACATCTTGATGGACATTTTCGCCGCCGAGAGTGCACTGCTCAGGGCCCGCAAGCTGGGCGAGAAGGTCTACGCCGAGATGGCCCAGTTGTACCTGTACCAGGCCCTCGACCGTGCTCAGGCAGCTGCGCTCTCAATCCTGCCCCGGTTGGCCGAGGGCGACGATATGCGCCTGATGGCCTCGGCGGCCCGCCGCCTGACCAAGCACGAGCCTCAGGATCTGGTGGAGCTGCGCCGGCGCATTGCCGAGAAGGTGCTCGAGGCCGGTGGCTACCCGCAGCCCAGAAGCTGAGCAGGGCAGACTTTTGTCTGGTTGCTGGCAAGCCACAAGCCCTGTTTCTTCAGTGCGGCTTCGCCTCCAGAAGCGCGTGCAGTTTGGCTCGGAGCAGCTTTCCTGCTTGGTTCCTGGGTAGTTCGGTAAGTAGGGTAATGTGGCGCGGCCTCAGGGTTCGAGGAAGATGGGCCTCGAGGTCGCGCTGGATGGTATAGGTCTCCATGCTGTCATGGCCGGGCTTGAGCACCAGAAACAGGTGAAGGGCCTGTCCGTACTCGAGGTCGGGTACCCCTACCACAGCACACTCCTCTGCGTACGGGAGTAGGTTGGTGATGCGCTCTTCTATCTGGGTGGGGAACACCTTCTCACCCCCGCAGATGAGCACTTCGTCGGCCCGGCCTGTCAGGAATAGCCGCCCCTGGGGGTCGAGGTAGCCCAGGTCGCCGGTAGGCGCGATCTGCCCGCCACGCGAGACCCACACCTGGCCTATCTGGCCCCGGGGCAGCTCGTTTTTCGCTTCATCCAGAATCTTCAAAGTGACCCCTGGCAAGGGATGGCCCACCGTGCCGGGGGCTTCCAGCAGGTCTTTTGGGGAGGCCAGCGAGATAACGCCGGTCTCGCTCGAGCCGTACAGGTTGTATAGCTTTTGGCCTAACATCGCTAAGGTGCGCAGGACCAGGCTCGGGTTGAGCGGTGCAGAACCGCTGATGACCGCCCGCAGGTGGTTCCCGTGCGACGGGGCTCCTGCTTCCAAAAGCCGGTGCAGGATGGTGGGTACCAGCACCAGCAGCTCGATCTTGTGCGCCTGAATTTCTTCCCAAAGGTCTCTAGCGCGGCTTTTGCCCAGGTGAAGTGAGAGGCCTGCGACCAGACATAGCGCCAGTGTAGCGAGCCCATGACCGTGCAAGAGGGGAACAGCCAGCAACACCCGCTGGCCGCTATGGGGCTGCAAATGGAGCAGCAAGTTCGAGATCAGACCCAGGGCTTCTGCAGCCTTAATACTTCGGCGAACCTCTTTAGCGGGGCCAGTCGTACCGGAAGTGAGCACTGTGAGGCTGCTTTTGCGGGGTTTGTGGTGGGTTTTGCCGATGGGGCTTTCTGCGATAAGCTCGGGGGTGTCCTCGAGCGCAAGCAACCGGGGCTGCCCCGTGGCGGGCATGGAGGCCAGGGCCTCTTCTACCAGGGGGCGAAACCCCAGGTCAAAGAGCAGCAAGCCTAAAGGTCGCCTACGCAAAACCACCCGTAGTTGCTCGGGCCCGAACATGGGGTTGAGCAGCACCAGGTCGCATCCCAGGCGCGTGCAGGCCAGAAGGGCCACTATGTATGCTATGCGGTTTCTTCCCAGGATTCCAACCGAATCCATTGCGAAACGTTCCTGTAGCGCCGCGGCCAGGCGGTTGGCGTGCTCAAGCAGTTGTTGAAAGCTCAGCTGTTGCTCACCCTCCACCACCGCCAGACGATTTGGAAAGCGGGCTGCGGCCCAGGCGGCCAGTGTGTATAAGGAGCCCCCAAAGCGCAGCCACAGGGGAACAAGCGAAGCAAGCGAGACCAGCGGCTTTGAACCCAACAGCCCAGATTTTGCAACCAGCCGCAAAAACTGTGCTAAGCCTGAGGGTGAAACGATGCTAGCCATGGCGGTTTTCCCAACTACAAAGCAAATGGTTGACCAGCTTGGGCGCTAGCAAGCTGGCCAGCTCTCCCCACCAAAGCCACCAGGGTGCTACCCGTTCGACCCCCGTCACGAGGGCATAGGCAATGACCTGGGCGGCCTCGAGCGGGCTCAAGGCGGGCATGTTCTGGTAGAAACGGCTGGGTTCAATCATGCGGGTACGCACCAGCGGCAGATACACTGAGGAGACCCGGATGTTGTTCGGGCGCACCTCGTTGGCCACACTCCGCAGCCAGGCATCAAAACCGGCCTTGCTGGCCTGGTAGGCTGCCCAGCAGGGGGCGATGGGCAGCCGCGCCGATACCGAGGAAACATTCACAATATGCCCGCCACCCTGCTCAAGCATACGCGGCAGTAGGGCGGTGAGAAGTAAAGACGAACTTATGAGATTAAGCCGCACCAGGCGCCCCAGGTCGTCGCGCTCGAGGGATTTTATCACCCGCCGACGGATGGACTTGCCTGCGTTGGAAATAACTATGTCAATGCGGGGATGATTGTCTAACAGGGTCTTCGCCAGAGCGGCGACCTGATCGGTTTGGTAGAGATCGGTAGGGTAGGCTTGCGCCCGGCCTCCTGCACGCTCCACCCGGTCGCTAATTTCCCTGAGTTTTTCAGTTGTGCGCGCAACCAGCAGCACCTCCGCCCCTGCCTGAGCCAGGAGGAGGGCGGCGGCCTCCCCGATACCGTAGGAAGCACCGGTGATGAGCACGGTTCTGCCTTGCACCTTCTTCCCGAGGCGCTCCAACTGCGTACAGCGCGGCAATGCAAGCAGCAACCGAGCGAGCACCGGCATAAATAATGGTATTTTAGCAGCCGTACCAGTAGAAAAAATCGCTTAGACGCGCCTTTTGCCGCCCTCTGGTAGCTCCTTTGCGCTGCGTAGTATGGTGTAAACGCAGACATGCCTGTGCCACACGGTCTGCCTGCGAGCAAGCTGATACACTGTGGCCTAATGACCGCACAAGCCACCGACATGACTTTGCAAGTGCGTGCTTTCGTACAAAGCGAAATCCTGCCGCTGGAAGCTATTTTTCTAAAGCACGGTT
This sequence comes from Meiothermus hypogaeus, assembly GCF_003574035.1. Lineage (GTDB taxonomy): Bacteria > Deinococcota > Deinococci > Deinococcales > Thermaceae > Meiothermus > Meiothermus hypogaeus. The sequence goes on along the minus strand of NZ_QWKY01000029.1, from coordinate 19,834 downwards.
TCAAGGCCGTGCTGCCTGAACTCCACAAGGTTCGCCAGAAGGTTAGGGCCCAGGGCTGGTGGCTGCCTCCGCTGCACCCGCCCCTGGGTATGGGATTGAGCCTGACCGAGTTTGCCCGGCTCTCCGAAGAACTGGGCCGAAGCCCGTTGGGCCACTACGCCTTCAACACGCAAGCCCCCGACATCGGCAATATGGAAGTCTTGCTCAAGCATGGCACCCCCGAGCAAAAAGAGCGCTTCCTGAAGCCCCTTGCGGCGGGCGAAATCCGCAGCTCTTTTGGCATGACCGAGCCCGAATACCCCGGCTCCAACCCGGTCTGGATGAACACCACCGCGGTGCTCGAGGGCGACCACTGGGTGCTCAATGGCCACAAATGGTACACCACCGGCTTCGAGGGCTCAGCTTTTTGCATCGTGATGTGCATTACCGACCCCGATCAGCCCAATCCCTACGCCCGGGCCAGCCAGATTATCGTCCCTATTGACACGCCCGGCTTCCAGCACGTGCGCAAAATTTCGGTGATGGGCGAACAGGGCGAGGACTGGATGAGCCACTCGGAGATCCGGCTCCATAATGTGCAGGTACCTAAAGAAAACCTGCTGGGCGAGCGCGGCAGGGGTTTTGCCATCGCGCAAGAGCGGCTGGGGCCGGGGCGCATCCACCACTGCATGCGCTGGATTGGCATTGCCCAGCGCAGCTTCGAGCTGATGTGCAAACACGCCGCCCGGCGAGAACTCGCCCCCGGCAAGCCCTTGGGCTCGCGGCAGGCCATCCAGCACATGATCGCCGATTCCAAGGCCGAAATTCATGCCGCCCGGCTGATGGTGCTGGACGCTGCCGAAAAGGTGCAACAGCAGGGGGCGGAGGGGGCCCGGGTGGAAATCTCGGTGATCAAGTACTTTGTGGCCGGTGTGCTGCAGCGGGTGCTGGATCGGGCTATTCAGGTGCATGGCGGCCTGGGGATGTCCGACGATCTGCCGCTATCGTTTTTCTACCGCCACGAGCGGGCCGCTCGCATCTACGATGGGGCCGACGAGGTGCACAAAACCGTGGTGGCCCGGGCTGCGCTGAAGGAGTATGGCCTCGAGGTTTCCCTGTAATTTTAGTACCATGATCGACCAACCCGCCGCAATCCGACCCGGCGAAGAGCTGGACATAACCCGGCTGCAAAGTTATTTGCTGGAGAACTTGCCTGGGGCAAAGGGAAATCTGGAGGTCTTGCAGTTTCCCCGCGGCTTCTCCAACCTCACCTACCTGCTGCGGCTGGGCGAGCAGGAGCTGGTGCTGCGCCGCCCGCCTTTTGGGGCCAACATCAAAACCGCCCACGACATGGGCCGGGAGTACCGCATTCTTTCGGCCCTGAAGCCGGTCTACCCCAGGGTGCCCAGGCCCCTGCTGTACTGCGCCGACGAGCGCATACTGGGGGCCCCGTTTTACCTGATGGAGCGGCTGCACGGGGTCATCCTACGCAACGAGCCCCCTCGAGGGCTCACGCCCGAGGTCATGCGGGGCGTCTCGCACGCGCTGGTAGATGCCCTGGTCGAACTCCATACGCTCGATTACCAAAAAGCCGGGCTGGCCGATCTGGGAAGGCCCGAGGGGTATGTATCCCGCCAAGTCTCGGGCTGGTCGCAACGCTATCAGAACGCCCGCACCGACGATATCCCCGGCCTAGAACGGGCCATGGCTTGGCTCGCGGAAAACCTTCCTACCGAATCCGGCGCGGCGCTCATCCACAACGACTTTAAGTACGACAACCTGATACTGGCCCCGGACGATCTGACCCGGGTGATCGCCGTGCTGGACTGGGAGATGGCCACCCTGGGCGACCCTTTGATGGATTTGGGCACCACCCTGGGTTACTGGGCTGAAGCGGGCGACCCACCGGGGCTTGTAAGCTTTGGACTGACCCATGTGCCAGGTAACCTGACCCGGGCCGAACTGGTCGCGGCCTATGCCGAGCGCACTGGCGCGGATGTTTCCAACATGGCCTTCTACTACGTTTTTGGGCTGTTTAAGGTGGGGGTTATCATGCAGCAGATCTATGCCCGCTACAAGCAGGGCTTTACCCAAGATGCCCGTTTCGGCGCGTTGATTCATCTGATCCGTGAGATAGGCCTGATGATTGACCGGGCGATAGACACCGGTAAAGTGTGACGGCAACATAGACTATCCCCATGCGCAGCAGCGAGTTGCCCTTCACCGGCCCCGCCACCTTCCTCAAAGCCCCCCACCGCCCCCTCTTGGAGCCCTGGACGGCCGATGTGGGCTTTCTGGGCCTGCCCTACGACTTTGCGGTGGGCTACCGCCCCGGCGCCCGTTTTGCCCCCAACGCCTTGCGCGAGGCCAGCGGGCGCTACGCGCCGGGGCCGGAGGGTTTTTTCGACCTCGAGACCGAGACCTACCGCCTGCGGGGCCTGAGCCTGGTGGACGCGGGCGACGTGGATCCGGTGCAGCTCGAGTACGCCGAGTCCTTCCGCCGCGTCACCGAGGCCGCCCGCGAGCTCAGGAAGCGGGTTCGGTTGCCGGTGTTCGTGGGCGGCGACCACTCCGTGACGTATCCCATACTGCGGGCCTACGACGACCTGGACGAGCTATACGTGATCCAGCTCGACGCCCACCTGGACTTCTCAGACAGCAGGAATGGAACCCGGTACTCCAACAGCAGCCCCTTCCGCCGCGCAGTGGAGGAACTGCCGGGTTTGAAGCACATCACCGTGATCGGCCTGCGAGGCCTGCGCACCAACCTCGAGGCCTACCGAGCGGCCAAAGCCAGGGGCCACACGCTGATTACCGCCTCCAAGGCGCGGGAGAACCTGGCCTGGGCGTTGGATCAGCTTCCCCAGGGCAAGAAGGTTTATATCAGCTTCGACGCCGACGTGCTCGACCCCTCCATCCTGCCCGGCACCAGCAGCCCCGAGGTGGAGGGCCTGACCTACAGCGAAGCCCTACAGGTGGTGCGGCGAACCCTGGCGCAAAACGAACTGGTGGGCTTTGACCTGGTGGAGCTGGCCCCCAATCTGGACAGCAGCGGCCTCTCGACCCTGGTAGGAGCGCGGCTCTTGGCGGAGGTGCTGGCGGTGTGGGGGCCTGAGACGGCCCTATGAATCGAGTGGGCTACGAACGCCCCTTGCACCCTGGCTCAAGACTTGCGTGTAAACCATGGTGGTTTTTACGTCCCTGATGTTTTCGGCTAGGGGGCTATCAAGTACCGTTTTGTACAGAAACAGCAAGGCCGAAAAGGCCACATTCTGCGTTGAGGCCGATACATTTCGATTTACCGCCAGATCGGTAAGGTAGGCCCTCACCTCTTCCAGCTCCAACTCACGGGGGTGTTTTCTGCCGTGGAACCGGATAAAACCGGTGATATAGTAAACGTATAATTGCTCAGTGCTATAGGCTAAATGGCGAACCCGGATGGCCTCGCGCACCGAGTTCAGGAAAGGAGAGGTTTTGGGTGAATGAAGCTTAGGCGGTACAATTGCTGACTTAGGTTCATGATTATGAACATTGCTTTGTCGCGACAGCAAGTTCAAGAGGCACATCACTTGGCGTGCCAGTCGATAGCAAAATGGGGAAATGCTCGAGGCTACTATAACAATCGCCTACGTTCACATCTCATAGGGAAAATCGGGGAGATTGCCACTGAGACTTGGCTTCGAGACACTGGGCTAGCACTAACCCCACATTATCGTGACCTGTCGAAAGAACGATTTTGTGACATCAGCGTGAATCGAGCCAACGCCAGCGAAGTTCGCATCGAGGTCAAATCCTGGTCCTCCGAGTATTGGCTAGATTTAGGGCGATGTATAGCCGTTCGTCAATATGATGCACTTTGCCAGAAATGTGATCTCGTACTTTGGTGTGTGCTCCCAAGGCCAATTCCTGTGATTGAAACGATTGAGTATGACGAATACATGGTTGATGTAGGCCGATGGTCGACGCTTGAAGACATAAAGACTGCACCTCAAGTTTGGACAGGTAGTGGCTCGATGCGGAAAGTTTATAACTACCAGCTTGATGAAAAATCACTCCGCGACAGTGAAAGCTTACTGAAAGTGCTGAAAGGTCTAATATGAGCAATCTGCGCATATATTTCGGCGACAACCTGCCGATCCTGCAAGGCTTGCCAAGTGAGTCGGTGGATCTGATCTATATTGATCCACCTTTCAACACCGGCAAGGTTCAAAGGCGAACGCGTCTGACCACTGTCCGCGACGACAACGGCGATCGGACTGGGTTCCAGGGAAAGCGGTACAGAACAATCAAACTGGGAACAAAGGAATACATAGATGTCTTTGACGACTACCTGACCTTCTTAGAACCGCGACTGGAGGAGGCTTGGCGAGTGCTCAAAGCCAACGGAAGCCTTTTCTTGCATATTGACTATCGAGAGGTCCACTATGTGAAAATTCTCCTTGATATGATTTTCGGGCGATATTCCTTCATGAACGAGATTATTTGGGCCTATGATTACGGGGCGCGTTCGAGGACAAAGTGGCCTGCCAAACACGACAACATTCTTTGGTACGCGAAAAATCCGGAAGATTACCAGTTTCACATTGAGGAATGCGATCGCATTCCCTACATGGCTCCCAACCTTGTAGGGCCAGAGAAAGCAGCTAAGGGAAAGACGCCGACGGACACCTGGTGGCACACGATCGTCAGTCCGAACGGGCATGAGAAGACCGGCTATCCCACGCAGAAACCGCGAGGCATACTGGATCGAATTGTAAAGGTGCACTCGCGCCCCGGCGACCTGCTTCTGGACTTCTTCGCGGGAAGTGGCTCATTCGGCGAGGCCGCTGTTGAGTTGGGGCGTAAGTGCATCCTCGTGGATAACAACGAGGAGGCACTGCGTGTCATGGAGAAGCGCTTCGCGAAAATCAATGTCGAATGGATAAACTGGACACCCGAGACACACCATAGCGTACCCGTGCAAAGGAGACTGTTTACATGATAATCAAGGATCCGGAAGTAAGTATTCTTGCCAGTATCAGCCAAGCATTGCAGGCAGAGTACCAAAGTGAAAATCGAGAGTGGGAAGGTAGTCCCTTTGCGTGGATCAGGACTAGGCCGTCACGTCAAGTCGGCGCCATCGGAGAGAAGTTGGTATCTGGCTGGTTGGCAGCTCGCGGCTTCAACGTAGTTCGAGCTGGCGATTCTGACGCGGACAGAGTTATTGAGGGTAAACGAGTTGAAATCAAGTTCAGCACCCTCTGGGAGAATGGTAGATACAAATTCCAGCAGTTGCGAGACCAAAGATATGATTTGGTAATCTGTTTAGGCATATCACCCTTCAGCGCTCACTGCTGGGTAATTCCGAAAGAAGACATTATCCAGCTCTGGAAGGTTGAACACAAGATAATGAGCCAACATGGGGGGCAAGACGGGGCTGATACAGCGTGGATTGATGTTCTTGTTGAAAGCCCGTCCGAGTGGCTGAATCGGTATGGCGGTTCCTTATCAGATGCCATTTTGCGATTGTCTGAAATCACCGGATTCAAGGTCAGAAAGCTCCAGGATGAACTCGAAGAATAGAGGCCTAAACTGCGCTTTGAGCCGACAGGTCTCCCTTCGGTCGGCCTGCGGCTCAAGCGCGTGACGTTACCCTAATTCGGAAAAGAAGACATCAAATTCCCTCCACTCCTGCAACCTGTAACCGCCAAGGGGCTGGCCTCCACTAGCTCGAAGAAACCTGCCGCATAGCTATCCGACCTTGCACCGCACAGGCGGTTGTGGGACATTGTTTGCGGCCTATTTTCATGAACTGGCAAAAGCATTCACAACTTTGCCCAAGCCAATAGCTGCACTGAAGTCTGGTTGTCAGATAAACTGGTGCCGACAGCGCTATGTTCCCTACAGAAACTAAATAAAAGTTTTTTCGGTTTTTTGCTATAAAGAGATGTTTGACGTAAGAGCAAAGGGAGCTTATTCTGTAAGAAACATAAGAACTGGCTGTGCTCTGACGCCGGAGCTTTAGCGTTGGAAGCAGGGCGAGGAAGGGGGACGTTTGGGTGAGTACCGATGCCGTTTGGGGGTGCACTTTCTTGCTCTGGCCGGTTGGGTGGTTGTGGGAGTGTTATCGGTCGGACGCTGGCTGGTTTTGTATGGGTGTAAGGGGGGAATCGTGAGTAAGGTGTTTGTAAACATCAGTTTGAGCCTGGACGGCTACCTGGCACCGGAAGGCATGACCATGGAGAACTGGGACAGGCCCGAGTACATGGACTGGGGGGCGAAGTGGGGCGCTTTGATGGGTTGGGCCCTGAATCAAGCGTACCTGCGAGAGAAGCTCGGGATTGGCCCGGGGGGCGAGACCGGGCCGGTGAACGACCTGGTGCGCCACACTTTCCAGCGCACCGGTGCGCACATCATGGGTAAGCGCATGTTCGATGGTGGCGAGCGCGGTTGGCCGGAGGAGGCCCCGTTTCACACCCCGGTCTATGTTCTTACCCATCAGCAGCGCGAACCCTGGGTTCGGCCGGGGGGCACCACGTTTTACTTCATCAACGAGGGGCCAAAGCGGGCCCTCGAGCTGGCCCGGCAAGCCGCCAGCGGGCGGGATATTCGCATCTCGGGTGGCGCAGATGTGATCCAGCAATACCTGAACCTGGGGGTGGTAGACGAACTGGAAATCGCCCTGGTTCCGGTGCTGTTTGGTGGGGGCCGGCGGTTGTTCGAGCATCTGCGCGAGCCCCTGGCGCGGTTTCGCATCGACCAGGTTCTGGGTACCCCAGCCGCCACCCACCTGCGCTATGTGCGTGCGTAGGTCTGAGGGTTTATTGAAGGGGAGGGTTTATGAAAACGCTCATTACCGAATTCATTAGCCTGGACGGGGTGGTGCAAGCACCCGGGGGTGCCAGCGAAGACACCGACGGCGGCTTTGCCCACGGCGGCTGGCTGATGCCGTACTTCGATCCCGAGGTGATGGGCAGCACGTTTGACCACCTCGCCCAGCAGAGCGACGCGCTCTTGCAAGGGCGCCGTACCTACCAGGTTTCGGCTGCTGCGTGGCCCAGCCGGTCGGGCGACGGGTTTTCCGACTGGATTAACCGGGTGCAAAAATACGTGGTGTCGGATATCCTCCGAGAGGACGACCTCACCTGGCACCCAACCACCATCATCCGCGGCAAGGACTTTACCCAGACCGTCGCTGACCTACGCGCAAAGCCGGGGGGCTACATCTACGTGTACGGCAGCGCAACCATGGTGCGCTCGCTGCTGGCCGCCGACCTGGTGGATGAATGGGTGCTGACCGTTGCGCCGGTGGTTCTGGGCGGGGGCAAGACGGTCTTTGCCGCAAACGGCAAGGCGCTAAAGTTCGAGCTGGTATCGGTAGCAAAGGCCTCTACCGGCGCGTTGGTTTGCCGGTATGCGCGTGCCCGGTAGGGCCCAAGCAAGGCGAAAGGAAGGCAGGTATGGCCAGGTTCGTGTTTGGAATGAACCAGTCCCTCGATGGATACGTGGATCATACGGCGTTTGGCCCCAGCCCCGTGCTTTTTAGCCACTTCATCCAGGAAGCCCGGCAGCAGGCGGGGAGTGTGTACGGCCGCAGGATGTACGAGGTCATGCGCTACTGGGACGGCGACCACCCCGACTGGGGGGTGGACGAACAGGCCTACGCCGCGGCCTGGCGGGCCCAGCCCAAATGGGTGGTCTCGAGGTCGCTGGCTTCGGTAGGTCCCAATGCCACGCTGGTTAGGGAGAACCTCGAGGGCACCCTTCGCAAGCTAAAAGCGGAGCGGGTGGGGGAGATTGAGGTGGCCGGCCCAGAACTGGCGCACAGCCTGACCCAACTGGGCCTGATTGACGAGTACCGCATCTACCTGCATCCGGTGGTGCTGGGCCAGGGCAAGCCCTACTTTGCCGGGCCGCGGCCACCGCTGCGCCTGGTTGCTATCGATCGGGTGGACGAGAATGTGCTCAGGCTGGTCTACGTGCCTGCTTGATCATCGGTGCTCAGGCGAGTGACCGCTTCAGGGAGGAGAGGAAAGATGAACAGCGCCCACCAGCACGAACGATTTCGCCAGATGACCTTTGCTTCGGTATACCCGCACTATCTGGCCAAGGTGCAGAAGAAGGGGCGAACCAAGGCCGAGCTGCATCAGGTGATTGCCTGGCTCACGGGCTTCAGTGAAGAGGAAATTCACGAGCACCTCGAGAACCACTCCACCTTTGAAGACTTTTTTGCCCACGCAAGGCTGAACCCCGATGCACGGCTCATATCCGGTGTCATCTGCGGCTACCGGGTGGAAGAGATCGAGAATCCCCTTACGCAACAGGTTCGCTACCTGGACAAGCTGGTGGACGAGCTGGCCAGGGGGCGCAAGCTCGAGAAAATACTGCGCAGCGCATAGTGGGGGCCGAGAAAGGTTGCCCAGCCTGTCCGGATTGTTCCCTACGGCAAAGCCCGAAGGAAGTCCCGCACCAGCCCCAGCACTATAGGCTCTCGTTCCCGGTGGGGGACGTGGCCGCAGCCCTGCACAAGTTCCAGGCGGGCGGGGCCCGATACCCCCGCCACAATGCGCTGCGGAAAGGCCACAGAGCCGTACTCATCGGCGTCGCCGTGGATGGCCAGCACGGGGCAGCGAACCCGACTCAAACAGGGCTCCAGCGTCCAGCCCCGAAACGCAGGCGAGAGCCAGACCCCCGTCCAGGCTTCCAGCACCCAGCGGGCTTTTTCGCTGTGCCAGCGGGTGAGGCGGGCAAACTGGGCGGGGTCCTGGAAGCCCTGCTGAGCGGCCCGGATGCCCTCCAGGGTGCGCTCTTCCACAAAGGCCTGGGCCGACTCGGCAATCACCGCGCGGCAGCGAGCGGGCTGATGGGCGGCGATGCACAGGGCCATGGCGCCCCCCACGCTGTGCCCAAAGAGGATGTACTGGTCGAGCTCGAGCTGCGCGGCAACAGCAGGAAAGTAAACCTGGGCCTCCTCGAGGATAAAACCCAGCGAAGGGGGTTCGGTTCGGGGCGAGGACCGTCCAAAACCCAGGCGGTCATAGGCCCAGACGGTGCGCCCGGTGGCCTGGGCCAGGGCTGCCGGAAACTCACGCCAGAGCTCCACTGACCCCAGGGAGTCGTGCAGCAGCACCAGAGGGGCCTTTTGGGGCTGGCCCGTAGCCCATTGCCGCACAAAGACCTGGCCGCCGGGTACCTCGACAGCGGCATCATGAACGGTCAGGCTCATCACAACTCCAGTAAGGGGTTTTGGGTATAACCCAGCGGCTTGAACATAATGGCCTATGCCGAGAGAAAGCCCCCATCTACCGGAATGATACTGCCGTGTACATAGCTGGTCAGATCAGTGGCCAGTACCAGCGCCATGCGAGCCACTTCATCGGGCTGGCCTGCCCGTCCGATGGGTAGGCGTTGCTGAAAATCGTATCCTACTTTCAGGAGCCCCAGCTTCAACTGCAAAATCTGCCTGGCAACGGCCCTGGTTCCTTCGGTCATGATGCCCCCAGGCAACAGTGCATTCACACGAAAACCGTGTTTAGCGTATTCCTTGGCTAATGCCCTGGTGAGGGCAATGACCCCTGCTTTGCTCATGACGTAGTGGGCAAGTCCATCCTTGAAGGGCAGAATAGATTCGATGGTGCCGATGTTGATGATGATGCCGCCGCGCTTTATACGCCGTGCAATCATTTCCTGGCACATCCAAAAAACCGCGTCGAGGTTGACTTCCATCACCTTGCGATAAAAAACCTCATCCATCTCCAATACCGATTTCTCTGGATAAATGCCTGCGTTATTGACCAGTATGTCGGGTGTGTTATCGCCAAAAGAAGCCCATAACTTGGTGATGGAAGATTTGTCCGACAGGTCCAGAACGTGGGTCTGAATACTGCGGGTATGGTCGGAAAGTTCTGCTGCCACCTTTGCCAGCTTTTCGGCATGGAGATCTACAAGTTGCAGTGCTGCCCCAGCTTCGGCATAACGGCGGGCGATGGCTTTGCCAATTCCTGCGGCAGCACCGGTGATGAGGGCCTTTTTGCCTTCTAGCGAGAGGAGTTGCTCGAGGGGAGGGTGGGTCATGTCAGGCTCCAGATGGGGGTAAGGCTTTATTTCCACTCACATATACCGCGTAGATGAGCTGATTTCCCCAGTGATAGAGGGGCTTCAGGGCATGGGGTGAGTCCACCACCACAAAGTCGGCCCAGGCTCCGGGCTCAATCTTCCCCAAATCTGCCCGCCCCAGGGCCAGGGCTGCGTTTTCGGTATGCGCCATCAAGGCCTCCTCGAGGGAAAGCCGCCCTAGGGACACGGTCAGTTGCATGCCCAGCCAGGGGCTAAATAGCGGACTGCTGCCGGGGTTGTGGTCGGTAGCAATGGCCACCCTCACGCCCGCATCCCACATGGCCCGGGCATTGGGGAAGGGCTTACGCAGGATGACCGCCGCGCCGGGGAGCACCGTGCCCACCGTGCCACTTTGGGCTAGGGCTTCCCAGTCGGCGGAGGTGGTTTGCTCGAGGTGGTCCGCCGATAGTGCCCCGAGTTCCGCCGCTAGCTTGGTGGCCCCGGTGTGGGCGATCTGCTCGGCGTGGAGTTTTATCTTTAGGTTGTGCAAAAGGGCCGCCTCGAGAATCCTTCGGGTCTCTTTCAGGGTGAACGCACCTTCATCACAAAACACGTCCACCGCCTCGGCCAGGCCGCTGCGGGCTACCTCGGGGATGAGTTCGCCGGTGAACATCGCCACGTACTTTTTCCGCTCCCAGCCCTGGGGCACCACGTGGGCCAGCAGGGTGGGGAAGACGTGCTGGGGCAGGGTCTCCTGAAGGCGCCGGATTACCCGCAGCATCTTGAGCTCGGCTTCGGGCAGGAGGCCGTAGCCACTCTTGATTTCTATGGCGGTTACCCCTTGGGCAAGGAAGAGGGCGGCTCGAGCTTTCGCCCACTCGTATAACTCATCTTCTGAAGCGGCATGGGTGGCCCGCACGGTTGCATAAATCCCGCCCCCGGCGGCCAGGATGGCCTCGTAGCTCTCGCCTCGTGCGCGCTTTAGGTACTCGCCCAGGCGATTGCCGCCATAGACCAGATGCGAGTGGGCGTCCACCAGGCCCGGCACTGCCCCGCGTCCGCCCAGGTCGGCGCGTGGCCAGGTCCGGTATTCCTCGGGCAAATCCTTCTCGGCCCCAACCCAAACAAAGCGTCCATCCCGGACAGCGAAAGCGGCGCGCTCGAGCCTTTCCCTCGGCGTGTATAGCTCAGCGATGCCTGTAAATACCTGTTTCATCCTTCCCGTTCCCACCCCGCCAGGTCCAGTCCGCGCTCGCGGGCGACTAGCTTGGCTTGCTCGTAGCCGGCGTGGGCATGGCGCATCACGCCGGTGCCGGGGTCGTTGGTCAGGACGCGCTCGAGCCTGAAAGCCGCCTCCTCCGAGCCATCCGCCAGCGTGACCTGCCCGGCGTGCAGGCTGTAGCCCATGCCCACCCCGCCGCCGTGGTGGAAGCTGACCCAAGCCGCGCCCGAGACCGCGTTCAGGGCGAAGTTCAGAATGGGCCAGTCGGCCACCGCGTCCGAGGTGTCCAGCATGGCCTCGGTCTCGCGGTAGGGGGAAGCCACCGAACCGGCGTCCAGGTGGTCGCGGCCAATCACGATGGGGGCCCCCACCTCGCCCCTTGCCACCATCTCGTTGAAGAGGAGCCCGGCCTTGTCGCGCTCCTTGTAACCCAGCCAGCAGATGCGCGCCGGGAGGCCCTGGAACTTGAACTTCTTCACGCCCTCGGTGAGCCAGCGGCGTAGGCCCTCGTCCTCGGGGAAGAGCTCGAGCACGGCCTTATCGGTCTTGTAGATGTCCTCAGGTCTGCCGGAGAGCGCCACCCAGCGAAAAGGGCCGCGCCCCTCGCAGAACTGGTCGCGGATAAAGGCCGGCACGAAGCCGGGGTAGCTGAAAGCTTCCGCGAAGCCCCCCAACTGGGCAAAAGCCCGTAGATTGTTGCCGTAATCGAAGGCGATGGCGCCTTTTTTCTGCATCTCCACAATGGCGCGGCAGTGGGTGGCCATGTCGTTCAGGACGCGTTCCTTGTAGCCCTGGGGGTCGCGCTGGCGCAGGAGGGCCGGGTCTTCGTCGGCGTGCAGGACGGGGATGTAGCCGTAGAGGGGGTCGTGGGCACTGGTCTGGTCGGTGACCAGCTCGGGGGTGAAGCCCCGGCGCACCATCTCTGGCAGCACCTCCGCAGTATTGCCCAAGAGCCCGATGGAGAGCGGCTTGCCCTTGTGTTTGGCGTCTTCGGCCAAGCGGAGCGCCTCGTCCAGGGAGTTGGCCCGCACGTCCAGATAAGCGGTGTCCAGGCGGCGCTGGATGCGCTCGGGGTCGATCTCGACGCAGATCGCCACCCCGCCGTTTAGCGTCACGGCCAGGGGCTGCGCCCCGCCCATGCCGCCCAGCCCGCCCGTTACCGTGATGGTGCCCTTCAAGGAGCCGCCGAAGTGCTTGCGGGCCGCGGCGGCAAAGGTCTCGTAGGTGCCCTGCAGGATGCCCTGGGTGCCGATGTAGATCCAGCTTCCGGCGGTCATCTGGCCGTACATCATCAGGCCCAACCGGTCAAGCCGATCGAACTCCTCCCAGGTGGCCCATTTGGGTACCAGGTTGGAGTTGGCGATGATTACCCGGGGAGCCATGGGTTGTGTCTTGAACACCCCCACCGCCCGGCCCGACTGCACCAGCAAGGTCTCGTCGTTCTCGAGCCGCTCGAGCACCGCCAGGATGCGCTGCAAGTCCTGGGGCGAGCGGGCCGCCTTGCCACGACCACCGTAGACGATGAGCTCTTCGGGCTTCTCGGCCACCTCGGCGTCGAGGTTGTTGAGAAGCATGCGCTTGGCGGCTTCCTGGATCCAGCCTTTAGCCGTTTTGGGTCCTTGGGGCGCTTTGTAGGTCATGGGCGTTCTCCTTGGGGGATAAAGGTATCTTCCAGGTAGTAGCGGTCGGCCCGCATCAGGTATTCCACCCAGGTGATGGGCTGCTCGAGGGTGTAGGTAAGCCGCTCGAGGCGCAAAGCGGGGGCTTTGCTGGGCTGTCGGAGCAGTCTGGCGATGTCCTGGCTCAGGGCCACGGCTTCGAGGCGCTGCCAGACCCGGGTGAGGGGCAGGCCCAGGGTGTGAATCAGCAGGTCGTGGATGGACTCGCTGGTGAGGTCGTGCTCGAGGATCGGGGCGCAGTATACCGGGTGTAGGTAACGCACCTCCCGCTGCACCGGCTCGTCGTCGAGGAAGCGCAGCCGCTCGACATAGAGGGCTTGTTCTACCCCCAGCTTCTCGCGAACCCCGGTGGGAGTGGGGCGCAATTCGGCGGCCAGCACCCGGGTTTTGGGCTGGGCTCCTTGCGCCCGGGCGAACTCGTAGAAGGGCCGCACCCGCAAATAGCCCTGCCTAAAGCGCCGGGGAGCGGGGGTGCTCAGGCGGCCCCGGGTGCGGTAGAGCCAACCTTCCTGGCTAAGCTCCTGCAGGGCTCGCCGGGCGGTCATGCGGCTCACCCCAAAGCGACGGGCCAGGCTGTTTTCCGATAGAGGAAAGCCCGGGGTCGGTTTGTTGAGCTCTTGCAAGACCGCTTCCTTGACTTGCCGGTATTTCACCCTTTATCCTCTCACTTGTATATACAACCTAGCCCGGAAGTAGGTCAAGCGAGGGGTTGGATGCTAGAACTGGATACCGAACTGAGCCTGAAAGATTTTCACCGGGTGGTGCGCGAAAAAGTGCCGGCGCACCTGAGCCAGACCGCGCGGGAACGCCTAACGCGCTGCCGGGCCTTTGTGGAAAAGCTGGTGGCCCGCGACGAGCCGGTCTACGGCCTTAACACCGGCTTCGGCAAGCTGGCCACAGTGCGGGTTGAGGCCAAAGACCTGCGGCTCTTGCAGCGCAACCTGCTGCTTTCCCATGCGATTGGGGTGGGGGAGCCGTTTCCCGCCGAAGTGGTGCGGGGCATGCTGTTGTTGCGGGCCCAGAGCCTGGCCCTGGGCTACTCCGGGGTGCGGGTGGAGGTGGTGGAGCGGCTGTTGTGGTTTTTGAACCAGGACATCCTCCCGGTGGTGCCCTCGCAGGGCTCGGTGGGGGCCTCGGGCGACCTAGCCCCCCTGGCCCACATGTGTTTGCCCTTAATCGGTGTGGGCGAGGTGAAGCATGGAGGGCAGGTGCGTCCGGCGGGCCAGGTGTTGCTCGAGGCAGGCTTAGAGCCGCTGGAGCTCGAGGCCAAAGAAGGCCTGGCCCTCATCAACGGCACCCAGGCCATGACCGCGTTGCTGGCCCTTTTGCTGCTGGATGCTGAAGTGTTGCTCAAGACCGCCGATATCGCCGTGGCCATGAGCGTGGAGGCCCTCAAGGGGAGCCACCGGCCCTTCGACGAGGCCGTCGCCCGCCTGCGCCCCCACCCCGGCATGGCCGCCACCAGCGCCAATGTGCGCAGGCTTTTGCAAGACTCCGAAATTATGCGCTCGCACGTAGACTGCGAGAAGGTGCAGGATGCCTATAGTCTGCGGGCGGCCCCCCAGGTACACGGGGCCAGCCGCGATGCCCTGGCCCATGTGCGCGAGGTGGTGCTGCGGGAGATGCAGAGCGTAACTGACAACCCCCTGGTGCTCCCCGAGGAAGGGCGCACCCTCTCGGCGGGCAACTTCCACGGCCAGCCTTTGGCCCTGGCCGCCGACTACGCCGGCATTGCCCTGGCCGAGCTGGCCAACATCGCCGAGCGCCGCATCGAGCAGATGTTGAACCCTGCCCTCTCGGGCTTGCCGGCCTTTCTGGCCGAGGGCAGCGGCCTCAACTCCGGCCTGATGATCAGCCAGTACACCGCCGCCGCACTGGTCAGCGAAAACAAGGTACTCGCGCACCCTGCCTCGGTGGACTCCATCCCCACCAGCGCCAACCAGGAAGACCATGTCTCCATGGGCACCATCGGGGCCCGCAAGGCCCGCAGCATCTTTGAAAACACCCTCTGGGTGCTGGCTATCGAGCTGGCCTCGGCGGCCCAGGCCCTGGACTTTCACGCCCCCTTGCGGCCCGGCAAGGGGGTGGAGGCAGTTTGGCAACGCATCCGGCAGGAGATTCCCCACCTGGATCGCGACCGCTACCTCAAGCCTGAGCTCGCACGCCTGTGCGAGCTGATTC
The DNA here is from genome assembly GCF_003574035.1 of Meiothermus hypogaeus. Taxonomy (GTDB): domain Bacteria; phylum Deinococcota; class Deinococci; order Deinococcales; family Thermaceae; genus Meiothermus; species Meiothermus hypogaeus. The sequence continues at coordinate 4,738 of NZ_QWKY01000029.1, read as the reverse complement.
GCAGCGGGGAGCTGGTCGGAGTGGCGGAGCAGGCCGTGGGTGCGCTGGCATAGGCCAGAGCGCTCTTCACAAAGAAAGACGCGATAAACTATACGGGTTGTGAGCGCAGCGGCAACGCCCAAAACCACCTTTTACCAGGAGATGCTAAAAAGTCCCCGGGCCGTGCTGGCCCCCATGGCGGGCTACACCGATGCTCCCTTTCGCAGGCTGGCCCTGGAGCACGGGGCAGCCTGGACGGTGAGCGAAATGGTGCTGGCCCGGGGTTTTTTGGCCGGCGAGCGCAAATCCACCGAGCTGGGCGCGCCCTATCCGGGGGAGCCTAACCTGGTGGTGCAGCTCTTTGGCGACGACCCCGAGGTGCTGCGCGAGGCGGCGGCCAAAGCCGAGGCGCTGTTTTCGCCGGTGGCCCTTGACCTGAACCTGGGCTGCCCGGCGCCCAAGCTGGCCGGGCGAGGCGGGGCCTGTTTGCTTCTGACCCCCGAGCGGGCCTATGCCCTGGTGCGGGCCATGCGGCAGGGGACGAGCCTCGAGGTCAGCGCCAAGATGCGCCTGGGCTGGGATGAGGACCGGAGCCTGGAGATTGCCCAGGGCCTCGAGGCCGCCGGGGTGGCCCTCCTTACCGTACATGGGCGCACCAGCCGTCAGCGCTACCAGGGCCAGGCCAACTGGGAGGCCATTGGCCGGGTGGCCGAGGCCGTGCGGGTGCAGGTGCTGGGCTCGGGCGACGTGACCACCCCCGAACAGTTCCACACGTGCCTCCAGACCGGGGTGGCCGGGGCGATGATTGGCCGGGGAGCGGTCGGCAACCCCTGGATTTTTCGACAGATTGCTACAGGGGCACCGGCTCCGTCCCACCGGGAACGCATAGAGACCGCGCTTCGCCATGCCGAGCTGAATGTGCTGTGGTACGGCGAGTTTCATGGCCTCCGCCAGCTTCGCAAGGTGCTGTACCGGTATTTTCCGGCTAACCCGGAGCTGCACCCGCTGCTCAAACAGGTATCTAGCCTGAAAGAACTCAAACAAGCCCTGCTCAGCGCAGAATGCCCTGTAGCACCTGAGCCACCGAGCGGTCCAGGATACCGGGAATGCGGGCGCTAAGCCCCAAATCCACACTCACGCCGCCCACGCCCGGCAGCCCCGAAAGCCCCAGGCGCAGCTCTCCGCGGTTGCGCCCGTTGGGGCCCAGGCCCAAGTTAAACACGCTCTCGGCCACACTGCGTCCGCCAATCAGAATTCGCAGGGGGCCTTGCAGGGTAAAGCCGATGGGGTTGGGGTTCTCCACCTCCAGCACCAGCCGGATGGCCAGCCCATCCAGGCGAATCTCCACCAAACGAATGGTGGGGAGTTGGAAAGCAAACTGAATACGCACATCGCGGTCTACCAGGGTCACGGGCCCAATCGGCACTACCGCCGGGCCCAGTTGAACCCGCAGTTCGCCCAACAAGCGGAAGCGGGTGGTCTGCCCGCCGACTAGGCTGGCTAGGGCACGGGTGCCCTCCACAATGGGCACCACCAGCCGGGTGCTGGCGTCGCGGCTGGCCCCCGAGGGGATTTCCAGGGCGGGCAGGGTCAGGCGAAACTGCGAGCCGCCCAACTCTGCCGTCAGGGCGCTGTCTAGCAAGGGCAGGGTGAAGCCGTTGGGGTTGGTTAGGCGCAGGCGCACGTCGAACTCGCCCCGTCCGCTAAAGGGGTCAATCGAAACCAGGCTGAACTGCAACAGCTCCACCTGCGGCGGCTGGGGCCGCACGGCTTGGGGTACACAAGACCCCAGTATCAAGGCCAAACCCAACCACGCCCCTATCAGAATGCGCTTCATGGTTTCCTCCACATCGAGCTTACCGGATGCGGCTTTTTATGGTTGGGTTATTTCCTTCAGAAACCCTTAACCCACCGTCCAACCCCTGGCCCGGAACTCTTCCAGAAGGGGCTTGAAGGTGGGCCAGACTGGGCTTTCGTTAGGGTAGGGAGGGCGGGGGTAGCCGCCGGGCAGGCCCAAATGGCGCAGGGCTTGCTTGAGCAACACAAAACCACCCTGGGCCAGCACCCGGCCAAAGGGCTCCACCTCGGCTTGCAGGGCCTGGGCCTCGGCGACCTTGCCGGCCTGCCAGAGCGCTAGCATCTGTTTGTACGGTTTGGGGGCCAGGTTGGAAACCGCCAGGATGCCGCCCTTGGCACCCAGACCCAGGGCACCCAAGAAGGTAGGGGCATGGCCGGTGTAAAGCTCTAGAGCCAGTTTTTGTGAAGCGTAGAAGGCCATGCGGGCCAGTTCCCCGCTCGAGTCCTTGAGGCCCCCAATGTTGGGGTGCTTGGCCAGCTCGGCCACTACCGGCAGGGGTAGCTGGGCTTTGGTATTGGCCGGCACATGGTAGAGCCAGACCTCGGCCTTGCCCATATCGGCAATGCCCCCGAAGTAGCGCAACAACCCATCGTGGCCCAGGTTGGCCTCGTAGTAGCGGGGGGGGGTGACCAGTACCCTGGCCCCCAGGCTTTCGGACTCGCTCAGGGCAATGGCCGCCTGGGCCAGGGTTTCTTCCATCAGGCCCACCATGGCAGGCTTCCGGGGAGTCTGAATGGCCAGGCCTGCTGCCCGTTCCTCGCGGGTCAGATGGACGCCTTCGCCATTTGAACCGTAAAACAGCAGCCCATCCACATGGGGTTCAATGGCCTGGGCGAGGTCGCGGAAGGCTTCTGCATCGAGGTTGCCGTTCTGGTCGAAGGGGGTGGGGAGGGGGGGGATAATCATACGTCTGCTTTTTCCTCCTGACAAAACCAGGTGATTTTATCGCATGACGGGTCTCGAGCGCCTTGCGCAGTTGCAGCTTTGTCGCTCTGGTGTGCTTGAATTCATATACCTGGATAAACCGCCGAGCCTGATATTTTGAAAACGCTTTGGGCCGGAAGGGTCGCTCCAGATTGCTTCACTTGATGCCCCGGTAGACCAGCAAAAACCACAGCAGCAGATGGAACCCCAGGGCCACGCTAGTTAGAACAATTCCCCAGGGGTTTCCCAGACGCCACAGCCACAGGCCGCCTGCAACGGCCAGCAAGACCATCAGGCCCCAGCCCTGGCTGTAGGTGGGACTGCCCGGAAAAAAAAGTTGTACCCCCCGCCGCCAGGCCAGGTGGCTGTCTACCCCCTGGGGTCGGGGGAGGAAGAAGCACAACAAGTGATAGAGGGTGAAAAGCAGAATGGTGACTGCAATGATCCAGGCCCACAGTGGACTGGGCCAGATGGGGAGCTCACGCCAGGCCGCCAGAAAATCGGTACCCAGGCTCAGCAACCCACTCAAGCCCACCGTTGCGGCGATGATTCTGGGGGTCGGAACCGCCTCGCGCACCACCCCGGAGTCGCGGTAAACCGCGCTCCAGAAGTCGCCGCCGAGGCCCAGCGCCTCACGCACGGCAGCCGAGGATGAAGCCCTTTGGTAAGCCTGCGCCAGGGCTTCTGGCGTGCCTCGCCCCAACAAGACATACGTCCAGGGGGGGGCGGCTGCGTAAAGCTGCTGCGCCTCGCTGGGGTTTTCTTTGGCCAGTGCATATGCCAAAAGACCCTGTAGCGGTGTGGTGTTGGCGAAGCTACGCAGGGTTTCCTGGGCGGCACTCGAGCGCAGGGTACCCCGGGTCAGGCTGTCCTGGGCAACAAGCGCCTCGGAGCGGGCGGTCAGGCCCCAGCCGAGTAAGGCCAGCACAGCCAGCATAAATAAAAAGAGCAGCAGGGTGCGCTCACCGACCGAGGTATAGGCCAGCATGCTGTGGCGCAGGCGTAATAGCGGGTGTTGCAGCCAGCCTACCAACCAGCCCCCGCTGGGGCGCAGCCCCCGCAGTTGAGCAGGGAGGTACATTAGGGTTAGGTACAGCAGCATGAGGCCATAAAGCCCCAGCAATACCCAGGTAGCCGCAGCCATATTGGTCGAGGTGAGGGGGTTTTGCCAGCCTGCGATCTGGCGCAAGGCCTCGCGGTAGCGCTGTCCTAGGTCGGGGCGGCCCTGGGCCTCGAGCCAGCCCACCTGTTCCCACAGCAGGGCCTTGGCGCCGGGCACCTGGGGCATGTACTTCAGAAAAAACTCCGACCAGGCCAGGCTTTGCTCGAGGCCTTGTTTGCGTGCGGTGCGTATTTGCTCTAGCCAGGGTTGCAGCCACTGCATCACCCCGGGGCCCCAGGCCAGCTCGGGGCGGTGGCTGCGTTGTAGCAAGTCGTGCCCGATTGCCTCGAGGTCGGCTGGGCCGATGCCGCCTGGCTCGCGGCTGAAGTAATACCAGTAAGGCCGGCCGGTGGCAGGGCTCTGGTCGAGGTCGCGGGCGTTAGCAGCGCTCAGGGTATCGTGGTATTCGCGAATGATCGCCAGGTTTTCCCACCTGCCCTCGAAGGGCTTACCCGCAAAAGCACTCAGGCCCAGCCGCCGCCCATCCTCTAGGAGCACCGTCAGCTCGGCGTCGGCGTCCAGGGCCCGCACGTCCCCGGGCGGGTAGTGCTGGGCCACCACCCTGGGGTTTTGCAGGTCTATCTCGAGCACCAGGGGCCCTCGGGCAATAAAAGCGCGTTGCCCCAGCAGTTTGGGCCCGATCCACTCTCCCTTGAGTGGTAGCTTCCAGTTACCTAGCACCAGCCCCTCGGGCCCCAGGGTAGGTGGGGCTATCTCGGGCCGCTTATCCGGTGCCCATCGAGCAGGCCAGCCGCTTTGGGGTGCTCCAGGTAGACGACCAGTGGCGCATGGTGGGCTTTCAGGAAAAGCCCAAG
>NZ_QWKY01000028.1 GCF_003574035.1 Meiothermus hypogaeus | reverse complement strand
CCGCGTAGCGGAGGGCGATACCGCCCCTTGGAAGGGAGACGCTTTCTTCGCCGACCGACAGTGAAGGGCCATCGGCCCCCGGCTAGCGCCGGTACTCAAGGGAGGGGTGTGCTCTAGGATTCAAAAATGACAACCTATAGTTTTTTTGGTTTTGTGAACTGTCTTTTTGAATCCGGTATTATTTCTGACTGATTCAACCAGCGCTTATTGAAGCACTTTGTCCCTAGTCGTCTGCCTTGATCGAAGGTAGGAGCCATCGCTCGATGGGACCGGGGGGCGGCCAGTGTTCAATCGGGGCCGGATGACCCATCAGGTATCCCTGCACCAGGTCGCAGTCGTTTTCAAGCAACCACTCTAGCTGCTCAGGGGTTTCGACCCCCTCGGCTACCACCTCGGCCTCGAGGCTATGCGCCAGGTCAATGGCAGCTCGAATCAGTTTCTCATCCCGCACGCTGCTGCCCAGATAGCTGATAAAGCTACGGTCTATCTTGAGGCGATCCAGAGGGAGCTGGCGCAGATAACCCAGCGAAGCATAGCCGCTGCCAAAATCGTCAATCGCCACCCGCACCCCCAGGGCTTTGAATACGCTGAGCACCCTTCGGGCCTGGTTGGGATCGTGCAGTAGGACACTCTCGGTAATTTCCAGGGTGAGCCACTGGGGATCTACCTGGGCATCGGTCAGTGCCCGCAGCAGCTCCCGTACCACCTCAGGCTGCACCAGCGACTGGGTAGAGATGTTGAGTGAAAGGCGATAAGGCAGTTTGAGTTGCTGCCATCGCTTTAACTGCTCCAGGCCTTTTCCCAGAGCCAGGAGGTCCATCTGCTCGATCAGGTGTACCTCTTCGGCCAGGGGCACGAACTCCGAAGCGCTCAAGAGCTTGCCCTGGTAGGGCCAGCACAACAAAGCCTCAGCCCCCTCCAGGCGGCGCTCCTTGAGGTGCCAAATGGGCTGATAAAGCAGCTGGAGTTGTTGCTCCTGGGTAGCCTTGCGCAAATCCGCTTCGAATTGCAGCCGCTCATCGGTGTAGGGGCTTTTGGCCGCATCGTAAATGACCACGCGGCTACCCGAGTCCTTGGCCTGGTACATGGCAATATCGGCCACCTTGAGCAATTCCACAAAGCTACTGCCGTCTTTGGGAAAGCTGGCGATGCCCACACTTACACCCAGACTGGGCAGTTTGAGCGAAAAGTTATCACCGCCCAGGGCTCCCCGAATGGCTCGAGCCATGCGAAAGGCCACTTGCTGGGCCTGCTCTGGCTCGGTGTTGTACAAAATGCAGGCAAACTCGTCGCCGCCCAGGCGGGCCAGCATATCGTCGGTGCGGAGTTGTTTGCTCAAAACCTGCGAAACCTCTACCAGCAGCTCATCGCCCACATCGTGCCCAAGGGTATCGTTCACGGTTTTGAAGTTGTCCAGGTCGAGGTAAAGCAGACTTATCGGTATCTTCTGCACAGCTGCTTTAGACAATAGCTCTTCGGCAGCACGCCGCAAAGCCCGGCGGTTGGGCAACTTGGTGAGTTCGTCGTGGTAAGCCATGTACTCCACATAGGCCTGTTGTTGCTTGCGTTCACTGGTATCCCGCATCCCCACCACAACGCCCTGCAAAACCCCCGATTCGTCCCATACAAAATTAACCAGGCTCTCGATCCAAACCCGGTGCCCATCCTTGTGTCGGCAACTGCACTCAATCTTGCAGGCCCGCCGCTCCTGAATGGCTTGGCGGCCCTGCTGTCGAATGGCCCGCCACTGGGCTGCATCGGCCAACACCGAAACGGGGCGGCCTACCAGCTCCTCTGGCGCAAACCCCAGGACCTGCGTTACAGAAGGGGTCGCATACTGCACCCTGCCATATGGATCGAGCAGCAAGACCACATCCTGAATGGAGTTGGTAATCTGGCTCAGGCGATACTCGCGTTCCCGCAGGGCTTCTTCGGCTTGTCGTCGCTCGGTGACGTCGCGTCCACTCACCACGCTACCAATGGGATTGCCCTTTTCGTCAGTGATGAAGTTGACCAGGGTGTCAATCCAGATGTAGTGGCCCTCGGCGTGCCGGTAGCGGGCCTCGATGTGGTACCCCCCTCCCCCAGCCAGGCACTGCTCGGCCAGCAGCATGGCTTTGGCCCCATCTTCGGGCGCCAGAAAATCGAAAGCCAACTGGCCCAGCATCTGCCCAGGTTTGTACCCCAGCAAACGCTCGACCGAGGGGGTGACGTAGCGTATATAACCCAACGGATCGGTCAGGGCCACCACATCCTGCATAGCATTGGTAATTTGCCGCAGCATTTGCTCGCTTTGACGAAGTTGTTCCTCGGCCTCGCGGCGGTCTTGAATCTGGCGAGCACCCAGTACCATACGCAAAGGCTGGCCCTCCGGGTCGTAGATGTAGTCGAGCTGGGTCTCGAGCCAGATTCTTGAACCGTCTCTGTGGCGGTGCTGGTACTCCAGACGCAAGGGACGCCGCCCTTCGCGGGCCGCCCGCACCGCCTCCAGCACCCACCCATGATCTTCTGGATCGAAAAATTCAAAAGCGCTACGGCCCAGCAGTTCGTCGGGATCGTACCCAAGCGCTGCTTTGACCGATGGCGTGACGTATTCGATGACGCCTTTTACGCTCAGCAGCATGACCACATCGCGCATGGAGTTGGTCAGCTCGCGCAAGCGCTGCTCGCTCTCGCGCACGGCCTGCTCGGCCTGGTAGCGCTGGGTGACGTCTCGAATCCCTACTTCAACCCCCTGGAAGACGCCCTCGGGCGAAAAAAGGAAGTTGATGGAAGCCTCCAAAATCCGCTGCTGGCCATCCGGGTGTTGATAAGAAAAACCCACCTGGGTCACATGCTTTTCGGGTGTGGCCTCACGGGTCATCCGTTCAAAGATGCGCTGTTGTTCTGAATCGAGCTGGCTGTAAACCGACCGACCCACCACCTCCTCTGGCTTCCAACCAGCCACAGGGTGTATCGAGGGCGTTGCATATTGAATATGGGCGTTGGCGTCGGTCAGCAGTACCACGTCCTGCACGGTCTCGGCAATCTGCCAGAGAAGTTTTTCGCTGCGCAAACGCTCTTGCTCGGCCTTCTCGAGATCAGTAACATCTTGCCCTACAGAAAAGGTTCCTATAACCCGTCCGTTTTCATCGCGCAACAAGGAGTTATTCCACAAAACCCGCCTGCGTTCTTTGTTTCGGGTCAGGATGTTGTTCTTGTACTGGGGTACCAGGTCACCATTCTCCATGGCCCGTTCAAAAATTTCCCGGACGCCCTCTTCAGCCGGAATGAACCAATCGAACCAGTTTTGCCCGGCAAGCTGCGGCCACGTCCAGCCGGTAAGCTCGAGCAAATACCGGTTGCAAAAAACAATGCGGCCTTGCCGATCCAGCCTAACCACCAGCAGTTCCATTTCGTCGAACACGCGGTCGGCCTGGTGCTCCTGAAGCGCACGCCGACCCTCGCGCAGCACCAGCCTCCAGTACAGCCAGGCCAAGAGCCCCAGCAGCAATGCGCACACGAGGGCCCAGCCCCACCAGCGGGCAACCACACCCCATACCAGTAAAACCGCGGATAGCAGCACTGCTACCAGCCATACCCCGCCATAGGCCCGACTGCCCATGCTCACCCTGCTTAGTTTAGTGCATTGGACAGGAAAATCCGGCTCATTTGCCCAAAAAAAGCTCAGTTCTCGAGGCGGGGGTCGGGCTTGGCCAGCACCGCCTCGGTCTGGGCCTTGCGGTAGTTTGCCAAAGCAGCTTTGCACTTAGGGTACTTGTTGCCCAGGATGCTCACCGCTAGTAAAGCCGCATTGACAGCCCCCGCCCGGCCAATGGCCAGGGTTCCCACGGGCACGCCAGCCGGCATCTGCACGATGGACAAAAGGGAGTCCAGCCCTTTGAGGGTTTTGGATTCCACCGGAACCCCCAGCACTGGAAGACCGGTTTTAGCAGCAGTCATACCCGGTAAATGCGCGGCCCCACCGGCCCCAGCAATGATGACCTCGAGGCCCCGCGCCTCGGCCTGCTCGGCATATTCAAAAAGCAGGTCGGGGGTGCGGTGCGCCGAAACCACCCGCACCTCGTAGGGAACCTGGAGTTGCTCCAGGGTTTGCGCGGCGTGTTGCATCGTTTCCCAGTCCGACCTGGAGCCCATAATGATCCCAACTAGAGGGTGTGCGGGCAGTTCCATGGCCATTTAGTTTACCGCGGGGGCTGTCCCCAGTTCATCCTGGGCGCATCCTGGGCAGCCGAAAAACCCACACAAGCCTAGCTGGGCTGGCCAGGCAAAGGCGATTCCTATCGCAGGCCGCGGGTTTCAAGGTAGCCATATGCACGGCAAAGAGGCTTCAGTTTTATTCAAGAGCTGTTATTTCCCAGGATAAATGTAAGTTTAGCAAAAACTGACCATAGCACAACCCGATTTTTCTTGAACCCGGTTGACCTAGATTGAATTTCAAGCGCTCATCAGCGCAAGGAGAACAAAAAATGAGCAAAACACCCATCACGGTTGCTTATGGCGATGGCATCGGACCGGAAATTATGCGGGCGGTGCTGCAAATTCTGGAAGCGGGAGGGGCTCAGCTCGAGCCCGAGGTCATCGAGATTGGCGAGAGCGTTTACCGCCGCGGACACACCAGCGGTATCGAGGAGAGCGCCTGGGAAAGCTTGCGGCGCACCAAAGTGTTTCTGAAGGCCCCCATCACCACCCCTCAGGGCGGGGGCTACAAGAGCCTCAACGTGACCGTGCGCAAAACCCTGGGCCTGTATGCCAATGTGCGCCCGGTGCAGAGCTACGAGCCTTTCGTTACCACCAAGCACAAGTCCATTGATCTGGTGATCGTGCGCGAAAACGAAGAAGACCTCTACGCCGGTATTGAGTATCGGCAAACCGAAGAGGTCACCATGGCCCTCAAGCTCATTTCCAAGCCGGGTACCGAGCGCATCGTGCGCTATGCCTACGAGTTCGCCCGGCGCAACGGGCGCAGAAAGGTCACCTGTATATCCAAAGACAACATCATGAAGATTACCGACGGGCTTTTTCACAAAATGTTCGATGAAATTGGGGCCGAATACCCCGAGCTGCACAAGGAACACATGATCGTGGATATCGGCGCCGCCCGCCTGGCCGAGATGCCTGAGCGCTTCGATGTGATTCTGGCACCCAACCTCTATGGCGATATCCTGTCGGACATCGCCGCCGAGGTCGCCGGTTCGGTGGGGCTGGCCGGTTCGGCCAACGTGGGCGACGACTGCGCCATGTTCGAAGCGGTTCATGGCAGCGCACCGGATATTGCCGGCAAGGGCATTGCCAACCCCTCCGGGCTTTTGCAGGGCGCCATCTTGATGCTGGTGCACATTGGGCAGCCCGAGGCCGCTGCCCGCATCAAGAACGCCTGGCTCAAAACCCTGGAAGATGGCATCCACACGGCCGACATCTACGACGAGCGGGTCAGCGAGAAAAAGGTGGGTACCGAGGCCTTTGCCCAGGCGGTGATCGAGCGGTTGGGCCAGCTACCCGAGCGGCTGCGTCCGGCCAAGTTTGGCGAGGCCAACAAGGAACCCATGGTGCCCCTGATGGTTCGCAACCCAAAACCAGCTCAAAAGGAGCTGGTGGGCATTGACGTTTTTTTTAACTGGCGCGGCAGCAAGCCCGAGGAGCTGGCCCAGCTATTGGAGCCGCTTTCCACCGACAAGCTCAGGCTGGCGCTCATCACCAACCGCGGCGTGAAGGTATGGCCGGGGGGCTTCCCCGAAACCTTCCGCACCGACCACTGGCGGGGGCGTTTTATGGCCCAGAACGGAAGCCCCAACCATAACGACATTGTGGAGCTGCTGGGCAAAATTGCCGCCGCCGGGATGGACTTCATCAAGACCGAACACCTCTACAACTTTGACGGCAAGCCAGGCTATTCGCTGGGGCAAGGGCAGTAGACGAAACGCGGTCAGAGGCCGGCAAACAGCACATCTCGCGAGCCTTGGAGCTTATACCAGATTCGGTTAGTTCGTCACCAAAGGGTGACGAACTAACCCGACCGAAGTTATCCGCGTAGCGGAGGGCGATACCGCCCCTTGGAAGTTATCCGCGTAGCGGAGGGCGATACCGCCCCTTGGAAGCAAGACGCTTTCTTCGCCGACCGTTCGGGAGGGGTGTGCTCTAGGATTCAAAAAGACAGCCTCTGGTGTTTTTGGTTTTGTAAACTGTCTTTTTGAATCCGGTATTACCCCATAAGCGAAAAACCCCCTCCCAGGCTGTACAATCCAGAACAGTGGATACGCTAGAACTGCTCCGTATCAACCTTCTCTCCCCTGCCGTGCTGGCCTTTGCCCTGGGCATCACGGCCACCCTGGTCAAGTCCGACCTCAAAATCCCCGATGCGCTTTACACCACCCTCTCGATCTATTTGCTTCTGGCCATCGGGCTTAAGGGCGGAGCTGCACTTTCCACCACACCCTTTACCGAGCTGTGGAAGCCGGCTCTGGCCACATTAATCCTGAGTGTGCTCACGCCCCTGCTTTCCTACACTGCATTACGTCGGCTGGGGCGCTTTGATGTAGTAAACGCCGCCGCTATCGCAGCCCACTACGGCTCGGTCTCGGCCGTAACCTTCGTTGCAGCCACTGCATTCATGCAAGCAGCGCAGCAACCTGTAGAAGGTTTTTTGCCCACCCTGGTGGCCATTCTGGAAGTCCCGGCCATTGTCATTGCGCTGCTAATCGCCCGGCGTAACCTGGGTGAAGGCTCCCTGGGCGAGGCCTTACGCGAGATTTTCGCAGGCAAAAGCATTTTGCTGCTGGTAGGCGGCTCGCTGATGGGCTTTTTGGCTGGGCCAGAGGGCCTCAAGCAGATTGCTCCGGTGTTCGTGGACCCATTCCGGGGGGTGCTGGTGCTGTTTTTGCTCGAGCTCGGTATGGTAGCTGCCAAGCGCTTTCGCGATCTGCGCACGGTAGGGGTTTTCTTGATTGGCTTTGGGATTGTGATGCCACTCATACAAGGGGCCCTGGGCGTGTGGCTGGGCAGCCTGGCCGGCATGTCGGTGGGGGGCGCGATGGTGCTGGGCACCATGGCTGCCAGTGCTTCGTACATTGCCGCTCCAGCCGCCGTGCGCATTGCCCTGCCGCAGGCCAATCCCAGCTACTACCTCACCGCCTCGCTGGGCGTCACCTTCCCCTTCAATCTGACCCTGGGAATCCCCATCTATTTTGCGCTTTCCCGCTGGCTGCACGGAGGTAGCTAATGGCTTTGGTCTCGCTCAAGCTGGTCACCATCATTGCAGAAGGCTTTCTGGAAGAGAAACTCGTTCGGGAGGTCAGGAAGCTCGGGGCCAAGGGCTACACCATCACACCTGCCAGGGGCGAGGGCAGCCGGGGGGTGCGGGCCAGCGAGTGGGAGGGAAATAACATTCGTCTGGAAACAATTGTGAGCCCTTCTGTGGCGGAAAAAATCCTCAACCGGCTGGCGGAGGTCTACTTTGCCAACTACGCGGTAATTGCCTTTGTGGAAAACGTGGAAGTGGTGCGAGGCGAAAAATACACCTAACGCGACCAGCAGCAAGCCATATCGGATTCAAAAGGACAGACAAAAATCCTGGAGCACACCTCTCCCTGTCGATCGGCGAATAAAGCGTCCCCCATTCTAAGGGGTAGCGTCACCCTCCGCTACGCGGATTAGTTCTGTTGGGCTGATTCGTTACCAAAACAGTAAAGAATCAATCGAATCTGGCACAAGGCCGTTTAGAGCACACTAGGTACATCGGCACTGCTGGGGCTGTATTGAGATGATGCGAGATGTAATGCCACGGTGATGATCGTTTACATAGCTTGATGATGAACGGTTCCACCTTTCATAACCAGCTTCAGGTGGCGCTCGGGGTGGGCAAGTACCCGAATGTCCTCGAGCGGGTTTCCCTCCACTGCAATTAGGTCGGCATGGGCGCCGGGGGCTACTACCCCTAGCTGGCCCTCGGCCCGCAACAGCCGGGCTGCATACAGGGTGGCGGCCCGGATGACCTCGAGGTTCGGCTGTACCTGTGCACGAATGACGAACTCCTCGAGCTGCCGTCGGTGCATGGCTCCCAGCAAATCGGTGCCGTAGGCCAGGTTCACCCCAGCCCTGGAGGCCATCTCCAGTGCGGCCAGACCCTTGTCCAGCACCAGGTAAATTTTGTGCTCCACCTCCCTGGGCAGGCCCGCCGAAACCCCTTCCTGGGCCAGGGCCTGGTAGGTCACCAGGGTGGGCACCATCCAGGCCTTGTGCTTCAAGAACAGCTGCAAACTGCTTTCGTCAATCAGGTTGCAGTGCTCGAGGCTGCGCACGCCGCACTCCAGGGCCCGATTGACGGCTCGAGCAGTGTAGGTGTGGGCCATCACGTAAAGGTCGGCCATCTCAGCTTCCTCCACGGCGGCCCGGATTTCTTCTCGAGAAAACTGGTCGTTGGTCAGGCGGTCGGTCGGCGAGGCAATGCCGCCCCCCAGCATGAGTTTGATATGGTCAGCGCCCCGGCGAATCTCCTCGCGGGCCGCTCGCCGAACCTCGGGTACTCCATCCACCACCGTGCCAAAGGCCACCGGGGTGCTGACGGTCTCCAGCGCTTGTTCACCCGCCGCCCGGCTATCGGCATGGCCCCCGGTTGGGCTCAGGGCCCGTCCGCAGATGAACAGACGGGGCCCAACCAAAAGCCCTTCTTCCACTGCCCGCTTGAGGCCAAAGTCGGCCCCGGCAGCGTCGCGCACCGTGGTAAAGCCGCGCATCAGCATCTCGTGCATGATCTCGGCGGCCCGCAGAGCGTTGTAGTGTGGCGAAGCGTTGTAAAGCTCGCGCAGATTGGCCGTCCAGGCCAGCACGTGCACGTGGGCGTCAATGAGGCCCGGCAGCAGGGTCTGGCCCCTCAGGTCGAGCACCCTCACCCCGGCTGCCCTGGCCTCGGGCGCGTCTGCCTGCATGGGCTCGAGGCGCTCAATCCGGCCATTTTGAATCACCACCCGCCGGTGGGGTAAAAGTGAACCGCTTTGGACATCCAGCACGGTGGCATTTTGCAGAAGGGTTATCGAAGACACAGGAAAGTCTATCATCCTTCCCTGCAACCAGTTTTTGTGCAAAATTTCCCATGAAATAGGGCTTAAAGTCACTCAAATACCTCAGCAAAATCCGATAGGATAGTGGCGCAGACCCAGTGCTGGCCTGATGGAGTTTAAAAGCACTAGGAGGTTTCATGAACGTTCTGGAACGACAGCAAGAGGCAGGCTACGCTACAAGCTCCCCGGTTATAAACAACTTCTCCCTGGTCGTAGCCACTGCCAACGGCACCGGAAGCCAGACCGCTAACCTCACGCTGTTGCGGTCTTTTTTTAAGATGGGCATACCCGTACACGGCAAGAACATATTTCCCTCGAACATTCAGGGGCTTCCTACCTGGTACCACATCCGGGTGAGCCACGAAGGCTACATTGCGCGCAAGCCCTCCGAAATTCTGGTGGCCTTCAACCCGGCCACTGTCGCCGAAGACGTACAGGAGCTTCCTGCGGGCGGAGTCTGCATCTACAATGCCGATCTTAAGAACCTGCCCAGGCGAGAGGATCTGATCTACTACCCCGTTCCGGTGAGCGAGCTCATCGCCGGAATTGAAGTTCCGGTTAAGCGGAAACCTTACATCGCCAACATGGCCTACGTGGGGGTGGTGGCCTGGATGCTGGGGGTGCCGCTTCAGGTTGTAGAAGAGGCCCTGGGCGCCCAGTTTGATTATCGCCAGAAGCTCATTGAAAGCAACATGGAGGTGGTGCGGCGGGCCCACGCCTGGGCCACCGAGCACCTGCGCAAACAAGACCCCTACCGCCTCGAGCCCATGAACAAAACCGAAGGGCTCATCATCATGACCGGCAACGAGGCCGGCGCGCTGGGGGCGGTGTTTGGCGGGGTGAGCGTGGCGGCCTGGTATCCCATTACGCCCTCCACCAGCTTTATGGACGCCCTGCGCGAGTTTCTGCCCAAGCTCCGCAAGGACGAGGCGGGTAAGCCCACCTATACCGTAATTCAAGCCGAGGATGAGCTGGCCGCCGCCGGCATCGTCATGGGCGCAGGCTGGGCCGGTGCCCGGGCCCTCACCTCCACCAGCGGCCCCGGCATCAGCTTAATGGCCGAGTTCGTCAGCTATGGCTACTTCACCGAAATTCCTGCGGTCATCTGGGATATCCAGCGGGTTGGCCCCAGTACCGGCCTGCCTACCCGCACCAGCCAGGGCGATGTTTCTTTTGCCTACACCCTGGGCCATGGCGACACCAAGCACCCGGTTCTGCTGCCCTCCTCGATAGAGGAGTGCTTCGAGTTTGGCTGGAAGTCGCTGGATCTGGCCGAACAACTGCAAACGCTGGTGTTTGTGCTCTCGGACCTCGATCTGGGCATGAACAACTGGATGGGCCAGCCTTTCGACTACCCCGACCGGCCTCTGCAACGTGGCAAGGTCTTGAGCGCGGAGCAGCTCGAGGCCCTGGGGGGCTTTGCCCGCTACAAGGACGTCGACGGCGACGGCATCCCCTACCGTACCCTGCCGGGGACACCCCATCCCCTGGCTGCCTACTTTACCCGCGGCAGCGGTCACAACGAACAGGCCCAGTACAGCGAACGTGCGAACGACTGGGAGGGCAACATGGCCCGCCTGGCCCGCAAGTTCGAGACAGCCCGCAGCCTGGTACCCGCTCCGGTCACTCTACACAACTCCTCCGCCAGGGTAGGTATCATCGCCTACGGCACCACCCGCTACGCCATCGAGGAGGCCCGCGACCGCCTGGCCCCGCAGCTTCCTACCAGCTTTTTGCGCCTGCGCGCCCTGCCCATCAACCAGGAGGTGCGCGATTTCGTGGCCGCGCATGAGCGGGTGTACGTCATCGAACTGAACCGCGACGGACAGATGCATGGCATTTTGCAAACCGAGATGCCCGAATACGCCGCCCGGCTTCGCTCCATCGCACACCTCGACGGCCTGCCCCTGACGGCACAGTGGGTGCAGGAGCGCTTGCTCAAAGAAGAAGCCACCCTATAAGCAGCTACCCTGGCCTTGCAAAGGATGCTCACATGGAAAACCCCAATCCTGCCCCTTCCGATCGAGCCCCCATCAAGCTCAATATGGTGGGCCTGAGTAAAAAAGACTACGATGGTGCGCCCAGCACCCTGTGCAAGGGCTGCGGGCACAACAGCATTGCCAGCCAGATTGTGCAGGTAGGCTTCGAGCTCAACCTGCGGCCTCACGAGATTATCAAGCTTTCGGGCATTGGCTGCTCGTCCAAATCGCCGGCTTACTTTTTGGGTATGTCCCACGGCTTTAATGCCCTGCACGGGCGCATGCCCAGTGTGGCCACCGGGGCCCTGCTGGCCAACCACACCCTGAAGGCCATTGGGGTCTCGGGTGATGGCGACACCGGTAGCATTGGGATGGGCCAGTTTAAGCACCTGATGCGCCGCAATGTGCGGATGGTTTATATCGTGGAGAACAACGGCGTGTATGGCCTGACCAAGGGCCAGTTTTCGGCCACGGCCGAGGAGGGTCTACAACTCAAATACGCCGGTCAAAACGAGTTTCCCCCTATAGACCTCTGTATGGAGGCCATTATCGCCGGGTGTGGCTTTGTGGCCCGCAGCTTTGCCGGCGACGCCAAACAGGTACGCGAGCTGCTCAAGGCTGCCCTCTCCCACCGGGGTACGGCCCTGCTCGACATCATCAGCCCATGCGTGGCCTTCAACAACGAGGACGATAGCCCCAAGAGCTACGGCTATGGCACCAAGCACGAACAGCCCCTGCACGAGCTGGGCTTCATCCCCTACGCCGAGGAAATTAGCATCGAGCCCATGCAGCCCGGTGAGTTCCGCACCGTGCGCTTGCACGACGGCTCCCTGATCAGCCTGCGGAACCTGGACAAAGACCATGACCCCACCGACAAGATGGCAGCCCTGCAGCGTCTGCATCGGGCCCAGGAAACCGGCGAGTTCATTACCGGCCTGATTTACTACAACCCCGACCGGCCCAGCCTGGCCGAGGTAGAAGAACTGGACACCCCGTTGGCCCAGCTATCCCCGGAACGGCTCCGGCCCGGCAGGGAGAAACTCGAGCAGTTCCTGCAAGCCTACCGCTGATTCCGGGCGTGTTGGGCGGTTCCGGTCGCCTCACACCCCTAGCGAAAGCCGCCTTTCTTCAGACCGGGCAGAAGGCTGGGTTCATCTGATCCATCACACAAACCTTCTGGAAACCCTACAGCCAACCCTGTAAGCGGTATTTCAACAGGCCCAGATACTCCCGTGTGAGGGGGGTGAGCGATTGCAGTCGGTCTGCCGGAGCCGAGAGGGCCAGGTCGAAGCGGGGCTCGCTCGAGGTCACGCTCACTACATCCAAGCCCAGCTTGCGAAAGGCCCCGGCGGCCCGGCGACTGTGTGCTGGGGTGGTCACCAGCAAGACCCGTTCCCAGCCCCGTTCCCTAACCACCTCGGCTACCGCCAGGGCCTCGGTACGGGTGGTTCGCATCTGCGGCAGGAGGACAATTTCCGGGCCTTCTGCACCATAAAGTGCCTGTACTCGCGCCCGGGCCTCGAGGCCCAGCGAAGGGCAGCGGGCATCGCCAAAAATCTCGCCCACGGTGTCGGAGAGGGAAATGCGCGGGGCAAAGCCGGCCCGCCACAGCTCCAGGCCCTTCTCCAGGCGGGCCAGTGAGGAGGCCTCGAGCTCACCCGCCCCACAGTGCATCCCGCCCCCCAACACCACAATCAGGTCGGCTTTTTGCGGCGCTTCGTCAACAACCAGCCCGCTCATCAGGACCCGGGTGAGCGGGGTAAAGACCACGGCAGCAATGAGCAAGGCACAAAACCCGCTTCCCAGCAGCAAAACCCGAAAGGTAAAGCCGAATAAGCCCATAAGTGTGCCCCCCAGCCAGACGCCCAGCAGCGCCCCCACCCCGAGCTCCGGGTTGACGACGAGCCCCAGGGGCAACAACAGCAGGCTCAAGCCCGCCGCCATGAGCAGTTGTACGCGTTGCTTCAGCATCCCCCCAATCTTACGAAACGCCTTTGGCGCTCAGCCTGCTATTTCATAACGCTTTTTCAACACAAGCTGCGTGATACGATATATTTATGGCCGTTCTGACCACCGATCAAAAAATGGTACTGGACATGGTGCGGGCCGTTTCCCGCGAGGTGTTGTGGGAGATGGCCCCCGAATACGATCGCTCGGGGCAGTACCCCTGGCCCCAGCTGCAAAAGCTGGGCGAGCTGGGCTTGCTGGGCATGACCACCCCCGAAGCCTGGGGCGGGGCCGGGCTCGACTCGGTCACCTGGGCCCTGGCCATGGAAGAAATCGCTGCTGCCGACCCCAGCGTGGCGGTCATTCTTTCCGTAACTTCGGGCTTGCCGCAGTATATGCTGAACAAGTTTGGCACCGAGGCCCAGAAGAAGAAGTACCTGGTGCCGCTGGCCAAAGGCGAATGGATTGGGGGCTTCTCGCTGACCGAGCCCCACGCCGGTTCCGACCCGGCCTCTCTGAAGGCTTCGGCCCGCAAGGTGCCGGGTGGCTGGCAACTGGACGGCCTGAAAAGCTGGGTCACCTCGGGGGGCCAGGCCCAGGTCTATGTGGTGATGGCGCGGGGCGAGGCCGGGATTAGCTGCTTTATTGTGGAAAAGGATACCCCCGGCCTTAGCTTTGGCAGCCCCGAGGACAAGATGGGCCTGCATGCCGCGCATACCTGCGAGTTACGCCTCGAGGAGGTCTTTGTACCGGATGAAAACCTGTTGGGACAGGAAGGCCGGGGGCTGGCCCAGGCCCTGGCCGGGCTGGATGCCGGGCGCATTGGAATTGCCGCCCAGGCGGTGGGGATGGCCCGCGCAGCCTTCGAGATCGCCAGGCAGTACGCCGACGAGCGCACCCAGTTCGGCCAGAGAATCCGGGAGTTTCAGGGGGTTGGCTTCAAGCTGGCCGAGATGCACACCCGCATTGCCGCTGCCCGGGCGCTGGTGCTGGAAGCCGCCGCCAGGAAAGACCGGGGTGAAAAGTTTACCCTCGAGGCCTCCACGGCCAAGCTTTTTGCCTCGGACATAGCGGTTAGCGTGACCCGCGACGCCGTGCAGGTTCTGGGCGGCTATGGCTACCACCGCGAATACCGGGTTGAACGCTATTACCGCGACGCCAAAATCACAGAAATTTACGAGGGCACCAGCGAGATTCAAAAGCTGGTTATTGCACGCGAGCTGTACCGATAAACCCATCCCGTTGCAGCCCTGGGAACTTTAGCCGTAGGCTTTGAGCCGATGAACGTCCTGATTATCTATGCCCACCCCAACCCAAACTCCTTCAACGCCGCCCTGCGCGACCTGGCGGTGCGGGCCTTGAGCCAGGCTGGACACAGCATTCTTCTCTCCGACCTGTACACCATGCGCTTTAACCCGGTGCTCAGCGCGCAGGAGTTACAGGGTGACCTGCGCGATATTCAGCCCGAAATCGAGAAGGTGCGGCGGGCCGACCTGCTGCTCTTTCAGTTTCCCGACTGGTGGTACGGAATGCCCGCCATCATGAAGGGCTGGATAGACCGGGTGTTTGCCTATGGCTTTGCCTACGACGACGAGCACTCCTTCGACAGCGGACTGCTGCAGGGCAAAAAAGCCATGCTGAGCCTTACTGTGGGGGCCCGCGAGGATTATTTCCACTCTGCGCCCCAGCGCGACCTGCTGCGGGTGCTCGAGCCCATCCACTACGGTATTTTTGCCTACTGTGGCCTGGAGGTGCTGCCCCCATTTATTGCCTACGGGCCGGGCGAAATGAACGAGGCCGAGCGCAAAGCCACCCTCGAGGCCTTTCGGGAACACCTGCAAAAACTACCCGAACTCAAACCCCTGCGCTTCAGCTAAGCTTAAGCCTGGGAGACTAGGCTCTGGTCATGCATCGCCGCACCGTTCTTAAGGGCCTAGCCACCTTGCTAATCAGTACCCGTGGCTCTGCACAGACCGCGCCCAATCCATCCAACCCCGCCTACCACAAGCTAGCCGCTAGCTACTCGGCCCAAAACCGGGGCATTGCCCTCCTGGTGATGGTTGATGGCCAGATCGTGTTCGAGGACTATCCGAACCGAGGCAGCCCCACCCGCGCCCATGAGCTGGCCAGCGGCACCAAGAGCTTTTGCGGGGTGATGGCCGTGGCAGCCGCACAGGACGGGTTGCTCTCGCTGGACGAGCCCCTGGCCCGAACCCTGACCGAGTGGCAGGGCGACCCGCTGCGTTCGCAGATCACCCTGAGCCAGCTCTTGCACCTGACCAGTGGCATCCCCGGCGGCACCCTGGCCCGCCCCCCCACCTACCAGGCCGCCATCCAGACGCCTGCCGAGGCTCCGCCGGACACCCGCTTTTCCTATGGCCCCATTCCCTTTCAGATTTTTGGTGAGGTGATGCGGCGCAAACTGCGGGGCGACCCCTTGCTGTACCTGGAGCGCCGCATCTTCGGGCCGATTGGTCTGGAGTACGCCTTCTGGCGCCGGGGGCCCGATGGCCACCCCCACCTGCCTTCGGGGGCCTTCCTGACCGCCCGCAACTGGGCGCGGTTTGGGGAGCTGGTGCGGAATGAAGGATTCTGGCAGGGGCAGCGCATTGTGGACGCCGCGCTACTGGAAAAGTGCTTTGAGCCCTCGAGGGTTAACCCCATCTACGGCCTGACCTGGTGGCTGGGCCGCCCCATTAGCCCGGCACAGCGGGCCGCCATTGGGCGGGTGGGGCAGGAGATAGACACACTGGCGGGTTCCCCCGGTCTGCCCGACGACCTGGCGGTTGCGGCAGGGGCCGGCGACCAACGGCTATACATCAGCCGCAAACTGGGGCTGGTGGTGGTACGCCAGGCCGAGGGCATCGTAGAAAGCCTGGCGGGGCGCAGAACGGGCTTTTCCGATGCTGCTTTCCTGCGCTTGTTGCTCACCGGGCAGCCATGAATCGCCATGCGATACACTGCCAGTGTGACGCAAGGCGAAGTACGGGAAATGGTCTGGAGCGCCCTGGCACAGCACCGGGCCGCCACCTACCCCACCCCGCCCCACGGACACCACCCCAATTTTGTGGGGGCCAGCCGGGCCGCCGAGCGGCTGATGAGCCTGAAGCTCTGGCAACTGGCTACGGTGGTGCTGGCCGGCCCCGACCAGGTGCTCAAACCCTTACGTGAGGCCGCCCTGAAGTCTGGAAAAATCGTTCTGATGCCGCACCCAGACAAAGCCGGGAAGTACCTGAGCCTCGAGGGCCTCCAGCCCCACCAGCTCAAGCGGGTGCGGGAAATCGCCCAACTGGGCAAACCCATAGAGCTCAGTCAGACCGCGATTGACCTGGTGCTGATAGGAAGCGTAGCGGTGGACGAGCAACACAACTGGATCGGCAAGGGCTATGGCTTTCCCTACAAAGACCTGCAAGTGGCCGCCCCCTGGGCCACCCTGGCCCATACCCTGATGGTGTTTGAGCACCTCCCCTGCCCACCTGAGCGCACCGTAGACCTGATTGCCACCCCCCATCAGGTGATGGGCGTTTGATAGCAAAGCCCCCTTCCTTCTCCCCAAACGGTAGAAGGCGGTGACACTCCGGCAGTAGTACAGGAGAATAGTGCCGGAGACGTTATTAACTGCGTCTGGGGTATCACCGGATGAGGGAGCTTGCGACGACCCTCAAAGCTAACTGCCTAGGTAAAGTTGGTATGACTGGGTAGAGCCCACTAGCAGGAATGCACTGTAGGCCATCGGCTTTAGACCATAGACCATCAGCTATCTGCTAAGCCCCATATCGCCGCCGGGGCCAGCTCGACCAGGTTGCCGGCGGGGTCGTAGACGTACAGGCTCCGGCCTGCCTTCCACTCTGCCCAGGTAACGGCGTAACCGTGGGCCTCGAGCCGCGCCGCCCAGCCAGGCAGTTCCTCTGCAGGCACCCTGAAGCACACGTGCACGCTGCCCTCAGCGCCATGCGGCGGCAAAAGGGTTTCTTGATGGGTGGCTTCGGGGTTGAACACTAAAAAGACCCCCGACCCTGCGCGAAAGAACAGATGCCGCCCCGGCTGCTCGGCAAAGAGCTCCAGGCCCAGCAGCCCCTGGTAGAAGCCCTTGGCGGCGTCCAGGTCGGGCGCGTAGAGGCAGGTCTCGAGCACCCCCCCAATCTTCATCTGAACCTCCGCTAGACCCGGCGGTTGACCTCGGCCAGCGCCCGCAACCCTGCGGCCAGGCCAGGCTCGAGGGCCGCTTCGCCATAGCGCCACGACCAGTTACCCCCCAGCCTGCCGGGAAAGTTCATGCGGGCCTCGGTGCCCAAACCCAACACGTCTTGCATGGGCGCCACCGCCAGGTTGGCCGGGCTCTTGAAGGCCAGCTCAATCAGGGCGCCCGCCACTTCGTATTCCGACAGGCAACGGATATCGTAGCGGGCCAGGTAGTCGCGCATGAAGGCCCGTTCAGCCGCGGGCGCGGTGCGGAACCACCCCAGGCTGGTGTCGTTATCGTGGGTGCCGCTGTACACAATCACGTTGCCATGCGGGGGATAGTTGTGCGGCAAGAAAACGTTTGTATCGTCGGAAAAAGCGAACTGGAGAATCTTCATGCCGGGAAAGCCAAACCCATCGCGCAGGGCTTCTACCTCGGGCGTGATGACCCCCAGATCCTCGGCAATAATCGGCGCATCTCCCAACGCAGCTCGCACCGCCTTGAAAAGTTTTTCACCCGGCGCCTTGACCCAGCGGCCCTTGATGGCGTTGGGCATGCCAAAAGGAATTTCCCAGTAGGCTTCAAAGCCCCGAAAGTGGTCTATGCGTACCAAGTGGCATTGCTTGAGCGACTGCTGGATGCGGGAAATCCACCAGGCAAAGTTCTCTTCCTCCATCACATCCCAGCGGTACAGCGGGTTGCCCCAGAGCTGGCCGGTTTCGGAAAAGTAGTCGGGTGGAACACCCGCCACAACGGTGGGGTTGCCATCGGCATCGAGGTAAAAGTATTGCGGGTGGGCCCACACATCCGAGGAGTCGAAGGCCACAAAGATGGGCATGTCCCCAATAATCCGAATGCCTTTAGACTCGGCATAGGCCTTGGTCTTACCCCACTCGGTGTAAAACAACCACTGAATCCACTCGTGCAAGGCCACCTCGTAGGCCAGCTCTTCGCGGGCTTTGGCCAGGGCTGCCGGTTTGCGGTCGCGCAGCTCGGGGCTCCACTCGTTCCAGGGCTTGCCGCCAAAGCGGGTCTTGAGCGCCATGAACAGAGCAAAGTCTTCCAGCCAGGCCTGTTCGGCCTGGATAAAAGCCTCTAGAAGCGCTTTGTCCTGCGCGGAACCCCGGGCCTGAAACCCGGTGAAAGCCCGCCGCAGGAGGGGCCAGCGGGTCTCGTAGAGCCAGCCGTAATTAACACCATCGGCAGGGTACTGCGGGGGTTCCTCGGTTTTTTCCAGCCAGCCCTTTTCTATGAGCATTTCCGGGTCTACCAGGTAGGGGTTTCCGGCAAATGCCGAGAAGGACTGGTAGGGCGAGTCGCCGTAGCTGGTAGGGCCCAGCGGCAACACCTGCCACCACTTAGCGCCAGTCGAAGCCAGCCAGTCCAAAAACCGCTCTGCCTCCCGGCCCAAAGCCCCCATCCCCCACCGACCCGGAAAACTGGTGGGGTGGAGCAGAATCCCGAACGAACGCTCAATTTGCATAGTAAGCGTAGTCTAAACCACCTGAGTACAGGATGGAAGCGCTTCTATAGCGGAAGACACCCCATGACCCACTTTCCGAGAAAGCGCACCCACAATCGGACTCCAGGCCAAACCTACCCTGACGCCCTGGGGCGCTGAGCTTTACTTACCAGGCCGCCAAGGTTACCGGTGGCTTCGGGTTGGTCTTTCGCAAAAAGGCAACGCTGCTTGAACTTTCGCCTAGTCGGCAGCCGCCCCCACCACGCCCAGCGCCTCATCCACCAGGGCCAGACCCTCTTCGATCACGTCCAGGCCGTATTTGAGTTCTTCGCGGTTAATAACCAGCGGTGGGCAAACCCAGAGCATGTTGAAGCGGCTGAAGGCGTAGATGTGCTTGGACTTGAGGTAGCCCGCCAGCTTCTGCATCTCGGGTGAGGTGCCGTTGAAGGGAGCCAGGGGCTCCTTGGTGGCTTTGTCCTTGACCAGCTCGAGCACGCTAAAAAGCCCGATGTAGCGCACGTCGCCCACACAGGCGTACTTCTTGCGCATGGCCTCGAGCCGCTCCCCCAAGTATTTCCCTTGCGCTTCGGTGTTTTCGAACAGGTGTTCTTCCTCGTAGACCGCGAGGTTCGCTACAGCGGCGGCGCAGGAGACCGGGTGGCCCGAGTAAGTCAGCCCCCCCCAGAGCATGTGGTCTTCAAAGAAATCGGCAATCGGCTTGGAGACAATCACCGCTCCCAGGGGCATGTAACCGCTGGTGAGGCCTTTGGCACAGGTCACGATGTCCGGCTTGATGCCGTAGTGCTGAGTAGAAAGCCACTTACCCGTGCGCCCGAAGCCGCTCATCACCTCATCGGTAATGAGGAGAATGCCGTATTTGTCGCATAGCGCCCGCAGCTTGGGGTAGTAGTCGTCGGGGGGCACCAGAAGCCCGTTGGAGCCGGTAATGCCCTCGACCATGATGGCCGCGATGGTGTGGGGGCCTTCCATCTGGATGATTTCTTCGATGTGGCTCACGCACTCCCGCTGGCAGCTATCCGGGGTCTTGCCAAAGGGGCAGCGGTAGCAGTAGGGGTCGAAGGCCCGCACGATGCCCGGAATGCCCGGCTCCACCGGCCAGCGCCGGGGGTCGCCCGAGGCGGTCATGGCGCCCATGGTAGCGCCATGGTAGCTGCGGTAGCGGGTGATGATCTTGTCGCGGCCCGTGTAAAGGCGGGCCATCTTCATGGCATTTTCGTTGGCCTCGGCCCCGCCCAGGCAGAAAAACGACTTGGCCAGGCCCGTCACTTCGGCCAGTTTCTTACCCAGTTGCCCCCGGGGCTCAGTGGCAAAGCTGGGGCCCGCAAAGCAGAGTTCATCCACTTGCTTCTTGATGGCCTCGAGTACCTTGGGGTGCTGGTGCCCCACATTGATGTTGATGAGCTGGCTGCTAAAATCCAGCCATTTATTGCCATCGCCGTCCCAGAACCACACTCCCTGCGAGCGAGCCATGTGGATGGGGTTCGAGGTGCTTTGCACCGACCACGAAAATAGGGTGTAGTCGCGGTTCTCCTGGATTACTTCTTTAGATGGGCGTTCCATAAAAGGGCCTCCCTTCAGGACTTTCCTCCAATGGTAGTAGCCCGGGCAGGGTGAAGCAATGGTCAGAGTGTCAAGTTTGATAAGTATTCTTTACAAAATGCAATAAGTTTTTCAAATTTTTCGCGTACCCCCATTCGCCACCAAATGGTGACGAACCAACCGAATCTGGTACTACCTGACTTGGAAAGGAGAACGAAAACCTAATCTAGCCGCGCCGGGTTGGGTTGGCGGTGAGTTTGAGTTCAATTTTGAGGGTCTGGCTGCCCCGCCGTATGGTCAGGGTCACGTTGTCACCTACCTCTTTGCTGCGGATATAGCGCTGGAGCTCGGTGACATCGTTGAAAGGTCTACCATCGGCCTCGAGAATCACGTCAAAATCGTAGACTTCCTGGCCGTTCTCCCGGCGCACCGCAAAGCCACGCAGGCCCGCTCGCTCGGCAGCTCCGCCCCGCAGCAGCCCTCGGATCAAAACCCCTTCCTTGGGGATGCGCAGCGTGGTGGCGGTGTCATCATCAATCTGGAAAAGTTGCACTCCAATATAAGGCACATCGCGTTTACGACCTGTTTTTAGCTGGCCTATCACCTCATCCAGGCCCAGTAAAGGCGACAGGTAGCTCTCAAACACCCCGTTGGGCTGACCAATCGCCACCACTACCGCAACCACCCGCCCGGCCTGGTTGATTACCGGGCCGCCCGAGTCGCCGGGGGCCAGGGGAATGGTGGTAGAAATAGCGATAGAGTTGAAGAAGGGGAAAATGTCGCGTTCGACGGTATTAACCAGCCCATAGCGCGGCGCAATAAAGGCCCCCCTCGAGTTCCCAATGGCCAGCAAAGGCTCGCCTACACGTGGACCCTGACTGGTCTCGAGCACCAGGAACGGCACCGGCGCATTCACCCGGGCTCGCAAGATGGCAATATCGCGAAACTCGTCATAGCCCACTAATTCTGCGGGGAACGACTCATTTTTATAGTTCACCACCCGAAAACTCTGCGTATCTTCAATTACGTGATAAGCCGTCATGACCAGCCCATCCGCGCTGATAAAAAAACCGGAACCCGTGCCTTCAGGGATTGTCTCAATGCGTACCGCCCCTGGGAGGGCACGGGTGTAGACCTGCTCGAGGGCGCTTCGAATTTCGGCGGTTAGGGTTCCGGGCGTCTGTACCGGCTGTGCATGAATCACCGCAGCCAGCGTGCCGAGGTAAGCCACTACCGCGAAAATTATCCAAGAACGCCGCATGGAGGGTCTCCTGTCCGTGCGCCGAAGCGCAGCTATGAAAAATAGAGTAGCCTATCGGCGCATAATTTCGATGTTGGAATGCACACTTTTTTCTCTCATCTACTAGTGGATAAAACCCCCTTCTCACGAAGGGGGTTCAGAAAGCGAAGGTTTTCGTCGTATCGGGTATTCGTGGGCACTACCCTATCGGCCCGAAAGGCCCCGGTTAATTTCTGCTACCATAGCCGCCACGATTTGGGCCACGTTGGTGTCCGACTTCTGGACGGCCTGCGACAGGGCATTCCCCCAGGGCCCCCACACCTTACCCATCTCGGGGATGTTGGGCATGGGCGAACCTAAGGCGATGGTAGCCGAAAAGCCCGCCACCACCGGATCGTTGCGCAGCTGCTGGACGGCCTGTTTAGAAACCGGCAGACGGCCACCGGCTTTATTGAAGGCGATCTGGTTCTGGGTGCTCACCAGCAGCTTGGCAAAGTTGGCAGCTGCGGTCTTGTTGCGCGAGTAAGCATTCATAGCCACACCCTGCACCCCCACAAACGGACGCCACTGCTGACCACCGGGGGGGTTGGGTATGGGTGCAATACCAAAGTCAATGTTGGCCTTCTTGTAGTCGCCAATCGCCCAGGGGCCGTTGAGAATCATGGCCAGGGCGCCTTCCTTGAAGGCGCTGTCGGCCACGCCATAGTCCACGCCCTCGGGAATCAAGCGGTAACGGTAGCGCAAATCCTTAATGAAGCTCACCGCACGGTTGCCTGCATCACCGCCCAGGCGGGTCTGGCTAGCATCTACCCCCTGTGCAGTACGACCAAACACCGAGGCCCCGTAAGCGGTGAACCAGCCGTAGTTGAAATAGGGGTTGGCCAGGTCGTAGAGGAACCCGAAGGAATTGCCCTTGGTGTTGTCCTGGGCAATCTTTAGGAACTCGTCCCAGGTTTTGGGGGCTTCCTTAACCAGCTTCTTGTTGTAGATAAGCGCCACCGACTCCGCGAACATTGGCAGGGCAAAGAGTTGATTACGGTAGGTGAGGGCCTCAACCGCCACATCCGAGAGGCTCTGAATATAGCTGCTGGTCGCATACTTGCCCATGGGCTCTAACACACCCGCCGCTGCCATGGCCCCCACCCAGTCGTGGGGAATGCTCACCACCAGATCGGCAGCCTGGCCCTGGGGCGCTCCCAGGATGAACTTGTTCTGAATATCGCCAAAAGGCACTTCTACTACTTCTACCTGGGTGCCGCTGCTCTTGGCAAAGTTGGCTGCGGTTTGTTTGAGCCAGGCCAGCTCAGGGCCGCCGTAGTGCGTCCAGACCGTAAGCCTGCCCTGCGCCAGAGCCGAGCCCACCAAACCCAGGGCCGCTATGGCTGCAATCAAAAGACCTTTCTTCATCTCCTCCTCCTGTTTCCAAGCTATGTCCCGGATGCGGGATCGAAACATAGCTTGCTCTGGATCACGACAGCAGTGTATGGCAGCGTTTCCACAATGTTCCAAACGTTACTTTTTGATCATCTGCCTTCTGCGTCAAATGGTATCTTACTACAATCCGGAGCGAAGTAAAGAGTCTGGAATCACCCCAGGACTCTGCTGGGGCCTGGTTCAACATTGGCGTACCCGAGCAATTTTCCGAGGATTCAGCGATAAGCAGCCAGAGGGTCTGATACCGGATTCAAAAAGACAGTTTACAAAACCAAAAACACTAGAGGCTGTCTTTTTGAATCCTAGAGCACTCCCCTCCCTGTCGGTCGGCGAAGAAAGCGTCTTGCTTCCAAGGGGCGGTATCGCCCTCCGCTACGCGGATAACTTCGGTCGGGTTAGTTCGTCACCAAAGGGTGACGAACTAACCGAATCTGGTATGAGTGGGGACAAATGTCCAGTTCCTGAAACATAACCGCTGAACCTGTTTGCTTATCTCGCACTACATGGATGTTTTCTGGACGGGTTCAAAAGATTCTTGACCCAGGGTAGCTACACACAAACGGCCCAGAGCCCAAAGATGGGTATTCGGAAAGTAGGCTGCGGATCAAGCTCTTGTGGGAACCCCGCTGCTCACTTCC
This sequence comes from Meiothermus hypogaeus, assembly GCF_003574035.1. Taxonomy (GTDB): domain Bacteria; phylum Deinococcota; class Deinococci; order Deinococcales; family Thermaceae; genus Meiothermus; species Meiothermus hypogaeus. Next base: position 16,749 of record NZ_QWKY01000028.1, on the reverse strand, counting down.
TTGGAGGCTGACTGGGGCGCAGATCAAGCTGGCTGGGAATGATGCGGGGGTCGCTTTGCAGCAGGTATAACACTGCCTGGGCAATATCCTGGGGCTGGATTTTCCAGGCGGCTCCAGTGCTGTTGCCGGCAAAGGGCGTGTCTACGGAACCGGGCAAGATGCTGCTGACGCGAATCCCGTAGTAGCGCAGATCCAGCAAGGAGGCTTCGGAAAAGCCCAGCAGGCCAAACTTGCTGGCGTTGTAGGCTGCCCCGTTCGCAAAAGCATTCTTCCCCGCCAGGGAACCGATATTAATGATGTGGCCCCCACCCCGCTTCTGCATGGCGGGCACGGCAGCTCTGGTGGCAAAAAAAGGTCCGGTCAGGTTGGTTTGCAGCACCTGCTGCCACTCGTCGGGACTCAGTTCGTGGACGGGCTTAAAAATGCCCACCCCAGCGTTGTTGATCAGGTAGTCCAGGCCGCCAAAATGGGCCTCGAGCTGGTGCACGGCTCTCTCTACATCCTCGTAACGGGTAATGTCTCCTGGCAGGGCCAGGCTGCTACCCAACTCCCCCACAAGGCGGGCCAACTTGGCCTGGCTACGGGCAAACAACCCCACCCCTACCCCGCCCGCAACCAGTTGCCTGGCAATCTCGAGGCCGATACCCGAGGAAGCCCCCGTAACCAAAGCGACTTTTCCACGCAAACTTGTCATACCCTCATCGTGCAGAAAAAAAGTGGACGAACACAAGGTTCGCCCACACCATTCATCCCTTATCGCGTTTCCCACAAACACGCCACATGCGATGCGGAGTGTTTTACCCAGAACAGCAAAACCCGCTGTTCTGGGTATTCGTGGAAGGCCGCTCTTATACCGGATTCAAAAAGACAGTTTACAAAACCAAAAACACCAGAGGCTGTCTTTTGAATCCTAGAGCACACTCCTCCCTATCGGTCGGCGAAGAAAGCGTCTTGCTTCCAAGGGGCGGTATCGCCCTCCGCTACGCGGATAACTTCCAAGGGGCGGTATCGCCCTCCGCTACGCGGATAACTTCCAAGGGGCGGTATCGCCCTCCGCTACGCGGATAACTTCCAAGGGGCGGTATCGCCCTCCGCTACGCGGATAACTTCGGTCGGGTTAGTTCGTCACCCTTTGGTGACGAACTAACCGAATCTGGTATTACTTGGGCTTGTAAATATCCACACCACCCGCTTTTTCCAGGCTCTGCATGAGGAACTGCGGGGTAACCAGCGGTTTGCTGCTGGCATCGCCCGGTAGCGTTCCGGCAAAGACCTCGAGCACATCGGCATAGCCATCGCCATCGGAGTCTTTCATGGCTTTGAGGGCCTCATAGAGGGCATCCCCAATATTGCCTTTGAAGTTAGACTGCACTTCTTTACCAAACGCATTCCAGGGAGCTCCGCCGTTGGCATTCACGTGGCAGTACTGACAGCTTACCGTGCGCACATCGCCGCGATCGGCCACAAGGTTGAACTGATTGATGGTTTGAAGCCGATAGGGCGGGCGAGCCGCAGCAAAAGGCACCAATGCAACGACCAGCACCAGTAGCAAAAGACCAGCTTTACGCATGGATGACTCCTTTTAGGGTTGCACCGTTATTATTCCGTTCATGGTTTTGGCATGTGAGCCGTTGACATCTTGAGTCGAGCAAATGTATTCAATCTCCCCGGCGATGTTGAAGACAATTCTCTCCTTGTACCCTTTGAAGCCCATGGGATAGGTACTAAATCCCAACTCCTTAGGAGTACCGGGTTTGCTCTGGACAAGGTGTGTGGCTCCGGTCTCGTCATCGTACACAAACTCGATGCATCCTCCTTTTTTGATGGTGGCATTGGGGCTATCGGTATTGGCCACTTTGAAACCTTGCGTTACTCCGACCGCCCGAATCACGGTGCATTGCTGTTGATTCGACTGGCAAGCCGAAAGCAGACCCAACAACACCACAACAGCCAGGACTCGCATGAGCAAATTGTACCCCACGAGCAGGCCCTGGCGGGTTCAGGCCATATAGGCTTTCATTCGGGCCAGGTTGGCGAATACCGGTCACAAAAAGTCGGACGCCCCAGTTGCAGGTTGTTTTGTTTTCCAAGCCCAAATCCTCCATGAAGGGCAAAAAGCGAACCGACTTCTGTTCCTTAGCGCCAAGCCCCTCCCACCCTTGGGCTTTCCCGAAGCGGGCAAAACAGGCATACCTCAACATCGTTTCATGGTTGGAACCTCCAAACCCGTATACGCATAGACCATACGGGTTGGATTCAGGCCGCCTCGAGGCAGGCCTACTCCTGTTGAGGCTGTTCCTTGCGGGGCAATCCAAACTTATGCGCATCCACGAGCATTCGCAGGGCCTTGCCCCGGTGGGAGTGGGCAGCTTTCTGCTCGAGGGTCATCTCGGCGAAGGTTTTGCCCACCTCGGGCAGGTAAAACAGGGGGTCGTAGCCAAAACCCCACTCGCCCCGGGGAGCCTCGAGGATTTCCCCTTCGGTCTCGCCCCGGTAGAGTTCCATGTAGCCATCGGGGTAGGCAATCACCACCACGGCCACAAATTTGGCTTTGCGTTCAGCTTTAGGAACCCCCTTGAGGCGCTCGAGCAAATACACATTGCGCTCCATGTCGGTTTTCTTGTTGCCGTAGCGGGCCGAGTACACCCCAGGCTCCCCCCCCAGGGCCAGGACCTCGAGGCCCGAGTCGTCAGCCAGGGTGGGCATACCACTGTGCTTGGCCGCATAGGCCGCTTTCAACACCGCGTTATCCTCAAAGGTAGAGCCTTCTTCGGGCGGCATTTTGAAGGGGTAGTCCAGCAGGGAAAAGAGCGTCCAGCCCAGGGGCGCCAGCCCCTCTTTAATCTCGCGAAACTTGCCTGGGTTGGACGTAGCAATCAGCAGGCGCATCTAGTACATCTTAACCGCATCATGGCCAAAAGCCGCAGGCATATGAGCAAGCCCATCAATCCAGCGCCCTGTGTGCGGCGGCCACCCCAATCAAACCCGGTTTTTTAGCTGTCCATGTACCCGCCGCACCATCTCGGGAATTTGGGCCAGCCCCAGTTCCAGCATGGCCTGATAGGTTGCTTTGGGCACCGGGCGGCCCTCGCCCGCTCCATGTAGCTCGATGATGTCGCCCGACCGGGTGGCCACCACCGTCAGATCGGCCCAGGCGTTCTCGTCCTCAACCTGGGTCAAATCCAGCAGTAGGCTGTCATCCGCCATCCACCCCACGCTGACAGCCGCAAACTCGGTCAGGGGCCATTCGTCAATCTTGCCCCGGCTAACCAGGCGATCCATAGCCATATGCAAAGCGGCATATCCTCCCAAAAGCGAGGCGACTCGGGTTCCACCATCGGCCTGGAGCACATCGGCATCGATCACTACCGTCTTGTTCGGCAACAAGCTCAAATCCAGCGCAGCCCGAAAGGCCCGACCCAAAAACCGCTGAATCTCGGCCGTACGGCCCGAAATTTTTTGCCGTTCTCGCTCCTTACGTTCTTTGGTAGAGCGAGGTAACAAGTTGTACTCGGCCATCAGCCAGCCTTCGCGCCCCGAGACGTGCCGGGGTACCCCTTCGGCCAGGGAAACATTCACCAGGACCCGGGTATTTCCCAGCTCTACCAGCGCCGAACCTTCGGCATACTCTACGTAGCCCATCCGCAGCGTGAGGGGACGCAGCTCCTGGGCCGTGCGACCATCCTTGCGTTTCATCGCCGCGACTTTACCATACGGGCCGATACCGCTAGAATATCCAAGCGTGCCGGTGTAGCTCAGCGGTAGAGCACTCGATTCGTAATCGAGCGGTCGTCGGTTCAAATCCGACCACCGGCTCCAACAAAGCCAATCCGGGCACCAGCGGTCAAACTAGCCCAGTTGCTGCTTTAGCCAGGGGGCCAGGTCCGTAAGGCTTTGCATTTCGTAAACCGTCCTGGCCAGGGGGCCATAAACCACCAGTGGCACTGGATTGAGGGTGTGCTGGGCATGCCAGGGTTCCTCGGCATTGCCGTGGTCGGCGCTGAGGATTAGCGTGACGTCAGCACTTGCGTTCAGAAAGCCGTACAGAAACTGATCCAGCTCTACAAAGCGCTCATCCAGCTTGTCCGGTAAGCGGTGGGCCGAATAATCCAGGGCCCAGCTTTCCAAGATGGTCAGATCGTGCTCTCGGGCTGTCCGGGCCAGGCGCTCGCCTGCAGCTTCCGGCCCTGGCCAGAAGGCAGGCAAAAAGGCCTTGGGGTGCTCGATGGGAAGAAGCTCCAGGTTGGCTGCTCTGGCGGCAAATCCAAAGGCCGAAAGCAGATTGCGGCGGCTCTCCCTCACCCTTTCCAGATACTCGCGCCGGTAGCCGTTGGCGTGCAAAACCCGCAAGCCCTGCTGCACAGCCCAGACCTGGAGGCTATCCTGTTGCAGCAGCTTTTGCAGCTTGCTAAAGGGGTGCGGCCCCTGGTGATGGCCCAGCAACATGGCCGCGTTGTGCCCGGTCAGCAAGGCGGTCTGGCCCGTGCCCGACTGCGGCAAGCCCTCTACCCCAAGTCGCGCATCCAGGGGGCGGTAGGCCAGATGGGACTTGCTAATCGGCTGGCGACCAAACCCACCGCTCAAAGCCCGCAAGGTGGGCAAAGTCAAGCGCCGAAGGGGGCTGCGGAGGTCGTCGGAGAGTCCCAGGCCATCCACGAACAAAAACGCCAGCACCCAGGCATTGTGCGCTTTTGAGGGTGGAATGGTCAAATCCGAAGCAATGCGTACCGCGAACGGCTAAGCCACTATCACTGCCCATGACCCAAACATGCAACCTGGAACACAGCCAGGCCCACCTCCAGGAGCGCATGATGGTAAGCGAAAGGAGCCATGCTATGCCCATACGTTCAGCCAACGCGGTCTGGAAAGGTACCCTGAAGGAAGGTCAAGGCCACCTGAAACTGGAAAGCGGGGTGTACGAGGGCCCTTATACCTGGGCCTCGAGGTTCGCCAATGCCAGCGGCACCAACCCCGAGGAACTGATTGGCGCGGCCCATGCAGGCTGCTACGCTATGTTTCTTTCGGCTTTGCTCACCAACAACAACACCCCGCCTGAAGAACTGAATGCTACTGCCAAGGTACACCTGGGCGACGGCCCCACCGTCACCAAAATTGAGCTTCATCTGGTGGCTAATGTGCCCGGTATTGATGCAGACAAGTTTCAGGAGCTGGCCCAGGAAGCCAAGGCTAAGTGTCCCATTTCCAAAGCATTGGCCGCAGTTCCCGAAATTACCCTCGAGGCCCGACTGACCTGAGTACCACCGAACCAAGTTAAACCCCTAGGGGAAATGGCGCTTGAGGATTTAATATACTTGAACATCTATAGCGCCAGAGCCAAACGTAGTGTTGAATGGAGGCGTGGAGCCAGACACTGCCCTGCTGTCGTTCCTTGCCAAAGGGGATGAGCGTGCTTTGGAAGAGCTATACCGTCGCTATAGCCCCTCGCTGTACGCGCTTCTCCTGCGGATGCTCCAGAGCCGCGAGGAGGCCGAAGAGATTTTGCAAGATAGTTTTGTCCAGCTTTACCGGGAGGCCGCCCGTTACCAGCCGGAGCGCGGCAGTGTGACGGCATTTTTATTCACCATCGGGCGTAATTTAGCCCTTTCGCGTTTACGCAGCCGCAAGGCAAGGCCCCAGAAACTCGAAGACCACGACCTGCACAGCCCGGATCAGGAGCTGGGCCTGTGGCGGGAGGACGATCCCACTGACCGGATTCTGGTACGCCGGGCCTTGCAAAGGCTCGAGCCCTCCGACCGCCAACTGTTAGAAGAAGCCTTTTTCGATGGCTTTAGCCACAGTGAGCTGGCCGAGCGCCATCAGCTACCTTTGGGTACGATCAAGACCCGGCTGCGCCGGGCCCTGCTCAAGCTACGCGCGTACCTGGGCGGACCGCAGGTTTCGGAGGAAGCATGAAAGACCTCCGCGAATTGCTGCCCGACTACGCCCTGGGCCTACTGGAGGGCGAAGAAAAGACCCGACTCGAGCAAGCCCTGCAATCCTCTGCCGAACTGCGTCAGGAACTCCTGGAGCTTCAGGCGGCGCTAATGCGGCTCCCCGAGAGCCTGCCGCCGGTGACGCCACCCCCGCGGGTGTGGGCCCGGATTCAGCAAAGAACCCACCCCAGGCGGAATTTCTTGCGTTGGGCGGCTGCGGTGTTGGTAGTGGCGGCACTGGGTTTGGGGGGCTGGGGCGTGGGTCTGTACCGGCAGTACCAGACACTCGCTCAGGAACAGGCCACGGTGGCCCGCTGGCTGGCCGATCCCGAGGTGAAGTGGCAGCTCATCAAGAACAGCGAAGGTCAGTCCTTTGGCACCATGCTCTGGCGGGAGGAGGGGCCCTGCTTGATGGTGCTGCGTGAGCCTCCGCCTCCAGGCAGGGTCTACCAGGCCTGGGGCCGCAAGAACGACGCAGACCCGGTTTCGCTAGGGGTTTTTTCGGGGCGGGTGTTCGAGACCGACTACGAAGGGTTCGACTTCATGGGGGTGAGCCTCGAGCCCCCCGGCGGCAGCCCCCAGCCCACACAGCCCCTGGGCCGGGTGCCCACCTCGTAGCCCTATACCCGGTACCACAAGCGGGTCAGCCACTTGAAGACCCGCAAGGCCGCCGTCACGATGCGCCCATACCAGCCCCTCGGAAGCCAGGTCGGGCCGGTGACGGGAACCAGGCGCTCGATGGCGATGGTCTGTACCTCGGTAAAGCGGTAGAGCCCTTCCCTGCCGTGCCGCCGCCCCAGCCCCGAGGCCTTGAAGCCGCCCATGGGGGCGTCCATCGAGGCCCAGGCCGCGGCATAGCTCTCGTTGATGTTGACCGTTCCGGCCTGGATGCGCGCGGCCACTTCGCGGCCCTTACGGAGGTCTTTGGTCCAGACGCTGGCATTGAGGCCGTACTCGCTGTGGTTGATGAGGGTGAGTACCTGCTCGAGGTCGCTAAACTTGTACAAGCTCACCACCGGGCCAAAGGTCTCCTCGCTGTACACGCGCATCTCCGGGGTGACGCCTGTGAGGATGGTCGGCTCGAAAAAGAGCGGGCCTAGGTCGGGCCTGGGCCGCCCGCCCGCCAGCACCCTGGCCCCTTTGGCTACCGCGTCCTGCACGTGGGCCAGCACGGTGTCGAACTGCCGCTGCACGGTCAGGGAGCCCATCTGCGAGCGGTGGTCGAGGGTGGCCCCCAGGCGCAGATTCAGGGTTTTTTCCACTAAGCGACGGGTAAAGGCCTCGAAGACTTTTTCGTGGACATATATGCGCTCGAGCGAGACGCAAAGCTGTCCCGCATTGGCAAAGGCCCCGTGAATGGCCCCGTCCACGGCGGCCTCGAGGTTGGCATCCTCCAGCACCAGCATGGGGTTTTTGCCGCCGAGCTCGAGGCTCACCCCAATCAGCCGCTCCCCGGCCTGCCGAGCCACCTTGCGCCCGGTGGGGGTGCTGCCGGTCAGGGCGATGAAGTCGGCCGAGGCCACCAGGGCCGCTCCCACCTCCGCCCCGCCGGTCACAATTTGAAACAGCTCGGCTGGCAGACCGGTCTCCTCCATCAGGGCCTGAATCCACAAAGCCGTAAATGTGGTCTGGGGGTCGGGCTTGAGCACCACCGCATTGCCCGCCATCAGGGCCGGAATCGGCTCACTGACCGCCATGACCAGTGGGTAGTTCCAGGGCGAGATCACCCCCACCACCCCCACCGGGTGGCGGTACTCCCAGGTCTGGGTCAGGCCCACAAAAGTACCGCCGGTGCGCCTCGGCCGCAGCCAGCCGGGGCTACGGGTGGCGTAGAATTGCGCCACGATGGCCGAGTCCAACAGCTCCTCCTGGGCATCGCGGCGGGCCTTGCCGGTTTCGTATTGGGTCAGGTCGAGGATTTCTTCCTGCCGCTCCAGGAGCAGGTCGTGAAAACGCAGCATAATGCGCGCCCTGGTTTTGGGATCCACTTTAGCCCAGGCCGCCTGGGCCGTTCTGGCTAGCCGGACGGCCTGCTGGACATCCTCGGGGGAGCAAATCGGAATGGCCCCCAGCACGCTTCCATCGAAGGGGGAGTACAGGGTCTGTCGGGCCCGTTCGCCCCATAGCGATACCCGCCTGGCCAGCCGTTCCAGCAGTTCGGGGGTGAACTGAGGGGCCTCGCGGGGAGGATTGATGACACTGAGTCGTCCAGTCTCGATCATCTAAAACCCATGGTGGGCTGCAAAGTCGGCCTCGTCAAGATCTCCAGCAAGCCCGTAGCCTAATCCACCCAAAAAATAAAGCGCTTCCATAACGACCCTTAGCCCAAAATCAGCCTCGAGGCCCTTACAAATTAAGGCCGCCTTGTATATGCTGAGGGCGTTCAAAAAGGTTCGTTGATTGGGTTCATACCAAACAACGTCAACGGAGGTTTTTTATGTATCGTTCCCCCCCTGGCGCTCGAGGTTTTTTGATCGCGATTGGGTTGTTGGGTGGAGCCCTAATCGTCGCTGCGCTGGTCGGATTGCTAATTTTCTGGGGTTTGCAAGCTGCCTTCCCCAGGCCGGTAGATGAAGGCTACCCTGGCTACCTGATTCTAGTTTTTGGCACCATTGTCCTCATCCCCATTTTGGTATTGCTGGGGCGGCGGGTTCCCTACCTGACCGACTGGTACTACCTCCTCCCGGCCATCACCTTCTTGCTGGCCTTCACGCTGTTTCCCATCATCCTGACCATCTACTATGGTTTCACCGATTACACCGGCATCCGCAACGGCAAACCCGACCGCTCCACCGAGACCGAGGTTGTGCGCGTGGAAGAACGGCAGTTGTTTGTGGACGGCAACGCCCACGACCTGCTGCGCTGCGACCAGCCCGACTGCGCCGGCCAGGCCCTGGAAATCACCACCCGTACCCAGCGAGCCCGCGTGACCGCAGAGCAGGCCAGCGGGGGCACCATCACCCTCACCGCGCCTCCGCCCTTCACCCCCACCCTGGTCTACAAAATCAACGACTTCAAGTTTATCGGCTTCCGCAATTTTGCCGAGATTTTTAGCCGCGCAGGCACCATTCTGATTCCAGTGCTGATCTGGAACATCATTTTCGCAGCGGGTGCCGTGTTTGTGGGGGCCATCCCGGGACTCGTTCTGGGCCTGATGCTCAACAACAAAAACCTGGCTTTGCGGGGCTTTTATCGCACGGCCCTGATCATCTCCTGGGCCATTCCGGTGGTCATCAGCGTGCAGATTTTCACCGCCATGCTCAACGTGCAGTTTGGCCCCATCAACCGCTTGTTGGGGCTGCTGGGCTCCTACCCGGTTCCCTGGCTTACCGACCCCGAGTGGTTCAAGGTATCGGCCCTGTTTATCAGCCTGTGGCTGGGGTTTCCCTACTGGATGACCGCCACCCTGGGCGCCCTCTCTACCATCTCCGATGATGTGTACGAGGCGGCCAAAATAGACGGGGCCAATGGCCTTCAGACCCTCACCGGCATCACCTTGCCCCTGCTGCGCCAGCCCTTCATCCCATTGGTGCTGGGCTCGTTTGCCTTCAACTTTAACAATTTTGGGCTGATTTATCTGATGGGGGTGCAACCGGGAGTCGAAGGGCGCCCTTCCACTGCCCAGGCTGCCGACATCCTCATCACCTGGGCCTATAAAACAGCCTTCCAGTCCGACGGAGGCCAGGCCTACGGCCTCGGAGGGGCCATATCCATCCTGATTTTCTTCCTCACCGTGGCTATTAGCCTCATTAACTTCCGCTTTACCGGTGCCCTCAAGGAGGTGCGCTGATGGCTGCCCTTTCACGTTACCTCGGCTGGGCGGTGCTCGGCCTCCTGGCTGCCTGGGTGCTTTTTGTCTACTTCCCCGGCCTCCTGGCCCGCATTCAGCCCAACACCCCTCCAGGTTTTATTCGCGTCGAGAACGGCTGGGTCTATGCCCTGAGCGGCCTCCTGATTATCATCGGGCTGATTCTGGCCTACGCCTGGCTGGTCACCTATATCAACAATAGCCGCACCCGTCGCAAGCGCAGCTTCTGGCCCCTCTTTGGGCAGGGCCTCACCCACCTGTTCATGTTTTTGGTGCTGGTCTTTGCCTATTATCCTGTGCTGCAAATTCTGGCCGCCTCCTTCGACCCCCGCAATACCCTTTATCGCATTCTGCCCCCAGCCAGCGACAACCTGCTGGTGCGGGCCCGGGTGATACCGGACTTCTCGCAACTTAGCTGGGAAAACTACGCCAAACTTTTCGATGGCTTTATCCTCTACCCTTACCAGGCGGTCTTGCTGGCGATTGCAGCCCTATGCCTGGTCCTTGTCATTGCCATGGCTGCCTATCGCCGTATCATTGGGGACGACCGAACCGACAGCCCCTGGGCCTTGCTACAAGGACGCAGCCTGACAATCTTTGCCATCCTCAGCTTCATCCTGGTCATCTTCCTCTCCCCTGCCCAGTTCACCGGCCAGGGCACCGAGGCCAAGTTTGTGCTGTGGGTGCGCAATACCTTGTTTGTTTCCGGTATTACCGGCATCCTGGCGGTACTGCTGACCGCTACGGCAGGCTATGCGTTTGCCCGGTTCAACTTTCCGGGGCGCTACACCATGCTGCTGGTGTTTATTTTCATTCAGATGTTCCCGGGGTTCTTGGGCCTGGTTGCGACCTACATCCTGATTTCCAACCTGGGCCTCCTGAATACCTTTACCGGCCTGGTGCTGGCCTATTCGGGCGGCATTATCAGCTTTGGAACCTGGGTCTACAAGGGTTTTCTGGAAAGCATCTCCAAGAGCCTGGAGGAAGCCGCCCTGATTGACGGGGCCAGCAAGTGGCAGGTCTTTACCAAAATCCTGATGCCCCTTTCGGCGCCCATGTTCGTGTTTATCTTTTTGCTACAGTTTGTAGGCACTTACTCGGAGTTTATTGTGGCGAACCTGTTCCTCACCGGGGTGGAGTCCTGGACGGTGGGAATGGGGCTGCGCAACTTTACTACCGGGCAGTTCTCCACCCGCTGGGGGCTCTTTGCAGCGGCGGCGGTGCTGGGTTCGCTGCCCATTCTGCTGACCTTCTACGGGTTCCAGCGTTATTTCGTATCGGGATACACTGCAGGCTCGGTGAAGGAATGAGGCACTACCACGACTGGGAACCTTTCTGTGTAGACCCCCTTAGACCAGAGCTGGGACAGGAAATCACCCTGCGGCTAAAAACACCGGCCAAAGAGGGTTTTTTGATCCTCGAGCGCTACGGCGAGGTGGAGCGCCGGCCCATGAAGGCCATAGCGGGGGGGCTAGAGATTCGGCTTCCGCTATACAGCTCGCCCCTGCGCTACTGCTTTTTCCTGCCTCAAGAAAAAACCTACCTGACCGCAGATGGGCTGCGCGGGGCCCTGCCACGCTACGACAAGTTTTTTCACCTGCTGGCCCAACCCACCGTACCGGACTGGGCGGTGGGGGCGGTGTTCTATCAGATATTCCCCGACCGCTTTCGCAACGGCAACCCCCACAACGACCCGCAAACCGGCGAGTGGCTCTATCAAGGGCGGCCCATCGTGAAGAAAGACTGGGACGAACCGCTGGGCTACGGGCCGGGCGAGGGGCCCATTCAGCACTACGGCGGCGACCTCGAGGGCATCCTGGAAAAGCTGGACTATCTGCAAGACCTGGGCGTCGAGGTCCTGTACCTTAATCCCATCCTGCCCTCGGGCTCCAATCACCGCTACGATGCGCGCGATTACCTGAACGTAGACCCCCACCTAGGCGGCAACGAAGCCTTTGACCGGCTGGTAGAGGCCCTGCACCGCCGGGGTATGAAACTGGTGCTGGACGGGGTGTTCAACCACATCGGCAACAGCCACCCCGACTTCCAGAAAGCCCTGCACGACCCCACCGCCCCCGAGGCCGGACAGTTCACCTTTTATGCCGATGGCTCCTATGCGGCTTTCTTTGGCGTCAAAACCCTGCCCAAGCTGGACTACGCCAACCCCCTCACGGTGGAGCGCTGGCTGGACGGCTATCACGCCCCGGTGCGGCACTGGATTCGCAAGGGGGCCGATGGCTGGCGGCTGGATGTGGCCCACCAGATGGGCGAGGGAGGCACCGACCGCCGCAACAGCGAAATTCTGCGCCTGATCAAGCACAACAGCGTAGAGGAAAACCCCGAGGCCTTGGTGTTTGGTGAGCTGTTTTTCGACACCCTGCCCACCCTGCGGGCTCACACCCTGGATGGCTCCATGCACTACGCAGGGTTCGCCAACCCCCTGATGGAGTGGCTGTCGGGTAAGAATGTGTATGGGTGGGATGTGGCAGTCTCAACCGAAGAGCTCTGGGAGACCTTGTGGGATCACTACACGGCCTTGCCGCTTCAGCTCCGCCAAAGCATGTACACCCTGATCAGTAGCCATGACATCCCCCGGGCGCTCTGGCGGCTCAAGGGGGATGTGGAGCGGTTCAAGCTGGCTTTGGGCATCTTGCTGACCTTTCCGGGTGCGCCGGGCCTTTACTACGGTGACGAAATTGGCCTCGACCAGGCCAACCCTTACACAGACTGGAACGGCGACCCCATGTGCCGGGGAACGTTTCCCTGGGACGAGCGCAGGTGGAACAAAGAAGTGCTGACCTGGACAAAAAAGCTCATCTGGCTCAAGAAAAATACCCCGGCCCTGCGCCGAGGCGGCTTGCAACCCCTGCAGGTTTCGGAAAAGCTACTGGGCTACAAGCGCCTCTACGATGGTGAAGAGGTCTGGGTATACGCGGCTTTGGAGCCCACCGAGGTGCAGCTCCCCCAGGCCGAGAATCTCTTAACTGGTCAAAGGGTAGGGGGCTCTGTTCGGCTTTTGGGTTTAGGGATTTTTCGCTTGCTGCGTTAGGTACAAGGCAACCGCATAGTCAGAAAACCACAAGGCACACTCCCCTCTCCCCTTGTGGGGGACGGTTAGGGCGCTCTTCACATAGAATGAGCCTCCCGAGAATCAAGAATCCTCTATCCCAGACAGAACCGTTGCCGCCCGGAAACTCGAAACCCAAGCGTGGGCCGGGCCCGGCCCACGCTTGGGTGCGTAACATGCGTCTGGGCGCAGACGCATTCTCGTTTTCGTGGGTGGCAACGTCTAGGAAGGGTGCGCTAGGGCAACTTTGCGGTTGCCCTAGCGGTAGGTAACCCAGGTCGCATCCTGCAAGGGCCGCTGAGCTATACTTACCCTTTGGGTTGGGTATGCAAGGGGTTCTTGAAGCGCTGGATTTTGACCGTATCCGAGAGGCCCTGGCCGAGCGGGCCTCTACCTTTATGGGCCGGGAGGCGCTCCTAGCATTACAACCCCGGGCCACCCTCGAGGAGGCCCAGGCCCAGCAGGCCACCGTGGCCGAGGCCCTGGCCTACCCCTATCGGCTGGGGGGCATCTCCGATCTACGACCCGCCCTAGTAGCCGCCAGGGAAGGACTGCGGCTGGAAGGTTTGCAGCTGCGCGAAGTGGCCGCCAGCCTGGAAGCAGCAGTGGCCCTCAAGCACGAGCTTTTGGAGATTGGCGAGCATTTGAAGGCCCTGGCGGCCCGCATCGGGGAGCACACCTACTTCCTGCGGCGCATCCGGGAGTGCCTGGACCAAGCAGGCCACGTGCGGGACGAGGCCACCCCCCGGCTGCGGGAAATCCGTCGGCGGGTGAACCCCTTGCGTGAGCAGATTCAGGACAGGCTGCACCAGCTGATGGACCGGCAGCCAGAGGCCATCCAGGAGCGCTTCATCACCTTACGGCGCGAACGCTACGTGATTCCGGTCAAGGCCAGCTTCCAGCACAAAATTCCGGGTATCATCCTGGATCAGTCCGACTCGGGGCTCACCGTGTACATGGAGCCTTCTGCGGTGGTGCCCCTCAACAACCAGCTCGCCAGCCTGCGGCTCGAGGAAGAAGCCGAGGTCAACCGGGTGCTCTTCGAGCTATCGGCTATTCTGGGGGGCGACCTCGAGCTCGATGAAACCCTCCACGCCCTCACCGAACTCGACATCGCCCGCGCTGCTGCGAGCCTGGCCGAGGACTGGAGCCTGGCGCGACCCCAACTGAACCAGGAGGGGCATTACCTTCTCAAGTCCGCCCGCCATCCGCTTATCAAAAATCCCGTCAGCAACGACCTGGCCCTCTCGGCAGAAGGGCGAATCTTACTGGTCACCGGCCCCAACATGGGGGGCAAGACCGCCCTCTTGAAAACCCTGGGCCTGGCAGTGCTGATGGCCCAGTGTGGGCTGTTTGTGGCTGCCGAAGCCGCCGAACTGGCCTTCCCGGACAGACTGTTTGTGGACATCGGCGACCAGCAATCGCTCCAGGAAAGCCTCTCCACCTTCGCGGCCCACGTGCTCAAACTCAAAGAGGTACTGGAAGCGGCCACCCCCCATAGCCTGGTGCTGATCGACGAGCTCGGCTCGGGCACCGACCCCGAGGAGGGTGCAGCGCTCGCGCAAGCCTTTGTGGAGGGATTACTGCAAAAGGGGGTACGCGGGCTGATTACCACCCACCTTTCCCCCCTGAAGGCTTTTGCCCAGGACACTCCGGGTGTGCAAAACGCCTCGATGCGCTTTGATCTGGAGCACCTGAGACCCACCTACGAACTGGTAGTAGGGGCGCCGGGGCGCAGCTATGCCCTCTCGATTGCCCGGCGGCTAGGTTTTCCACAGGCTCAGCTCGAGCGGGCCGAGGCTTTGCTGGGGCCCGAGGGGGGGCGGCTGGAGCGCTTGCTGGCTGCGCTCGAGGTCGAACGTGAACGTTTGAGGGAAGCGCGGCAGGTAGCCGAGCACCAGCAGCATAGGGTCAAGGGCTTGGAGCAGGAGCTGACCCGGCAACTCGCCGAACTAACACAAAACAAGGAACGCTTGCTCGAGGAAGCCCGCGCCCAGGCCGAACAGGTGGTAAGGGAAGCGCAAGAGCGCATCCGCCAGACCCGTGAGCGCAGCAAAACCCAGGGCCAGGGGCAGGTTATGCAGGAGCTTATTCAGCTACGAAGCCGCTACCAGCGCCCAGAAAAAACCGCAACACCCAGGCCGGGCTTACAACCGGGGTCTGTGGTGGAGGTGCCCGAGTATGGTGGCCAGGGAACCATTGTCGAACTCAGGGGTCAGGAAGCCGTACTGCAAATGGGTGCGGTACGGCTCACCGTACCCATCGCTCGATTGCAACCCAGAGAGGAACCCAAATCCCGCAAATCGGAGGGCCGTGTCCAGCACAAAGCCAAAATTGCCAGCGAACTTAACCTGCGGGGGCTAACGGTGGAGGAAGCCTTGCTGGCCGTGGACGATTATCTGGCCGAAGCCAAGGCCACCGCTACTACCCCTGTGCGCCTCTTGCATGGCAAGGGCACAGGTGCCTTGCGCAACGCCTTGCGCGATTCGCTCAAGCGTGACCGCCGGGTAGAAACTTTCCACGATGCCGTCCCGTACGAGGGTGGGCATGGGGTCACGGTGGTGCATCTGCGTATTTGAAGCAAATGGAGTGCCATTTTGGCGATTCTCCAATGAAAAACGACTTGAGGTCTAGATAAGCAGAGCCCAACGCCCGTTTCAATATCCCCCAGGTTCGACCTGAGACCTAATACCGGATTCAATAAAGATAATCATTCAAACCAAAGACCACCATAGGCTATCTTTTTGAATCCTAGAGCACTCCCTTCGGTCGGGTTAGTTCGCCGCCATCCGGCGCCGAACTGACCGAATCTGGTATAAGACCTGTGAACTACAACATCCTTCAAGCCAAGGGCTATCCCCTTTAGCCGCAGCCACTCCTGGCGATGGTCTCATCCAAGTCGTAAAAGTGAGTTAATCCTTAGTGGATTAGCCATGATTCTCATGAGAAATCCAGCTACCCTGCTGATATGGAAGGCATGGATCAACCCTTAATCCTGATCGTCGAAGACGAGAAGGACATCGCCCGCTTTATCGAGCTCGAGCTCCAGGCCGAAGGCTACCGCACCGAGGTGGCTTATGACGGCATCACCGGGCTTTCACGTTTCCGCGAGACCAACCCCAACCTGGTGGTGATGGACCTGATGCTGCCGGTGATGGACGGCCTCGAGGTGGCCCGCCGGATACGCAAAACCTCCAACGTGCCCATTGTGATTCTGACCGCCAAAGACCGGGTGGAGGACAAGGTCGAGGGGCTGGACGCCGGGGCCGACGACTATCTGGTCAAGCCCTTCAGCATCGAGGAGCTGCTGGCCCGCATCCGCGCCCACCTGCGCCGGGTAACCCCGGCCATCACCGGCGAGATTCGCGTCTCCGACCTGATTATTAACCTGGAGGGTCGTGAGGTCTATCGGGCCGGGCGGCGTATCGAGTTCTCCAACAAGGAGTTTGAGTTGCTGGAGCTGCTGGCCAAGAGCCCTGGCAAGGTCTTCAGCCGCTTCGAGATTGAAGAAAAGGTCTGGCCGGGCTACCAGGGCGGCTCCAACGTAGTGGACGTGTACATTGGGTATTTGCGCAAGAAGCTCGAGGGCACCGGCGAGCGCCGCCTGATTCACACGGTGCGCGGGGTGGGATACGTGCTGCGTGAGGATTGAGAAACGCCTCGCGCCAGATTCGTTGGGCTTACAAGCAACCGCTGCAAGCCCAGGTTGGATGCCATCGAGCATCCGATGCGTCTCATATAAAATCCTTCTGAGTCATTCTCTTAGCATCCCATTGGCCACCAATGAAACAGGGTGTAGCTCTGTACGAGCGCAGGCTGGGTCTGCAGGTAGGCACAGCGGGCTTCCACTTTGCTCCACAGTGCCTCTTCATCCTCCACCTGCCCATTGGCCACCACCCCATCAATCAGCCCCCAGGTTCGTTCCACGGGCTGCAGCTCAG
>NZ_QWKY01000027.1 GCF_003574035.1 Meiothermus hypogaeus | reverse complement strand
GACTGGTTGCCATCCCCAGGTGCGTACAAAAGCGGTATGCCTCCGCTGTCGGCGCAGACCAGGTTCATCACCCACTGCTTGAGGTCAGGGCGGTGATCGCGGGAATAGCCGTGGGTGAGGCGGATGGCCAGGGCTTCATCCCCCGCATCGGTCACCTGGCCTTCTTCCTCGCTCCCGTACACCCCGTGGACGTGGAAGCTGGTGGAGTCCACGTGCAAAGCCCGCACGGGAAAGGGGAAGGCCTTTCGGGCCGCCTGGGCAATCCCCAGGAAGACCTCCGTGACCCCGGCCTCGAAGAGGTCGTCCAGCATCCGACCCATGCGGTCGTCGTTGAGGAACTCGGGGGTGACTCCCGGTCCTAAAAGAAGTTCGGTGGGTTTTCCTTGGAAAAAGTGGCTGAACAGGTAGAGGGGGGAGGTGACGAAGCCCAGGGCATTCAGCACCGCCGCCTTCAGGGCCACGCCAGTGGAGACCTTCTCGTTGGGGCGTGGCCCTACCTGATGATCCACCGTCTCCACCAGCTTCATCCGATCCATGATTCCAGCCACCAGACCCAGGTGGGCCAGGTCGTAGACCTGAAGATCAGCGTCGGTTTCCATCCCAAAATCCTAAAGTCAGGGTAGAGGGGTGCGGAATGTGGGTTTGATACCAGATTCGGTTAGTTCGTCACCAAAGGGTGACGAACTAACCCGACCAAAGGGAGTGCTCTAGGATTCAAAAAGACAGCCTCTAGTTTTTTTGGTTTTGTAAACTGTCTTTTTGAATCCGGTATGAAAAAACACTATTTTAAGCGAAAAACTCCATGGGTTGTTGTTTAGAATCCCGGAGCACATCCCTCCTTGTCGGTCGGTGAAACAAGCGTCACCCTTTCTAAGGGGCGGTATTGCCCTCCGTTACGCGGATAACTTTGGCCAGGTCGATTCGTTACCTTTATAGAAAGGGGGTGTGGGGGTTTTCAAAACCCACCGCCTTTAGGGGTGGGATGTAGAAAACCCCACGCGACCCCGGTTTTGCGCCATAAAACAGCGACCCGAAGACATGCGTCCGGGCTCGGACGCATTCGTGTCTTCGCTGGTGGGCGGTTGGTTTGCTATAGCAACCTCCTTATGCTGCATACTTAAGCATAAGCTTTGTGGCATACTGCTGTTATGCTCGTCATCGAATGCAAACTCTACGGTTCAGAGACGCAGTTTCGGGCCATAGACGAGGGCATTCGGGTCGGCCAGTTCGTCAGGAACAAGGCCCTGCGATACTGGATGGACGAGGGCAAGGCGGGTAAAAAAGTGGGTAAGCATGACCTGAACAAGCTGTGCGCAGCGCTTGCCGCCCAGTACCCTTTTGTCGCCAAGCTGGGCAGCCAGGCCCGACAAGCCGCAGCGGAACGAGCCTGGAGCGCCATAGCGCGGTTCTACGAGCGGAGCAAGAAAGGTCTGAAGCCCATTGGCTACCCCAGGTTCCAAAAGGATAACCGCTCTATCGAGTACAAACAGGCAGGTTGGAAGCTCGATGACGCCTACAACCGTTTGACCCTGAGCGATGGGCTGGGCATAGGAACCCTTAAGCTCAAGGGCTACAAGGCTTTGCAGGGCTATAACACCGACCACATCAAACGGGTACGCATCCTCAAACGAGCCGATGGCTACTATGCCCAGTTTTGTCTGAGGGTAAACCGCCGAATAGCTGTAGAACCCAGCGGGACTGCCATCGGTCTTGATGTGGGCCTCACCCGCCTCTATACCGACTCCAACGGCAACATCGAACCCAACCCTCGCTTCTATCGCAAAGCTGAAAAGCGTTTGAAGCGAGCGCAAAAAATAGTGTCAAGGAGGCACAAAAGGGGACAAAAACAAAGCCACAACTACCTTAAAGCAAAGGAACGACTGGCCAGGGTTTACCTCAAAACCCAAAGGCAACGTAGAGACCATGCCATAAAGCTGGCAAGGTGCGTAGTCAGGTCCAACGACCTGATAGCCTTTGAGGACTTGAGCGTCAAGAACATGGTCAGAAACAGGAAGCTGGCCAAAAGCATCTATGACGCCGGGTGGAGAATCTTTCGACAGCGGCTCGAATACTACGGCAAGGTTTTTGGGAATGTGGTCATTGCGGTTGACCCCAAGAACACCACCCAGATAGACCACGAATCGGGAAGCATCCTGACCCGCAAAACCCTTGCTGACAGGGTACACCTCACCGCCTCCGGGCGGGAGATGAGCCGCGATCATAACGCCGCCATCAACATCCTGCAACGAGGACTGCAAACGGTAGGCTGGGGCACAGCCGAACCCAACGCTTGGAGAGTTTCCATAGGACCTGCGCTCAGCGGGCAGGAGACGACGAACCAAGAATCCCATGTGCTTTAGCCGTGGGAGTGTCAAGAAATGAATCAATCGAATCTGGAATCATACCCGTATGTTGACCCGCGCGCCGCTTTCGAACAGGTGAATCGAGTCAATAAAGCGCACTACCTTGGTCTGGTAGCCCATCACGATGGAGTGCGTGCGGGCCCCACCGCCAAAGTAGCGCACCCCCTCGAGCAACTCCCCATGGGTGATGCCGGTAGCGGAAAAGACGATCTGCTTTCCGGGGGCCAGGTCGTTGGTGCGGTAAATTCTCTTTTCGTCGACCCCCATCGACCGTAGGCGCTCGAGTTCAGCCTCGCTGCTGGGCAAGAAACGCCCTTGGATCTCGCCGCCCATGCACTTGAGCGCGGCTGCTGCCAGCACTCCTTCCGGCGCGCCACCGCTGCCCATCATGACGTGAACACCCGTACCGCGAATGGCCACCGATACAGCCGCCACTACGTCGCCATCGGTGATGAGCTTGACCCTGGCTCCGGCTTCACGTACCTCTCGGATCAGCTTTTCGTGCCTGGGCCGATCCAGGATGACTACCACCAGGTCTTCCACTTTACGTTGGAGGGCATCGGCAATAATCCTCAGGTTGGCCTCCACAGGAAAGTCCAGGCTCACCTTGCCCGCTGCCGGGGGCCCTACTACCAGCTTCTGCATGTACATGTCGGGTGCTCCTACCAGCCCGCCTTTTTCGCTGATGGCAATCACCGTAATGGCGTTGGGAAGCCCTTTAGCAGTGATGGTGGTACCCTCCACCGGATCTACGGCGATGTCCACTTCGGGGCCACCCCGGCCCAGAATTTCGCCGATGTAGAGCATGGGGGCCTCGTCCATCTCACCTTCGCCAATGACCACCCGCCCCTGAATGGGCAGCTCCGAAAGCACCTCCCGCATGGCCTCGGTTCCAACACCGTCGACCTCGTCTTTTTTGCCCATTCCCGCCAGTCGGCTGGCTGCCAGGGCAGCCTGCTCGGTAACGCGAGCGATTTCGAGCACCAGCAGACGCTCGATGTCCATTTCAGTTTCCAGTTGCATACCCAAAGCTTACCAAGCTTTGCTCGAGCGCTGGCTTTGGTAGCACTTCCAGAACACAGGCTAAGGATAAAGCCGGTTATGACTTATGCCGACCCCACAAAGTACGGGCAAGGTCGGTGGGCGTAACCCCTTGCTCGGCCAGCGCCAACAGCAAGTGAAACAGCAGGTCTGTAGCCTCCCACTTAAGCTCTTCAGGGTCTTGGTTTTTGGCTGCGATTATCACCTCGCCGGCTTCCTCGCCAATTTTCTTGAGCATACGATCGAGGCCGGCCTGGTGCATTTTGGCCACAT
Source organism: Meiothermus hypogaeus (assembly GCF_003574035.1). Taxonomy (GTDB): domain Bacteria; phylum Deinococcota; class Deinococci; order Deinococcales; family Thermaceae; genus Meiothermus; species Meiothermus hypogaeus. Next base: position 37,331 of record NZ_QWKY01000027.1, on the reverse strand, counting down.
AGGAACCCTCGGGGAGGGTGGCCATCCGCTCTTTGATGGTTCGGTACACCTTCTCCAGCGCTTCGCCCAGCGACGGGTCGCCCGATGGGGTCAGGGGGTAATGGAAGCAACTCTCGGCCCCGGTGTGGCAGGCCGGGCCGTGCGGTATAACTTTGTATAGAACTGCGTCCTGGTCGCAGTCGAGAACCACTTCAACAACTTCTTGGGTATGCCCGGAGGTAAGACCCTTAACCCACAACTCGCCCCGGCTACGGCTCCAAAAGGTACTTTGCCGGGTTTTGAGGGTTTGCTCCAGGGCCTCGCGGTTGGCATAAGCTAGGGTGAGCACCTGGCCGGTGCGAGCGTCTTGCACCACCACCGGAATCAGGCCGCTGGCGTCGAATTGCACATCATCAAGATTCATAGGCGCACCATCAGAACTCATTTTCGGGGGGTGGGGAGTGGATTGCCAATACCCCTCAACTGGCCGGTAGGGGTGATTCAATCCGTACGGGAATGCCCTGCTCGGCCAGGTAGCTTTTGAGCTTTGGGATGGGAATCTCGCCAAAATGGAAAACGCTGGCCGCCAGGGCCGCATCGGCTACCCCTTCCTGCAAAACCTCGGCAAAGTGCTCTTTACGGCCCGCCCCTCCCGAGGCAATGACGGGAATGCCCACCACCTGCGAAACCGCCCGGCACAAAGCGATGTCGAAACCGGCTTTGGTGCCGTCGGCGTCCATGCTGGTTAGCAAAATTTCTCCAGCCCCCAGGGCGGCTCCTTGCTCGGCCCACCTAAGCGCATCCAGGCCCGTTGGGGTGCGCCCGCCGGCCACATACACCTCCCAGGCGTTCCCTTTCCGCCGTGCGTCTATAGCCAGCACCACCGCCTGGTTGCCGAAATGGTCGGAAAGCTCCTGGATTAGCTCCGGTCGCCTGACGGCAGCTGAATTGACCGAGACCTTGTCGGCCCCGGCCAAAAGCAAAGCCCGGGCGTCCTCGAGGCTCCGAATACCCCCGCCCACCGTGAAGGGAATGAAGACCTGCTCGGCTACCTGGGTGGCCATCTCGAGCAGAGTACTCCGGCCCTCATGCGTAGCAGTAATGTCCAGGAAAACCAGCTCGTCGGCGCCGGCCAGGTTGTAGGTTTTAGCTGCTTCTACCGGGTCGCCCGCGTCGCGCAGATTCACAAAGTTGATGCCCTTGACCACCCGCCCGGCGTGGACATCGAGGCAAGGGATAATGCGTTTGGCCAACACGAAGACGATTGTCGAAGATTAGGGGGCAAAGTGCAAGGGTGTAGTGCTTTAGTTTTAGCGCGATAACAAGCTCAAGACCTCCACGTGGTGGGTCAAGGGGTAAAAGTCGTAGGGCCGAACAAATCGCAACTGGTAGCCTGCCTGCCCGAGCCTGCCCACGTCGCGGGCCCAGGTGGCGGGGTCGCAGGCGATGTAGAGAATCTGTGCCGGTTGACCCTCTACCAAACTCTTCAGGACTTCGGGTGAGAGGCCGGCCCTGGGCGGGTCTACCATGACCAAATCGGCAGGCAGATGCTTTGTGAGTACCCTGGCGTCGTCTTGCTTGAAAACCAGGTTTTGTACACCCAATCGATCCCGGTCGGCTTCGCCGCGCGCCACTGCGCTACGGTTGATTTCGATGGCCACAATTTCTTCAAAAAGGGGTGCTAGGTGCAGGCTCAGCACCCCACTTCCCGCATAGAGCTCCACAGCCTTGCGGCCAGCAGCCACAATTCGCGAGGCTTCGCGCAACAATAGCCCCGCCGCCCTGGGGTTGACCTGGGCAAAGCTTTGCACATTCACCGTAGACAGGACGCCGCCAAAATCTTCTAAAAGACCGGTTGCGCCCCCCAGGTGCTGAATACGCCCTCGGAAACGACCCCTGGGGCTCGGCTCACCCCAGACCACCCCGGCGATGCCTTCTTGCAGGAGCGCCTGGGCAGTTTTCTTGAAAAACCGGGCCTGTCCTCCAATGAAGCCGACCAGGACTTTGCCCTCGTAGATGGAGCCGCGCAGCACGACTTCCTCGAGGCTGGACAGCGGCCAGCCGGACAACAGTGCAAAGGCGGGTTGTAGGGGCTCGGCAATCAGCGGGTCGTGGGGAATCCGCACCAGGTTGCTCGTCTGGGGCAGGCGGTAGGCCAGGCCGCCCAGGGGGTGCAGGGCATACTGCGCTGCCGTGCGGTAATACAAACCCGCCTCGGCCCCATAGGTGGGGGAGGGCTGGATGGGGGAGACCGTAAAGCTCAGTTTGGCAATCCGCTCCAGTGACTCTTGCACAAACCCCTGCTTGATGGGCAGCTGAGCCGGGTATTCCAGGGGCAGGTCTGCCGAGGGGGGTAACGGCTTAAGGTAACGCGCAGGATGGGGCTCCAGAATCTTGCGAACATGGCCCTCGAGGTGGTTTTTGCGTTCCCGCAGCTCCGCCTCAACCACTTCTCCGGGCAGTCCCCCGCGCACCAGGGCCGTTCCTGAAGGTGTCCGGGCCAGACCCAGCCCCCCGGCGACCAGCTTCTCGATGTGTAATCTCGCCACAACTCAACTTACCCTATACCATGCAAATGTTGGCCTCAGAGGTTGACGCCGCTCTGACACTAGGGAATAATCTTTCCGGTTACCAAGGAGGAGAATCAAATGAAAAAGACGCTGTTGCTATTGGTCTCACTTGCACTGGCAAGCTCTGCCTTTGCACAAACCTTCATCACCATTGGTTCCGGGGGTACAACTGGCGTGTACTTCCCGGTTGCGACCGGTATTGCCAAGCTGGTCAACGACGCCAATATCGGCGTGCGGGCCAACGCCCGCTCGACCGGGGGCTCGGTCTTCAACATCAACGCCATTGCCTCGGGTGAGCTTCAGATGGGCCTAGCCCAAAACGACATTGCTTTTTATGCTTACAACGGTACGGGCATTGCCGCGTTCGATGGCAAGCCGGTCAAGAACATCCGGGCGGTGGGCATTCTGTACCCCGAAGTGGTGCACGTGGTAGCCCGCGCCGGAGCCGGTATTAACACCATTGCCGATCTGAAAGGTAAGCGGGTGGTCATCGGTGATGTGGGTTCGGGTACCGAACAAAACGCCCGTCAGGTGCTCGAGGCCTACGGCCTGGGGCTGAATGACCTGCGCGAAGCCATTCGGGTCAACCCCAACAACGCCCTGGCCCTACTGCAAGACGGCCGCGCCGATGCCTTCTTCTTCACCGGCGGCCTGGGGGCTTCGGTAATTAGCCAGGCTGCCCAGACCATCCGGGTACAGCTGGTGGAGGTGGAGTACCGCAAGGTGCAGGAACTGGCCAAAAAGTATCCCTTCTACCGCGCCTTTAACATCGACGGCGGCATTTACCGTGGCGTGGATGTGACCACCCCTTCGGTGGCGGTGCTCTCGATGTGGCTGGCAGCCGATAGCGTCAGCGCCGATGTGGTCTACAACATGCTCAAGGCCACCTTCGACAACCCCGAATTTAAGGGCATTCACCCCAACCTGCAGCGCTTCTTCAACGTTAACAGCGCCGCCCGTAACCTCCCCATCCCCCTGCATCCGGGCGCCGAGCGTTTCTACCGGGAGAAGCGGATCATCCGTTAAGGCCAGCAAGCGCTGGGGCCGACTCGATGGGTCGGCCCCGGTTTATTTTGCAGCATCACCCTTGACAACATAACCTGCTGAGCCAAACAAAAATAGACGCCCAGCCAGTTTGGGTGTAAAACTATGCAAGCCGGATCGTTTGATATCGCGCAATTCCTAAGCGTTTTTGTGCAGGAGGTTGTGGATGAGTAAGGAGAGTCCAGAAGCCGAAGCCCAGCTATTGGTAGAAGAGACCGAATTGGGAGGGCGAAAACCCACCGACTGGTCACGCTGGTTGATTCTCGGCTTGGCGGTGGGATGGAGTGTGTTCCAGGTCTGGGCTACCTGGGTGGGTTCACTGGATGCTCTATTTTTTCGGGCTACCCACCTGGCCTTTGCTTTTGCCCTGGTTTTTTTGGTGTATCCCTTTAATCAACGTAGTCGCCGCGACCGAATCCCCCTTTTTGACTGGATTCTAGGTATCACCGCGACCCTCTCGGCAGCGTATGTAATGTGGCAGTACAAAGACATGATTGAAGTCCGGGGGGGCCTGGCCAATCAAGCCGACCTGGTGGTGGGAAGCGTAACCATCCTGATGTTGCTGCTGGCCGGATGGCGCTCGCTGGGGCCGGCCATGCCGATTATTTCCATTGTGTTCATGCTGTTTGCCTTGATTGGGCCGCAGGGTTTGTTTCAGGGCCAATTACCGGGCGCATTGGGCCAGTTGCACGCGGGGGTGCAGTGGCGCTCGCTGGTGAGCCAGCTCTTCATGAACGCTTCGGATAGCATCTGGGGTACGCCCATCGGGGTAGCGGCGCGTACGGTGTTTGTGTTCGTGTTGTTTGGGGCCATCCTCGAGCGGGCCGGGGCCGGGAAGTGGTTTACCGACCTGGCTTTTAGCGTGCTGGGAGGGGTGCGTGGGGGGCCAGCCAAAGCCTCGATTGTTTCCTCAGCGCTGACCGGGGTGGTCTCGGGTTCCTCGATTTCTAATGTGGTGACCAGCGGTACTTTCACCATCCCGGCCATGCGACGGGCCGGTTATTCTGCCGAGAAAGCCGGAGCGGTCGAGGTAGCGGCCAGTTCCAACGGGCAGCTCATGCCCCCGGTGATGGGGGCGGCGGCTTTTATCATGGCGGACTTTTTGGGCGTGCCTTACTCGGCGCTGGTTTTGATGGCCATTGTGCCCGCCCTGCTGGCTTATACCACGCTGTTTATATTGGTGGATCTGGAAGCGGTCAAGCTGGGTCTGAAGGGCTTGCCCAAGGCCGAGCTGCCCAGGTTCTGGCCCACGCTGCGGGCCGGCTTGCACTATGCGTTTCCCCTGGGCTATTTGCTCTATGCCTTGCTGGTAATCGAGCTATCGCCAGAGCGCGCTGCCTTGAACACCATTTTCCTGATGATTGGCGTTGCGCTCGCACAGGAGCTCTACCGGTCCTGGCGAGAAGGGCGTGGGTTTGGCAGTGGTTTGCGCTCCTTTGCGCAAATTGTAATTGAGGGCTTTGCCAACGGGGCGCGCAACATGGTGGGCATTGCCATTGCCACCGGTCTGGCCGGCATCATTATTGCGGTGGTGCTCATCACCAACATCGGGTTCGGCCTCACCGACCTGTTGCAGACCATCTCGGGAGGGAATCTGCTGGCGGCCCTATTCCTGGCCCAGCTCATCAGCCTGGTGCTGGGCATGGGCCTGCCCACCACTGCCAACTATGTGGTGATGGCCAGCCTGGTAGTACCGGTGATTACTAAAATTGCTGAGCAGAGCGGCATAGATTATGGCTCTCTGACCTTCTCGGGTATCGAGGTGCCCATCCTGAAAATTGTGGCCCACATGTTCGCCTTCTACTTTGGCATCATGGCCGACTCTACCCCGCCGGTGGCGCTGGCGGCCTACGCAGCCTCGGCCATTGCCAAGGGCGACCCCTTCAAAACAGGTGTACAGGGCTTTATTTACGAGTTGCGAACGGCTTTGCTGGCCTACATGGTCTTCTTCAACCCTGGCTTATTGATGATTGGGGTGGAGAGCGTGCTCGAGGGCGGTCGTATCATCATAACGGCGCTCCTGGGGCTTACGGCTTTTTCGGCAGCGACGCTAGGATATTTGATGGGGAACGCCAACTGGTTGCAGCGGCTGCTATATCTGGTCGCCGCGTTCATGCTGATGCCCAACAACCCCAACAGCGAAATCATCGGGCTTGCTATTTTGGGTGTGACCTTCCTTTGGCAGTGGTTCGTGCGTCGAGCTGCTGCCTAGGGTGGTTTTTAGGAAATAACCTTGGGGTTTGTGGTGAACGCTAACATCATCTGGGAGGCGAGGGGGTGGCCGTTGGGCGGCTAAGCTGGGCTTGCAATCTCCGTATACCTCGAGTCAAACCGCAAACCGCCCCAATACAACCCTTCGTCTCTAAACGCTGAGGCGAATCAGCGATCTGCTAAAACGGCAGCAAGAGCGCAAGGCATGAAGCTTTACTGGGCGGAATTCATGGATTCAAGGTCACCCCCGGCCTTGCGACGGCGGGGCCTGGTACAGCTCAGCGGGCTGGCGCTGGCGTTACAAATGACCCACCTGGCCCTGGCCTGGCTGGCTGTACCTACCCTGATGGGGCTACCCCAGTGGGTAACCTGGTCTGTGAGTGGTTTTTTTGCCCTCTTACTGCTGATTGTGGTGGTGCTGAAATCCCGTCCAGTAAGCAAGCAAACGCATCTTGAACCGGCCCGGCAGGTTTTTTTGGATGCGCTCTGGCTGGGGGCGGCCTGCCTGGCCGCAATTTTTGCGATGCGGATGGGATTTGAGTTAGGGGTGGTGTTGTTTTTGGGGCTTGGGCTGGTGGGCTACGGGATTGCCTTTGGACGCTTGTGGTTTGGTCTGAGCAAAGCGTGACCACCAGGGTTTGCTAAGGGTGGGTTTTTCCAGCAACTGCCGAATGCGGGGCAGGGCTTCCTCAGCCCGTTTGCGCCCAAGTTCGTAGGCAAGTTCGGCCTTGGTATAGTCGAAGGTCTCGATGGGAGGATCGGCAGCCAGCGTGATTGCTAAATCGGCCTGGGCCAGTGCCATGCTCAGGAGGCGACGGCGTGAGGCCTCACCTGCTTGCAAAGCTGCTTCCAGAGCGCTTTTTGGCTCAGTGGGCATGACCCGATTGGAAACGTCCACGGCTACGATGGGCCCCGCCTGCAAGGCTTTGGCTGCGGTGACCGGCACCTTTTCGGCCACATCGCCATCTACCAACAAGCGCCCGTGCCACTGAACAGGGGGAAAAATGCTGGGTACGGCGCTGCTAGCCGCCAGCGCCTCAGCTACGGGCCCGGCCCGCAACATAACCAGCTCGCCGCTGTTGAAATCGCAGGCCTGGATGACCAGCGGGATGGGGCTATCCTCGATGCGCCGATCGCCAAACAGGGCCCGGTAGCCCTGGCGAATTTTGCTTCCCTCGGCCAGGTAAGGCCGCCGCACGAAATCTACCAGGCGGGTTACCTGATGGAGGGTGCCGGTTTTTTGCAGGCGCTCGAGTTCGGGGTCTTTGAGCCATTCGCTCAGCTCGGTGTGATGAACGGTGATTCCAAAAGCATACAATGCAGCGGCCAGTGCGCCCGCTGAGCTGCCCGCCAGCCCGGCGACGGGGATTTTGGCTTCAGTGAGTACTTCCAGCAGAGCCGTATGTGCACTGCCCCGCACCCCTCCACCTCCCAGCGCCAGCACGATGCCTTCCATAGCTTGTATGGTAGCAAAAAAGTTGTACCAAGTGCAGTGATTTTGATTAAGTTCGGCTATGGGGTACTCTAATCGCATAAAAAAAGTTCGAGGTGTAGCGCTTGGTTCAGGTGATATGCAAGTGGGGACATTCAGAAACTTCGCCGGGATTCTAGGGGTCAAAAGCCCATGCGTTGTGCTGAACTTGATTTGCCCCTGCTGAGTGGGTTAGGGGAAGCAGACCCACGGTGGTTTGGTATGCCTGAACGAATTTAAGGCTAGCGCTCAAGAAAGTGGCGTGAATTCTGCCTGAGGTATCAGAAAACTGTCATGTCGGGCTACATGGCAAAGGGGTAGCATGTTGGATATGGTTCCAGAGCTATCTAAAGTGCCCGGCGTTTTGGGAGAGATATCCAGGCGACGTTATGGCGAAGTGCTGAAGCTTGAAGGCCTCCGCTGGACCCCGCCCAACGCTAATCCACCCTCCTTTCAACAGGCTTTGCGATTGCCGGGTTTATCGCTTATTGCCGAGGTCAAGCGAAAAAGTCCATCGCAGGGGGAAATCGCCGTGCAGCTCGAGGCCGCCCAGGTGGCCCGGGAGTATGCTGCGGGCGGCGCCCGGGCCATTAGCGTGCTCACCGAACCGCACTATTTTGCTGGTTCGGATCAGGACTTGCTCGAGGTGCGGCAGGCGGTGGATCTGCCCATTTTGCGAAAGGACTTTACCGTGCACCCGGTGCAGATTGCCCAGGCCCGAGCACTCGGTGCGTCGGCAGTGCTGCTTATTGTGGCGGTGCTGGGCCCCCTAACTCAGGCCTATCTGGAGCTGGCCCATGCTCACAGCCTCGATGCTCTGGTCGAGGTACACGACGAGGCCGAGCTCGAGCTCGCGCTGGCGACGGGAGCCTCGATAATCGGGGTCAACAACCGCAACCTGATTGACCTGAGCATTGACCGCTCGACAGCGCCCCGCCTGGGCCACTTGGCCCGACGGGCTGGCTTTACCGGCCTGCTGGTCGCCGAGTCGGGCTACAGCGAGCCGGCGCAACTGGCCGAACTCGAGGGGCTGTTCGATGCTGTTCTCATCGGAACCAGCCTGGCCCGCAGCGGCAACTGGCGGTCTGCTGTAGCGCAGATAACCCGAAAGTAAGTGCTTCACGGGGTTAGACTGGTGCTGAGCACTGAGTTCTCGTTACCAGCAAACCTTCAAAGGCCTGGCCTGGGCAATGCCCACAAATCGAGGTTGCGTGCGATTCGAGCTTGAAGCAAAAGCAAGATAAAGGTAGGAATGGATGGCCCTCTATCTCAGCTTGCTCGGCCCACCTCAGCTTTGGCAGGAGGGTAAGCCCGTCTCGAGCCTGCCCCGCAAAGCGGTGGCGATGGCAGCCTACCTGGCAGTGGTGGGTGGCGTGGTTGAGCGCGGGCGACTGGCCGACCTGTTGTGGGAGGGAGAGGAAGAAGCTGTACGACGGAATCTTCGTCAGGAACTTTTCCGCCTGAAAAATACGGCCTGGGAACGGGTATTTGAACAAAGTCCACACCATATAGGGTTGGGGCCGGTGGAGACCGACCTCGAGGCTTTTCTGGCGCAGATGGCGCGGGGGGCCTGGTCGGAGGCGCTGGCCCTGTGGCGGGGAGGGTTTCTAGCCGGCCTCGACCCCAAAGCTTCGGAGGGCTACTGGGACTGGCTGATTCCCGAGCGTGAGCGGTGGGAGCGCCTCTACCGGGAAGCCATGCTGGGGCTGGCGCGCAGCCAGGAAGCAGCAGGCCAGTTTGCCGAGGCCCTCAAGGTCTACCAGAAACTGCTCGCCGAAGACCCCCTGCAGGAAACCGAGCAACAGGCGGTCATGCGCCTGTACCTGCAACTAGGCGACCGTTCCGCGGCGCTACGTCAATACGAGCAGTACCGGATATTGTTGCGGGATCAACTGGGTCTGGAGCCCAGCCTGCAAACGCAGGCTTTGGGGGTGCAGGTGCGCGAAGGACAACCCTTGCCCGTACAGCAACAGGGGGTGGCCCAGTTGTTGAGCGAGCCCCCTCTGGTCGGGCGCAGCGAGGACTGGGCCTGGCTCGAGGCCCACTGGGGGCGGGGCTTGTTGCTTTTGCTGGCCGAATCCGGGGTGGGCAAAAGCCGCCTGGCCCTGGAGTACGCCAAGCACCAGGTGGGGGCCGGCCCTTCCGAGACCCTGCGCATCCGCCAGCGTGAGAGTGGGCAGGGCATTGGCTTTAGTGGTCTGCTGGAGGCCCTGCGGCAAGCCCTGGAAGCCCATAAGCTGGACAACCTCGAGCCCACCTGGCGTGACGAACTGGCCCAACTGTTGCCCGAACTAGGCCTTCCGCCCAGCAACCTGCACAAAGCACGGTTCTTTGAAGCCCTGTGCCGGGCCTTGCAGGCCATCGTTCGCCCCGGCGGGGTGGTGCTGTGGGACGATCTGCACTGGCTGGACTGGGCCAGCCTGGAGTTCTTGCCCTACCTGGTGCGCCGCTCCAGCAGCCTGGGTTTTTTCCTGCTGGGCACCGCTCGCCCCGAAGCCTTGCAAAAAAACCAGCCGGCGCGCCAAATTTTGCAAGAAATTGCTCGAGAAAACCGCCTCTTCCAACGCTTGCTAAAGCCCATGGATCCGCCTGCACTGGTGCAGTTGCTACGCCGGATGTCGGGCCAGCGCGAAGGGGGCGAGCGTTTTGCAGAACGCCTGTTTCAGGCTACCGAGGGCAATGTGTTCTATGTCCTCGAGATTCTGCGCTACCTCTTCGACCAGGGGCTCTTGCGGGCCGAAGCCGGGGCCTGGCATACCCCCTTCGACAGCTTCACCTCCGACTACCGCGAACTGCCGCTGCCCCCCAGTGTACGCGAGGCCCTGCTGGAGCGGCTCCAGCGCCTGGGTGAGGACGCCTTGCCCATCCTCCAGGCCATTGCACTGGCCGACTTCCCCCTGCCCCCCGACCTGGCCGCGGGGCTGTTGCGCCACCTGGGAACCCCTATCATCGAGCTGGAAAACCTGACCCAAAGCGGGTTTTTGCGCCTCAACCCCAGCGGCTACACCCTGCGGCACGAGCTGGTGCGGCAAACTGTGCTGGCCGAGATGAGCGAGTCCCGCCGTCGCTGGCTGCATGCCTGCATTGCCGATGCCCTACGCGAGGTGGCCGGCCCGCTACCGCAACTGGCGGCGCACCTCGAGGCTGCCGGACAGCGAGCCGAAGCCTACGTGGCCCACCTGATGGCCGGGCGCAGCCTGCGCCGGGGGCCGCTGGCCCGGCAAGCCCTGGAACACTATCGACGCGCCCAGGTGCTGTGCCCTTCCACGGAACCCGACCACGAGCGCTTTCGCATGCTGATTGAAGCGGCGGAAACCCGAATCAGGCTGGGTCAGTCGCAGATTCCCGAGCGCCAGGAAATGGCCCGACTGGCCGATAGCCTGGGCGACCATGAGCGCTTTCGTCTGTTCTTGCTGGACGCCGATGCTTCGCTGGCCTCGGGCCGGGTGGTTGAGGGTATCCCGGTGGCGCGGGAGGCCCTGCGCCTGGCCCAGACCCCCTGGCAGCGGGGCCATGCCCTTTTTAAGCTGGCCTGGCTCGAGTACCGCGGGGGCGACCCCGATGTACAGCTCGAGCCGCTGCTGGCCTCTATCCGGGCCTTTCATGACATCGGCGACCAGGCCATGGAAACCCTGGCCTTGCGCAACCTGTCGGGTTACTGGTTCCGGCTGGGCGACCTGTTGCAGCACAGCCAGACCTATGCCCAGGCTTTTAAGTTGGCCGCCGAACTGCGCGACGACCTGCTGCTCCGGCGCTTACGGGCCGATAAAGTCATGGTGGACTGGGTCAAGGGGGACTACGCGGACAGCCTGCAGGTGGCCGAACTCCTGTACCAGGAAGCCCGCGAACGGGGCGACTGGTGGGCGGTGTGGGACGCCCTGCAGGGCTTGCTGCTGAATGCAGCCGTGCTGGGTCTGAAACCTGAACTCGAGGCCACTGTCCAGCGGGCCATGGTCGAGGCCGCCGAGGTGGGGGCCTGGCGCGACCTGGCCCTCCTGCGCTCCGACTACGGCAACGCCCTGATGGTGGCGGGCCGCCTGGAAGAAGCCAGAGGCGAGCTCGAGGCGTCCCTGCGCGACCTGCGCGAGATGGGCGAGCGGGCTCGGCTGGGGCATGCTTTGTTCAACCTGGGCTTTACCCTGCTCGAGCTAGGCGATCTGAAGCATAGCCAGGACACCTTGGCCGAATCGGTTACGCTGTGGCGAGACCGCAAGGAGTACCGTCACACGGCCCGCTCCCTGGCCGCCCTGGCCCTGGCGCACCTGAGGGCCAACAACCGCAAAAAAGCCCAGCAACTTTCGGAGGAAGCCTACGCCCTGCGCGCCGACTGGGCGCGGGGAATCTACGACCTGCCGCTGGTGCTCTATATCCGGGCCCGGGCTTTGGGCAACCAGCGGGGTGGTGAACTCCTGCGCGAGAGCCAGCAACTCCTGCGCGACCTGGCCCACCAGCTCCCGCCCCATCTTGCGCAGCTTCTCCTAAACAACCGCTATGTGGTCTGGGCCCTTAGCAAGACCACCGAGGTTTGATACCAAAAAATAACGCCAAAATAACGCTCACCTTGCTATTTTCACGAAACCTTAGCCCATAACCAAGTTGGGGCCAAGTCAGTAAAGGGGGTAGGTGTGAGGTATACGGTAATGGTTTTGGTGCTCGGTTTGCTCTTACTGGCCTCCTGTGGGAGCCCTGGAGGAAGTGCTGCGTGCCCCAACCCTGCGGTTTTTGATAACAGCGAGTGCAAGTTTGACGATCCCAACACTAAGTTTGGCCCCTAGGAGTGAGCTGCATGAAGGGAAATAATCTCAAGTTCTTCTTTTTGGGTGCGGCCCTAGTAGCAACAGGTTTGTGGGCAATGGCAGTGACAATTCCCAACACCTTTACCAGCGGTGAAGCGCTAAGTGCAGCCAAACTAAACGCGAATTTCGCAGCGCTCAAAACGGCAGTAGACGCGCTCGAGGCTGCTGTCCCTGGCAAGCAAAACCGTATAAGCGGAACCTGTTCGGAAGGCCGCTATATTCGCTCGGTCAACGCGGATGGTACGGTGGTCTGTGGGAACCCTGGTGCCTTTGGTCAGGTTCGTGAGGATGGTTCACTCCGTGGAGGAGCCCTGAATGTTGCTGCGGTGACCAAAGGTACTGGCGAGTACTGTATAACCTTCACAGTTCCGCTCTCCCAGGGCCAGCTCGAGACTGCACAAGTCACCCTTGCGGGGGATGTGAGCTCAGGTGTTTTGTTTCCCAGGGTCAACAACGGTCAAGCTGGTTTTACCCTTTCTTGCCCAAGTGGCCTCCAGGTTGTTCTCACCACCGCAGCCGGAACCAAGACCGATGGACGGTTTAGCTTCTCGGTTCCGCCACAGTGAATGACGCCGGCTCAGTTGTGTGTACTTGCCTGGTGGTATGCGCTTGGGGTATTTGCGCAACGCAGTAATGTTTTGGGCCTACCAAGCTTTTAACTTTGCATTAGCCCTTTTACCTTGTAGTGACCCTAGAAACTACTGAATTCTTGGAGCGAAAAAAGTGCCGTTCAAAATCATGATTCTGTAACGGCAATATAACGCTGGACTTGTTAGCCTCTGGCTGGCTACAACCCGAAACCCACCAACCGGTTGAGCTTGGAGGTTGATATGAAACGTCTTTTCTGGCTACTGAGTATGAGTCTGCTTCCTCTGCTAGCGGCCTGCCCAGGGGGCGGGGGCGGCACTCCTAGCCTGGTGATCTCGCCCAAGCCTAGCACCGTAACGGCAGGCACTACTGTCACCTTCAACGCCACCCTCACCAACGCTACAGGCACCATAAACTGGACACTTTCCGGCGCGGGGTCACTGTCCGCGACCACCGGTACTTCGGTCACCTACACCGCGCCCGCCAGTGTACCTACTCCCGCCAACGTGACCCTGACGGCTACCTCGGGCTCTCTCAGCGACAGTGCTAGCTTCACCATTGCCGCACCGGCGACCATCACGGTGGCGGGTACCGTAATCGGTTTCAATCTTCAGCCTGTTGCCAGTGCGCCAGTCGTGATTACCTCGGGCAGTACCAATCTAAGCACCACCACCAACGCAAGTGGTGCGTTCAGCGTTGCCGGGGTAACGCCTCCCTATGACGCGACCGTGGTGAGTGGGAACCAATCGCTCATATATAAGGGTTTGACGCGTACCGATCCGACCCTGGTCTTTATTGGCGTTACCCCAGGCGCTTCTCGCTCCGCATCGCTAAGTGGGACGGTTTCGGGCGGTGCAGGCTTCCCTGAGCCTGCAAACCACGTGACCAAAACGGCTTTTGGATCACCCGAGGCGGTAGACAACGCACCCGCCGCTACTGCTACGGGTGCTTATAACATGGGTACAGTAAGCTGGTTTGGCCCCACTACCACCACCGGAAATATTCATGCGCTCCAGTGGCTCTTCGATGGAACAGGCTTTCCCACCGACTATAAGGGATATGGGCAAAAGCTCAACGTAGCCTTGTCCGATGGCGGCGCATTCGCCAGCCAGAACGTCACCATGTCCGGGGTCAGCGAAGCTGCCATTTCGGGCTCGGTCACCCTTCCGGCCGGATATAACCTTGCCAGCAAGCGCATGTCAGTTGGCTTTGCAGATAGGTCGCTTATAGAAGTACTTGCTGATTCTGGTGCAAGCACCAACTTCACCTACACCACCCCCAACATCACTGGGGCAACCATACAAATGCGAATTACTGCTGGAAACGCGGCCGGAACCAGTGTGATTACTACCAAACCGGGTCTTGCGGTCAATGCAACCGGAGTCTCGATTCCCCTGCCTGCGGGTTCAGATCTCAGCTTGCCGCCCAATAGCGCCACAAACGTAAATAACAGCACAACCTTTTCCTATACACCCTTCTCGGGAGGGGTACACTTAGTGGTATTCAATGGCCCAGGTACCAACCCAGATTATGTGGTGGTAACTACTGCGGCTAGCACTACCATTCCCAATCTCAGTTCGGTTGGGCTTGGACTGCCATCATCTACGGTATATTCCTGGAATGTCCTGGGGGCAGCACCGTTTGCGAGTGTAGACGCCGCTGCAGGGCCTGGCGGCTGGCTGGCGGTGTACCTGGGGACTGCCGAAGGTAGTCGGACGGTCTCCACAAACCGCACCTTTACAACCGCACCCTAGAGCGGCCTCCCACGAATGCCCCACACAGCATACTTTGGAAGCTATGGCGTGTGGCGTAAATGTGGGAAACGCGATAAAGCCTCCAACGCCAAGGCCGGGGTAGTCCCCGGCCTTTTTTGCCAAAAGTTCAGTTAGAACCGGCTGGCTACCTTGTCCCAGTTGATTACATTCCAGATTGCCGCCAGATAGTCCGGGCGGCGGTTCTGGTATTTGAGGTAGTAGGCGTGCTCCCACACGTCAATGCCCAGGAGGGGGGTGTGGCCTTCCATCAGGGGCGAGTCCTGGTTGGCGGTGCTGTAGACGTGTAGCTTGCCGTCTTTGTCCTTGACCAGCCAGCTCCAGCCCGAGCCAAAGCGGGTCAGGCCGGCCTGGGTCATCTTGGTTTTGAGCTCCTCGAAGGAGCCAAAGGTGGCGTTGATGGCCTCGGCTAGCTTGCCGGTGGGTTCTTTGGCACCGCCGGGGGTCAGGATGTCCCAGAACAGGGTGTGGTTGTGGTGGCCGCCGCCGTTGTTGCGCACGGCGGTGCGGATGTCCTCGGGCACCTGGGCAATTTTGCCGAGCAGGTCTTCGATGCTCCAGCTATGGAGCTCGGGATGTTTTTCTAGGGCGGCGTTCAGATTGTTCACATAGGCAGCATGGTGCTTGCCGTGGTGAATGTCCATGGTTTGGGCATCAATGTGGGGCTCGAGGGCATCCTTGGGATAACCGAGGTCGGGCAGCTTGAACGGATAACTCATAGTTGAACCTCCGTGATGTACTCTACGCCTGCATGGTGACGTAAAGCTGTGACTAGGGACTCAAAATGAGCCAAATCTCCGGCGCATGCCGCTGGGACTGGGATAAGCCCGATAAACCAAAATGGCTCTTTTCCTGTGACCTGCACGCTAGTTATGCGTCATCTCTAAAGGCACCACCCACTTATCGAACTCTTCCTCGGTCAGGTAGCCCAGGGCCAGCGCGGCTTCCTTCAGGCTGGTGCCTTCTTTGTGGGCTTTTTTGGCAATGGCGGCGGCCTTGTCGTAGCCGATGTGGCGGTTGAGTGCGGTGACTTGCATCAGGTTCTTCTCGAGGTTCTCCTTAATGCGGGGCAGGTTGGGCTCGAGGCCCACCGCGCAGTTGTCGTTGAAGGCCGCGCAGGCATCGCCCAGCAATTGAATGCTGGTCAGCACGTTGTAGACCATCACCGGCTTGAACACGTTGAGCTGAAAGTTGCCCTGCGAACCGGCAAAAGCCACCGCTGCATCGTTGCCGAACACCTGCACGGCGACCATCGTCATGGCCTCGGACTGGGTGGGGTTCACCTTGCCGGGCATAATCGAGCTACCCGGCTCGTTTTCGGGAATGAGGATTTCTCCGATGCCGTTGCGGGGGCCCGAGGCCAGCCAGCGCACGTCGTTGGCCATCTTCATCAGAGCGCCCGCCAGGGTGCGCAACGCTGCACTGGTCGTCACCAGCGCGTCGTGCGCGGCCAGCGCGGCAAACTTGTTCTTGGCCGAAACAAAGGGGAAGCCGGTCTCTTTGGCAAAGTAAGAGGCGGCCAGGTCGCCAAACCTGGGATGGGCGTTGAGACCGGTGCCTACGGCGGTTCCGCCAATGGCCAGCTCGTACAGGCCCTGTTCGGCGTGGCGCACTTCGGCCAGGCAGTAGTCAATTTGGGCAACCCAGCTCCCAATTTCCTGCCCCAGGGTGATGGGGGTGGCGTCTTGCAGGTGGGTGCGTCCCACCTTGACCACATCCTTGTAAGCTTCGGCCTTGGCCGCCAGGGTGTCGCGCAGCTTTTGCACGTTGGGGTAAAGCTGGCGGTGGAGCTCCTCCACCACCGCAATGTGCATGGCGGTAGGGAAGGTATCGTTAGAGGACTGGCCCCGGTTGACGTCGTCGTTGGGGTGGATGGGTTTTTTGGAGCCCAGCACGCCCCCGGCCAGCTCGATGGCGCGGTTGGCGATAACCTCGTTGGCGTTCATGTTGGTCTGGGTGCCCGAGCCGGTCTGGAAGACCACCAGCGGGAAGTGGTCGTCCAGCTTACCAGCGATCACCTCGTCGGCGGCCCGCACAATCAGGTCGGCTTTGTCGCGGGGTAGCTCGCCCAGGTCGGCATTGGCCAGCGCGGCCCCCTTCTTCAGGATGCCCATCGCTCGAATGATGGAGCGGGGCATCTTGAAGCGCTCTTGTCCGATGGGGAAGTTTTGGATGGAGCGCTGGGTCTGGGCGCCCCAGTAGCGGCTCTCTTCAACCTTCATCTGGCCCATGGTGTCGGTTTCGATTCGGTAGCCCATAGCTTTCCTATTCTAATGGGCTTTGTCGGCCAAGCTAAAGGGACGATTAACCCCTGTATTTTGGGTAGATTTGCCTGCCAAACGGAAATTTAGTGGGTTGCCCTTATGCAAATCATCTGAATCCAATAGTTTGCCTTTTTGCGTAGCTACCCTGTAGAAAGGAGAACTCATGAATATCAAAAGCATCTTTTATGGCGTGGCCTTGCTGGTGCTTGCAGGCTGTAGCTCTACCGGGCCAGGCACTGCCGTCAACCTGAGCGGGTTGGTTGTCCAGAGTGGGGATGCGCTGGCGGCGAATGGGCGGGTCTTGAACCTGCAGGACGCCAGCCTGACCGAAGACGGCGAGACGGCCAATCTGGCTGTGGCCGCCGGCATGGAGATTGCCGGAGAGGGCTCCGACGACAACGGGGGCCTTCGGATGCGTCGGGTGGATGTGCGCTGGCGGGCCAGGGGAACCGTGGATGCGGTAGACGTCACCAACAGCACCCTAGACGTGGTAGGCCTGCGCGGCAAGGTCGGGCCCGGCAGCATCCTGGTGCAGGTTAACCCCGATGGCAGCCGCAGCCCCCTTACCCTGAGCCAAATAGAGCCCGGTGATTATGTCAAGATGGCCGGCGTGCCACAAGCCGACGACTCGGTGCTGGTCACCCGCCTCGAGCGCAAGACCGAAGACAACCCTGGCCGGGTTGAGCTTCGCTTGAAGCAGCGCAACCTCGATACTACCGCCAAAACCTTCACCTACGGGCTGCGCACCTACACCGTGAAATACAGCGGAGCCCAGGTCGAAGGAACCCTGAGCGAGGGGGTCTGGGTGCGGGTCAGGGCCACCAAGAGCGGCAATATCCTGAGCGCCAGCCGGGTGCGTACCGCCCGGGCCGAGGACGGCAACAAGCCAAACGGTCAAGAAGTTGAGCTTAAGGGCCTGGTGGAGGACCTCGACACTATCAGTAAAACCTTTAGCCTGGGTGGTTTTAGCATTAACTATAGCCGGGCAGAAGTGAAAGGAGCCCTGGCCAATGGTGTACTAGTCGAGGTGGAAGGGAGCGTCTCGGGATCGGGTCAGATTGAGGCTCGTAAAGTGGAGGTGGAGGACGAGAACAAGATTGGTCAGGGCGAGGTGGAGGGCACCGTCAGCGACTTTAATGCCACTGCCCAGACACTGCGTATTGCCGGTGTGCCCATCAGCACCAAGCCCACCACCAAATACGAAATTAATAGCAATGAGGTCAGCTCAAGCGTGTTCTGGGCCTCAGACCGCAACGGCAGCCGGGCAAAGGCCAAAGGACAAACCCAGGCCGGGACGTTGGTAGCGGACAAGCTCGAGATCAAATAGTTAGCAAGCACAAAAGGGTCGCTCAGCATCTTGTTGTGCGCCCGTAGCACAGTTACTGCTATCCAGAGCAGTGTGACAATCTTCCTGAGCAAAAATGGGTATCCTCTAGCTCATGTGGGATATTGTCATTGTCGGGGCAGGGCCGGTGGGGCTCGCTGCGGCTATTGAGGCCAAGCGGGCGGGCCTGAAGGCGGTGGTGCTGGAAAAAGGAACCATTGTCCACACCCTGTACCGCTGGCCTAAAGAAACGGTTTTCTTCAGCGAAGCCAAAAATATTGAGATTGGGGGCCACCCCTTCCCCTCGCTCTCGGCCAAGCCCACCCGCCGCGAAGCCCTGCAGTATTACCGCCGTGTCGCCGAAAACGAAGCGCTGGATATCCGTACCTACACCGAGGTTACCCGCATACAACCCCAGTCAGAACATTTCATGGTTGGCTACCGCGACCGCAATGGCGAAGGTCAACTGAAGAGCCGCTTTGTTCTGGTGGCCACGGGCTACTACGACAACCCCAACCGACTGGGCGTACCGGGGGAGGAGTTGCCCCATGTGCGCTACGGTCTGGACGAAACCTTACCCTACTGGAACCAGCAAGTGGTGGTGGTAGGGGGTTCCAACAGCGCGGTGGAGGCGGCCCTCGAGCTCTACCGCGGCGGTGCCCAGGTGAGCGTAGTCCACCACGGGGCCGAAATTCGCCCCAGGGTCAAGTACTGGCTCAAGCCCGACTTTGAAAACCGGGTCCGGGAGGGGGCCATTAGACTGCTGCTACAGGCCAGGATTGTGGAGATCACCCCCCGCGAGGTGGTGGTGGAGCAGGGGGCCGGGTCTACCCTCCGGCTACCTAGCGATTTTGTGCTAATTCATATCGGCTACAAAGCTGTGGATAATTTGCTGCGAGCGGCCCAGGTGGCCTACCGGGGTGATGCGCCGGTGCTATCCGAAACTTATGAAACCAGTATCCGAGGGCTTTTTGTAGCGGGCAGTGCGGGTTTTGGCTCCGACACCCGCACGGTGTTTATCGAAAACGGTCGAGAACACGCCCAGAGAGCGGTGCAGGAGATTGCCGATCGCCTCAAGGCCTTAAATATGCCCAGAATGGCTCCCAGTCAGGTTTGATACCGGTTTAAAAAAAGTTTACAAAAGCAAAAACCCCAGAGGTTGCCTTTTTGAATTCTGGAGCACACCCTCTCCCGAACGGTTGGCGAATCAAGCATCTCCCTTTCCAAGGGGCGGTATCGCCCTCCGCTACGCGGATAACTTCCAAGGAGCGGTATCGCCCTCCGCTACGCGGATAACTTCGCTCGGGTTGATTGGTTACAAACGGCGACGAATCAGACTATTCTTCTATGCTCAAGGTGTCAGGGCTAGCATATGGGGGCCAACAAATACCCGAGCTTCGAAGGAAGCTCGAAGGTGGCGAGCCGCCCGTCTGGGCAAATCTTGACACGGTATACCAAACACCCGTAAACTCTTTCACAAGATGTTTTCGACTGGCAGCCTAATCCTAGTGGTAGTGGGCCTAGTAATTACCAGGCCAACGGGGGATTTGGTGTAGCCAAGAGCCAGGAAGCGCATCCTAAAGCCCCCCGAACCAACGGGGGGCAGATTTTTGAGGAGATACTATGAACGGAGCCGCCGCAATCTTGAAAGCCCTGGAGATGCAAGGAGTGGATCTTATTTTTGGCCATCCCGGGGGCACCATCATGCCCACCTACGACGCCCTCTACGACTCGCCCATCCGGCACGTCCTGGTGCGGCACGAGCAGGCTGGCGTGCACGCCGCAACAGCTTATGCGCGGGCCTCGGGTCGAGTGGGGGTGTGCATGGCGACCTCGGGGCCGGGGGCCTTGAACCTGGTGACGGGCTTGCAAGATGCGCTGATGGACTCCACCCCGGTTGTTGCCCTCACAGGTAACGTGCCCCAGGCGCTTATTGGCACCGATGCTTTCCAGGAAGCCGATGTGGTGGGCATTACCCAGCCGGTGACCAAACACAACATTCAAGTACGCAATGTCAACGACATTCCACGGATCATCGCTGAGGCTTTCTACATCGCCTCCACAGGGCGGCCTGGCCCGGTGCTGATTGACTTCCCCAAGGACGTGCAGCAGGCCGAGTTTACCGGCACTTTCGATGTGGAAGTAGACCTGCCGGGTTACAAGCCCACCTACAAAGGGCATCCACGCCAGATTGAGCGGGCGCTGGAAGCCCTGCAAAAAGCCGAAAAGCCCATCTTGATGGTGGGAGGTGGAGCCCAGAACGCGGCCCAGGAAATTATGGTTTTTGCTGAAAAGTCGGGCATTCCGGTGATTCCAACCCTGATGGGGCTGGGGGCCTTTCCCGGGACCCACCCCCAGTGCCTGGGGATGCCGGGAATGCACGGCTCGGTGGCGGCCAACCGGGCCATCCACCACGCCGATACCATTCTGGCTATTGGACTGCGCTTCGACGACCGGGTTACCGGTAAGGTTTCGCGCTTTGCCCCCAACGCCCACACCATCATTCATGTGGACATAGACCCCGCCGAGATCGGTAAGCTGATCAAAACTGCTATTCCGGTCGTGGGTGATGCCAAGTGGGTGGCGGCAGAGCTGGCCAAGGGAGCCAAGAAGCTAAACATTTCCAAGTGGTTGGGACAGCTCGAGGACTGGAAGACCAAGCACCCCTTCGCCTGGAAACCCAAGCCCCACCTGCAAAGCCAGGAGGTCATCCAGGCTTTCTGGGAGGCCACCCGGGGCAAGGCTGTGGTGACCTCAGGGGTGGGCCAGCACCAGATGTTTGCGGCCCAGTTCTACAAGTTCGATGCCCCGCGCTCCTGGATCAACTCGGGCGGCCTGGGCACCATGGGGGTGGGCCTGCCCTTTGCCATCGGGGCTGCCCTGGCCCGCCCGGGCGAGCTGGTCATCGACTTCGACGGCGACGGCAGCTTCCAGATGACCTTGCAGGAGCTGGCTACCCTGAAAAAGCTCGATCTTAACGTGAAGATCGTGATTCTCAACAACGGCTTCCTGGGTATGGTGCGGCAGTGGCAAGACCTGTTCCATGCCAGGCGCTACAGCGAGGTGTACCTGGCCGACTCCAACCCCGACTTTGCCAAACTGGCCGAGGCTTATGGCATCAAAGGCATTACCCTGAGCGATAAAGCCAAGCTGCACGAAACCGTCAAAGAAGTCCTTGCCCACCCCGGCCCGGTGCTTCTGGAGGCCCGGGTCTACCACGAGGAAGGGGTCTTCCCCATGATTCCTTCGGGCGGTGCAGCGGAAGATATGATCATCGAGAACCCACGGGAGACGGTGGCGGGCGACTAGCGAGGATGTCTCGGGTCGCATGTTGTCGATGGCTGGCCAACGCATGTTTCTAGGCCCCGACCGAAGACCAAAAGATCCGAGATTTGAGACAGGAGAACTATGCGACATCTAGTTTCGGTTTTGGTACAAGACAACCCCGGCGTCCTGCAACGAATTGCCGGCCTGATTGCTCGACGGGGCTTCAATATTGAGTCGTTGGCGGTGGGGCGCACCCACCAGCCGGGCCTCTCGCGCATCTCGCTGGTGGTCTCGGGTGACGATGCAGTCCTGGAGCAGGTCGAAAAGCAACTCAACCGGCTCATCGAGGTGATCAAGGTGACCGACCACGCCGAGCCCCATGTGGAGCGGGAACTGGCCCTGGTCAAGGTGAGCATCGCCGGGATGGAGGAGCGGCTCGAGGTTAAGGACATTGCCGAGGCTTTCCGGGCCCGCATTGTGGATGTGGCCAGAAAGTCCATCATCTTCGAGCTGACCGGAGACTCCACCAAGGTAAACAATTTTGTGGAGGCCCTGCGGCCCTATGGGCTCCTCGAGGTCATGCGCACGGGAGCGGTGGGCATGTCCCGTGGCGAACAGGTACTCAAAGTACGGGAGAAGAAAGCAGTCTAGGATGGGCGCGTGCCCATCTTTTCTTTTGTGTGAAGATGTCGAAGGATGCGCCTTCGGCCTTCGGTGAGGAGAACAGAATGAAAATCTATTACGACCAGGACGCAGATATTGGTTTTATCAAGGACAAGACTGTGGCTATTCTGGGCTTTGGCTCGCAGGGCCATGCCCACGCCCTAAACCTGCGCGACTCCGGCGTCAGGGTAGTGGTGGGGCTCCGGCCCGGCAGCCGCAACGAGGAAAAGGCGCGCAAAGCGGGGCTCGAGGTACTGCCGGTGGCCGAGGCCGTTAAAAAAGCCGATGTGGTGATGATTTTGCTCCCCGATGAGACCCAAGGAGCGGTGTACAAAGCCGAGGTGGAGCCCAACCTGAAGGAAGGGGCCGCCATCGCTTTTGCCCACGGCTTCAACATTCATTTCGGCCAGATCAAACCGCGCCGCGACCTGGATGTCTGGATGGTGGCCCCCAAGGGCCCTGGACACCTGGTGCGCTCGGAGTACGAGAAGGGCTCGGGGGTACCCTCGCTGGTAGCGGTCTATCAGGACGCTTCGGGCTCGGCTTTCCCCACCGCACTGGCCTACGCCAAGGCCAACGGCGGCACCCGGGCCGGCACCATTGCCACTACCTTCAAGGACGAGACCGAGACCGACCTTTTTGGCGAACAGACTGTGCTATGTGGTGGGCTCACCCAGCTCATTGCGGCGGGCTTCGAGACCCTGGTCGAGGCCGGCTACCCCCCCGAGATGGCCTACTTCGAGTGTCTGCACGAGGTGAAGCTGATTGTGGATCTGATTTACGAGTCGGGTTTTGCCGGGATGCGCTACAGCATCTCCAACACCGCCGAGTACGGCGACTATACCCGGGGTCCCCAGGTTATCAACCGCGAGGAGACCAAGGCCCGCATGCGCGAGGTGCTGCGCCAGATTCAGCAGGGCGAGTTTGCTCGGGAGTGGATGCTCGAGAACGTGGTTGGCCAGCCCACCCTGAATGCCAACCGCAACTACTGGAAAGACCACCCCATCGAGCAGGTCGGCCCCAAGCTCAGGGCCATGATGCCCTTCCTCAAGTCTCGCTTCAGCAAGGAAGAGGTTAGTAGCTAGTAGCCTGTAGCCGGTAGCCCCTGCGGCCCAACTGCAATCCGCCATCGGCTATCGGCTATCAGCAAAACCGGAGGTTTCTATGCGGCACATCCGAATTTTCGATACCACCCTGCGCGACGGCGAACAAAGCCCGGGGGTAGCCCTTTCGCTTCAGCAAAAGCTGGAAATTGCCCAGGGCTTGGCCCGGCTGAATGTGGACATCATCGAGGCGGGCTTTCCGGTCAACGGGGCCAGCGAATTCGAGTGTGTCTCGCGCATTGCGGCCGAGGTCAAGGGGCCGGTCATCTGTGGGCTGGCCCGTACCCACAAGCTCGACATTGAACGGGCAGCGACGGCGCTGGAGAAAGCGGAGAAAAAGCGGATTCACGTCTTTACCAGCGCTTCAAAGGTGCACCTCGAGTACATGCTCCGCAAAACCCCTGAGGAGATTCTGGAAATCTCCGATGCCATGGTGCGCTACGCCCGGCAGTTCACCGACGATGTGGAATTCAGTGCCCAGGACGTGATGCGGGCCGACTTCGATTTCGTCATGAAACTCTACGAGACCGCTATCAACGCCGGGGCCACCACCATCAACATCCCCGACACCACCGGTTACGGCACCCCCCAGGAGTACGGAGCCTTGATTGGGCGCATCTACAAAGAGGTGGTACGCGGGCGGGATGTGCATATCTCGGCCCACTGCCACGACGACCTGGGCATGGCCACGGCCAATAGCCTGGCTGCAGTGGAGAACGGCGCCACCCAGATCGAGTGCACCATCAACGGCATCGGCGAGCGGGCGGGCAACACAGCTTTGGAGGAAGTGGTCATGGCGCTGTATGTGCGTCGCGACCATTACCAGGCCCATACCCGCATCAATACCCGCGAACTCTACCGCATGAGCCGGATGGTGGAGCGCTACACCGGTATGCTGGTGCAGCCCAACAAGGCCATCGTGGGGGACAACGCTTTTGCCCACGAGTCGGGCATTCATCAGGACGGTGTCATCAAGAATAAAGAGACCTACGAAATCATGAACGCCGAGCTGGTAGGCCGCCAGGCGGCGGTGCTGGTGCTGGGTAAGCACTCCGGGCGGGCCGCGGTTAAAAAGGCCCTGGCCGACCTGGGCTACAAGCTGGACGATGCCCAGATTGGCAGCATTTTTGCCCGCTTCCGTGAGATCGTCGAACGTAAAGGCCCCATCGAGACCGAAGAACTGCGGGCCCTGGTGGAAAGCGAGTCGGTTTCGACCCCGCACCTGTTCAATCTTGAGAAGCTCCAGTTCTTCTCTGGCTACGGCATGTTGCCCACCGCTACAGTAAGCCTCGAGACCCCCAAGGGCGTCGTGACCACCACCGCCATTGGCGACGGCCCGGTGGATGCGGTATACAAGGCCCTCTCCGAGGCCATTGGCCTGAAGCCCGAGCTGGACCTGTACCGAGTGGAATCGGTGACGGGCAGTACCGAGGCTTTGGGCGAGGTGACGGTCAGGCTTAAGCTCGGCGAGGTGATGGCCACCGGCCACGGCATCTCGCCCGACATTATCGAGGCTTCGGCGCGGGCTTACCTGGATGCGGCCAATAAGCTGGCCGCCGGGCAGGCCGCGCGGCATCCCCGCTCGCTGGAAGAGGTGCAGCGCTCGGGTCTGGGGAAATAGCGATGATCGAAATCCTCGACACCACCCTCCGCGACGGCACCCAGGGTGAGGCAGTCAACCTCTCGAGCGACGATAAAATCGCTATCGCCAGGCGGCTGGCGGCTTTCGGGGTGCCCATCATCGAGGGCGGCTGGCCGGGCAGCAACCCCAAGGACGCCGAGTTTTTTGCCCGCATGAAGGGGGTGGATCTGGGGAATAGCCAGCTTTGTGCCTTTGGTTCGACCAGGCGCAAAGGAGTCAGGCCCCAGGACGACCCCTCGGTGCAGGCCATGCTGGAGGCAGCTACCCCGATGGTCACGGTGGTGGCCAAGAGCTGGGACTTCCACGTGACCCACGCCTTAGAAGTCTCGCTGGAAGAAAACCTCCGCATGATCGAAGAGACCTACCGCTACCTGGTGGAGGAGGGCAAGCGGGTCATCCACGACGCCGAGCACTTCTTTGACGGCTTCAAGGCCAACCGGGGCTACGCTCTGAAGACCCTCGAGGCCGCCGTGCGTGGCGGGGCCGATACCCTGTGCCTGTGCGACACCAACGGGGGCAGCCTGCCGGAAGAGGTCTACGAGATTACCCAGGTTGTCCGAGAAGCCTTCCCGGGGGTCATCATCGGCATCCACCCCCACAACGATAGCGAGCTTGCGGTCGCCAACGCCCTGGCTGCGGTGCGGGCCGGGGCCACCCACGTACAGGGCACCATCAACGGCTACGGCGAGCGCTGCGGCAACCTGAACCTGACCAGCGCCATTCCCAATCTGATGCTGAAGTACGGCCTGGCGCTCAAGGGCCTCACCCCCGCCAGACTGGCCGAACTGCGGGAGGTTTCGCACTTCGTGGACGAGCGAGCCAACCTGGCCCCCAACCTGCGGGCGCCCTATGTGGGCGATGCGGCCTTTGCCCACAAAGGGGGCATTCACGTGTCGGCGGTGCTCAAAGACCCCCGTACCTATGAGCACGTGCCACCCGAAGCTGTGGGCAATAGCCGCCGGGTGCTAGTTTCGGATTTGTCGGGCCGCTCCAACCTGCTGGCCAAGCTGGCCGAGTCGGGGGTCAGCGTGCCCAAGGAGATGGCCGGGGCCTTGCTGGACGAGGTAAAGCAGCTCGAGCACGCCGGCTATTCCTTTGAAGGGGCCGAGGCCAGCTTCTACCTCCTGGCCCACCGCCTGCGGGGGGGGCAGATGCCTTTTAGCGTGGAAGGTTTCACAGTCTTTGTGCATGTGGCCGACGCCGACCCCGAGACCCCCACCTGGGCCGAGGCCACCGTGCGGGTCAAGGTGGGCGAGACCCTCCAGCACACTGCCGCTGAAAGCCAGCACGGGCCGGTCTCGGCCCTAGACAAAGCTTTTCGCAAGGCCATCGAGGCTTTCTACCCCGAGATTGCCGAGATTGAGCTGTCCGATTACAAGGTGCGCATTTTGTCCGGCCAGGAAGCGGGTACAGCCTCGGGGGTGCGCGTCATGATCGAGATGCACCGGGCTGGCGAGCGCTGGAGCACCGTGGGCGCCAGCAAGAACAACCTCGAGGCCTCCCTCAAAGCCTTGACCGATGGCTACGCTTACGCACTGCTCAAAAGCCAGCCGATTCCACAGGATTAGGGTTTGCTTTGCTCGGGGTTCAGGGCGTTGGTGTATGCCTTCAGGGCTTGCTCCTCGGCGGGAATGCGAACGAACAGCAACAGCATGGCGTTCAGCAGGGAGGCCACCAGGGCCGTAAGGTAGGCACTGAAGATAAGCGGTAAAGAGACGAGTTCCAGTGCTACCGCCAGGTAGTTGGGGTGGCGGAGGTAACGGTAGGGGCCGGCCTCAATTCTTTGGGCCCCCGGTACGATGACGATGCGGGTATTCCAGTACCGGCCCAGGCTGCGGATGGCCCAGTAGCGTAGCCCCTGGGCCAGCACAAACACCGTAAGCCAAAGCCACCAGAGGGGGGAGAGCTGGTTGCGGGCCAGGCCCTCGAGCAGCCACCCCAACATCCAGCCGATGTGGAGCAGAAAAAATAGCGGGTAGTGTTCCCGCCCATACTCTTTGCCGCCTTGCGAAAGCGCCCAGCGCAGGTTGGCCTGGGCCAGGCGCAGTTCCAGGAGGCGCTGCAGGGCGACAAAGGTCAGCGCCACCCAGACCGCTACCACTGCAACACCACCCCCTCGGCGGCAAAGCCGGGCCCCAGGGCAAGCAGTACCCCTTTACTACCTGGCGCGGGGCGCTCGAGCTGGTACATCTGGCGGGCCAGCACAAAAAGCACGGTGGGGCTCGACATATTGCCAAACTTCTTGAGCACGCAAAAGGAGGCCTCGAGGCTCTTTTCATCCACCCCCATCCCGCTTCGGTAGGCCGAGAGTACCTTGGCCCCTCCGGGGTGGAGCGACCAGGTTTCCACGTCTTTTGCAGATAGCCCATAGCTCGCCAGCCCATCGCGGATCAGGTTGCCCAGCTCGCCTTCGACCAGGGCCGGAATGCTCTGGGCAAAGCGCACTTGCAGTCCATCGGGTATCACATCCCAACCCATCACATCGAAACTGTTGGGCAACAAGCGGCTAAACCCCCCCAACACCGCCGGGCCGGTAGAGGGGGCGGTAGAGGTGGGCTGTCCCAGCACCACTGCGGCGGCCCCATCGGCAAACAGACTGGTGGCGACCAGGTTGCTCTTGCTCAGGTCGCCCCGCACAAAAGTCAGGCTGCACAGCTCGACTGCGACCATCAGTACGTACTGGCCGGGACGGCTTAGCGCCAGCTCGGCGGCCCGGGCCAGCCCGGCGGCGCCCCCCGCACAGCCCAGGCCCCAGATGGGCAGGCGAACCGCCGAGAGGGGGAGGCCCAGGCGCTGTATTAGGTGGGCCTCGAGGCTGGGCGTTGCAATGCCGGTGGTGGTCACGATTACTACCGCTCCCACCTGCTGGGGGGTAAGGTGGGCTTGCTCGAGGGCATCGCGGCAGGCCTTTTCACAAAGGTCTAGCGCGGTCTCGAACCACAACCGGTTTTTTTCGGCAAAGCTATGGGGCTCGGTGAACCATTCTAGCGGCGCGGCGATATAGCGCGACTCGATGCCGGTGTTTTCGAACACTGTAATCAGGCGCTCGAGGCCTGCCAGGCGGCTAAACATGATCCGCACCAGGTCGCGTACCTCAGACTGACCTACCCGGTGGGGCGGGTTGGCGGTGGCTATGCTCAGGATTCTCGGATACACAACAAAACCTCAGTCGTCGCTTTCCGGGGTAGTACAGGAATCACGGAATACATACTGTGAGATGCGCTTGCGATGATCGGACTTCCAGTCGATGCGAGGCCGAGGCTTTTCTGGAGGTACGTAGCCCAGCCGGTAGATGGCCATGAGCTCCAGGTGCTCGGGCACTTCCAGCAGCTTTTTTAGCTCTTGCCAGGCCTCGGGGATTTCCATGGGCGTGGACACGAACTGAATACCCATGCCCAGCTCCACCGTGGTCAGCCAGATGTTCTCGATGGCCATGCCCAAACCCAGCACACTATAGAAGCCCGAAAGCTCGCCGGGGCGATATTCCTGCTTGTCCAGCAGTGCCGCTAGCAAGAGCGGCGAGCCCGCGACCAGCTTGCGGTTATCCTCGCCCAGGGTCTGGGGAACCCGCAAGGCCCGTAGTAGCCCCAGAGCAGAGGGACTCATGATCTGACGGGTAAAGGGGCGCAGGGGGCCCGGCAACTGGTCGATCAGAATGCCGTCGCGCCGTTCGTCCATCTCTTTTTCGCTGAAGCGAAAGTAGGGGCGATAGCGCTCGAAGAACTTGCCATCGGCAATCAGTTGCTGCATGGTGCGCCCACCAATCTCGGCAATTTTTTCCCGCTTGGCTTTGTCTTCAATCAAAATGAAGCGCCAGGGCTGGGAGTTGAAATGGCTGGGCGCTCGGCTGGCGGCTTCCATCAGCAAATGCTGATGATCCCTGGATACAGGCTTGTCCAGAAAGGGGCCATTGGTGGTTTTACGTTTTCGGATTACTTCCAGAAACTCCATATCAACCCCTCACTGATAACAAGTATCCCACCAACCCTAACATGCCCAGTGTGGGGTGAAGCCAGGTGCGGGGCCGGGCTTTGGGAAACAGAGCCAAGCATCCCACGGTAAGCAAAAGCCACCATTCCCTGGCAAAAACCATCGCCAGGACGGCGCAGATAAAAACCATCAGATAAAGCCCGTGGTGCCAGATGCCAAAGTGGCCCAGCCGAAACTGTGCGGCCAGCCCCACCAGCATGTTGAGCACATACAGGCCAAAACCCACTGCTAGAAAAGGGGACATTGGCCCTAGCATATCGCCATGCCGAGGGCCATGTGCAAGCTGCCTTAAGGTCAAACCCCATCGTTGAGTGCCTTCTGTTAACGTAAGGCGGCTTGCAGCACCACCCCCAAGACAGTACCGAGTAAGGCGAACAGCAAAGGGGTCAGCCAGCGTCGCTCGCCTTCGTGGGCGATGGCGCGGGTGTGAAGGCTAATGGCAATCTGGGTAAGCGACTCGAGCTCGTCGGGGTTCAGGGGGCGGCGGGTGAGGTCTTTGTAGGCTTCGCTCTCGGGGTCAACCTGGCTGAGTTCCTCGAAGGAAAGCTCACGCTGGCGTTGCACGCTATAGGTTCGATCAAAACCGTGCCGCAGCCGCAGTGAAGCCCAGCCTTCCTGCTCGTCGCTCACGTGGAAAAACTCCGGGTGCTCATCGAAAACCTGCCGCCAGGTGGCCGCACTACGGGGCGCGTCCAGACGATCTACTCAGTCTTTAGCAAGGCGGCTGGAATAGGGGTAGCGACCCATCACGGTGAGGGCCGCGATCACATCTGCCAGTCGCCAATCCTTAAGGTAGGGGGAGCGGCAGGCTATGGCTACCTTCGTTCACAGCTCGAGCCTGTCCAGCGGCCTCCCCTGGCCTGGCACTCCCGCCGCAGGTTTTCTTCAGGGGCCCGCAGCACCACCAGCACCAGACCCGCCGGATAGCCCCCCGCCCCGGCCCCCAAACCCAGCTCCAGGCGGCTCAGGGTATGGGTTTCGCGCGTGCTGGGCACCTGGGTGCTCACATAACCCTGTCCATCCCAGGTGTAGATTGCGCTCCGAATGACGCGGTTACCGGGCCGGTAGGGTGGGTTCACCCGCAGTTCAATCTCCAGGGGTTTGAGGAAGTTGGTCGCGCTCGAGGAAAGCCGGTAAATCCCCACCACTTCGCGCTCGGGCAGGGTCTGGATAAAAAACACCTCATTCTGGGGTGGGGAAGTGGGTACGGCCTGGAGGCGCTCGAGGCGGAAACGAACCGAGGAAACCAGAGCGCCAGGGGGAATTACCACATGAATGCCGGGTAGTTGCAGCGCCCCGCCCTGAGCGCCGATGCGCTGCTCGACTACACGGATACTTTGACCAACCCCCCAGGACGCCAAAAGACCAAGCAGTAGCAGCAGCCGAATCATCGCTTCACCCTTTTACCGGTTTCAGATTAACGCACAATCATCTGAGAAAATCCAGGTCGAATACGGGTCGTCAACCACAAAACACCCGCGGCTGAACCAGCTCGTCTAAGCCCCCACCAGCCTCCTGGCTTCGGCCAGAACCGCTTTTACAGTCTTGTCGTCCGGGGCCTCACAGTAGATGCGTAGCACCGGCTCGGTGCCGGAAGCTCTAAAGAGCAGCCAACCAGCTTCGCCAAAAAGCCACTTGGTTCCGTCCAGATGCTCTGTACCACGCACCTGCTGCCCGGCGATGGTCTCGGGCGTTTGCACCCGGGCCATCGCGGCCTGGATATGCTCCATCGAAGGCAGTTGCAAATCTATCCGGTCGTAGGCGTGCCTGAAGCCTACCTCGGCTTCAATTTCGGCAAACTGCTGTCCCAGGCTTTTGCCGGTTCGAACCACCGACTCCAGAAGTAGCAAAGCGTTGAGCAGTCCATCGCGCTCGGGGATGTGGCCCGCCACGCCGATACCGCCCGACTCCTCACCCCCTATCAAGACCCCGCCTTTTAGCATTTCATCGGTGATGTACTTGAACCCAATGGGCGTGACCACCAACTCCAGGCCCAGCCTGTGCGCGAGCTTGTCTACAATCTGCGAGGTCGAAAAGGTCTTGACCACCCGCCCCTTTAGTCCTTTGCTGTGCAGGTGTTTGAGCAGCACAGCAAAAATCTGATGGCTGTTGAAGTTGCTTCCTCCGGCCAGCACAGCCCCAATTCGGTCTGCGTCGCCATCGTTGATGACGGCAAAAGTGGGGTCTTGCTCGGCCTTGAGCACGGTCATGATGGTGAACTGGTTCTGGGGAATGGGCTCGGGGCAAACGCCGTAAAACATGGGGTCAGGTACGGCGTGTATCTCGCGCAAATCCAGCTTTAACCCCGTATGTTTGATAAACCCAGCCAGCCAGCCCGCGCCGGCCCCCCCAAGGCTGTCGTGGTACATGACCCCCTCGTAGGCCCGCAGGGCCTCCATGTCCAGCTTGCTGACCAGGAAGTCGTAGTAGGCTTTGCGCACATCCAGGGGGTGAATGGTTCCGCTACCGGTCCTGGGCGGTTGACCCAGCCTGGCCTCCACCGCCGCAACGATATCAGGGGTGGCCGAGCCCCCGTAGGGTCCCTTGATTTTGAAGCCCAGGTACTCCGGGGGGTTGTGGCTTGCAGTGATCATCACCCCCCCATCGGCTTGCAGGTGCTTTACAGCAAAAGACAGTACCGGGGTGGGGACATAGGATCTGGAAAGGTGTACTTCCAGCCCATTGGCGGCCAGCACCTCGGCGGCCCGACGGGCAAACTTGCCTGCCATGAAGCGGGTGTCGTAGCCAACCACCGCTTTCTTACCCTGCTGCTCCAGCAGATATTCGGCGTAGGCCTGGGCCACCCGGGCCACATTGTCGAAGGTGAACTGGTCGGCAATAATGGCCCGCCAGCCGTCGGTGCCAAACTTGATGCCTGAGCTGGACTGATTACTGGCGATTTCATCTGCCATATCCATACCTGCAACACTATACAGGGGGTGGGGAAGAGGGCACAGGGGGATAGCGAACTCGAGTAGGGCAACCACAAAGTTGCCTTGAGCTCCCTCTCCTTCGATGGGAGAGGGCGGGGGTGAGGGTGTCCTGGCCTCGCAGCTTGACTTGCATAGGGCAATAATCCAAGGTCAAAGGCATTTGCTTTGCTCACTACCCCCCACCCTAACCCTCCCCCACCAGGGGAGAGGGGAGTGTGCCTTGTGGTTTTCTGACCTTGCGATTGCCCTGGAAATCGAGTTGCAATAAGACTGCCCTGTGCTGGGCTTGCGGATTTGAGCGGGCATTGCTATCCTGCTCACCCCCCATCACGGCGGTGGTGATAGACTTCTGAAGCTTTATGTCCGACCTCCTTACTTCCCTTAACCCCTCCCAACAGGAGGCCGTCAAGCACTTCGAAGGCCCGGCGCTGGTGGTGGCCGGGGCTGGTTCGGGCAAGACCCGCACGGTGGTGCACCGGATTGCCTATTTGCTGCGCGAGCGGCGGGTGTATCCGGCCGAAATACTGGCCGTGACCTTTACCAACAAAGCCGCTGGCGAGATGAAGGAGCGGCTGGAAAAGATGGTGGGGCCCGCGGCCAAAGACCTCTGGGTTTCCACCTTCCACTCGGCGGCAGTGCGAATCTTACGCGCCTATGGTGAGTTTGTGGGCCTCAAGCCGGGGTTTGTCATCTACGATGATGACGACCAGAACATACTCTTGAAGGAGATTCTGAAAGAACTTGAGCTCGAGGCCAAACCCGGCCCCTTTCGGGCCATGATAGATCGCATCAAAAACCGCGGCGATGGCCTGGTGGAGTTTATGCGCGAGGCCCCCGACTTTATCGGGGGGGTGCCCAAGGACGTCGCGGCTGAGGTCTACCGCAAGTATCAGAGCGGGCTGCGGATGCAGGGTGCGCTCGACTTCAACGACCTGTTGCTTCTGACCATCGAACTCTTCGAGCAGCACCCCGAGGTCTTGCACAAGGTGCGCCAGCGGGCCCGCTTTATTCACGTGGACGAGTACCAGGACACCAACCCCGTGCAGTACGAGCTAACCCGCTTGCTGGCCGGTGAAAAACCCAATCTGATGGTGGTGGGCGACCCCGACCAGAGCATCTATGGCTTTAGAAACGCCGATATCAACAACATCCTCGACTTCACCAAAGACTACCCCGGGGCCCGGGTCATTCGCCTGGAGGAAAACTACCGCTCCAGCAGCGCCATCCTGCGGGTAGCCAACGCCGTGATTGAAAAAAATGCCCTGCGGCTGGAAAAAATCCTGCGCCCCACAAAAGAGGGGGGCGAGCCGGTGCGTCTCTACCGTGCCCCCAACGCCCGGGAGGAGGCCGCTTTCGTGGCGCGGGAAATCCTCAAGCTGGGGCATTACCCGCAGGTTGCGGTGCTCTACCGAACCAACGCCCAGTCGCGGCTGCTGGAAGAGCACCTTCGGCGGGCCAATGTGCCGGTGCGGCTGGTGGGGGCGGTGGGGTTTTACGAGCGCCGGGAAATTAAGGACCTGCTGGCCTATGGGCGTGTGGCCATCAACCCCGCCGATTCGATTAACCTGCGCCGCATTGTGAACACCCCGCCCCGGGGCATTGGGGCGACCACAGTGGCCAGGCTGGTCGAGCATGCGCAGAAGACCGGTACCCCGGTTATTGAGGCATTTCGCGCGGCCGAACAGGTGATCAGCCGTCCCCAGCAGGTGCGGGCTTTTGTGCAGCTTCTGGATGAACTGATGGAGGCAGCTTTCGAGACCGGGCCCACCGCTTTTTTTGAGCGCGTACTGGACGAAACGGGCTATCGAGATGCCTTGAAGCAGGAGCAGGACGGCGAAGACCGCCTACAAAACGTGGAGGAGCTGTTGCGCGCGGCGCGCGACTGGGAGGAAGAGGAAGGCGGTAGCCTCGCGGATTTCCTTGACTCGGTGGCCCTCACGGCCAAGGCCGAAGAACCCCAGGGGGATGTTCCAGAAGAGGCCGTGACCCTCATGACCCTGCACAACGCCAAGGGCCTCGAGTTCCCCACGGTGTTTTTAGTCGGCCTGGAGGAAAACCTGCTCCCCCACCGCAACAGCCTGAACCGCCTGGAAGATCTGGAAGAAGAGCGCCGCCTCTTTTATGTGGGCATTACCCGGGCGCAGGACAGGCTGTATCTTTCCTACGCCGAAGAGCGCGAAACCTATGGCAAGCGCGAGTTCAGCCGCCCAAGCCGCTTCATAGAAGATATTCCACCGGATTTGCTTAAGGAGGTGGGGGCTTTTGGCGATAGTGCCGTGCCGGTGCTGTCCTACAGCCGTCCTGAGCCCAGGCCCAAAACCCAGCTTTCCGAGTTCAAAGGAGGGGAGAAGGTTAGGCACCCCAAGTTTGGTAGTGGCACGGTGGTGGCCGCCATGGGCGGCGAGGTCACGGTGATGTTCCCCGGATTGGGCCTGAAAAAGTTAGCGGTGAAGTTTGCCGGACTGGAAAGGCTCGATGGATGAAGCCTGTCTAAGCAGCGCTTTAGTTTTCCTTCGCTTAAACCGCACTTTGCCGAGTAGGGTGAGGATATGAAAAAGCAAGTGGCACGTTTGGGTGCGGTATTTGTTTTGTTGTTCGGTATGGCCTTTGCTAGCGGGGCCGATATTGGCTTTTCGGTGCGCAACGGTCCCAATGGCAATTTCATGGGGCATCTGGGGCTTTACCTGGATGGCTTTCCCATAGACTTCCGCTCACAGCTGGTGATGGGTTCTCCAGGAGGCCTCTACCTGAGCGGCGAGGTGGTATATCCCTTGCCCTTTTTCTTGCTGGTGCGGCCTTATCTGGCCGGGGGTCTGGCGGTGGGTATCACCGGCTACACCGCGCAAAACGAACTGCGGTTGCGCTTTGGTGAGCGGTTTTATGCCATTTTCTCGGCGGGAATCCAGTTGCCCGACCGGGGTTACCGGCCCTACCTCGAGGTCAGCCAGGTCATCGGCTCGGAGAGCTTTCAACGCTTCACAGTAGGTTTTATTGTGGAGGGGTTTTGAAGCAGGCCGATAGCTGATAGCCCATAGCCGATAGCGAGAGACGCCTTATTGCCTTTGAGCATAGTAGATTAGGGGGGATGCATTCCCGCGACTACGCCGCGACCCGCCCCCTGGTTGTTTTGCACCAAGGCCAGAGCCGTTGGTATCAAGCGCTTCTGACGGCTTCGCTGCATCATAATTTGCCGCTGTTTGTCTATGCCAGTCAGCCTGGAGCGGCCCTCGAGGCTGCCCTCATGGCCCTCCAGCCGCTTAGCTTTCGGGGCGCGGTACTGGAAGACCCCGGTCTACAGGCCCTGGCCCTGGATGCCGTGCAGCACCAGGAGCCCGAGGCCCTGCAGGCCCGCCGGGTCGATCTGGTTCTGCCTGAAGTGACCGGAACCAGGGGGTTTTATCAGGAGCCCATCGCCCTAGCCCACCTGATCCGCCGCTATGCCTTTGGCGATAAGGCCCTTTGGCTGGGCCCTATCCGCCCCGAACTGGCCCAGGGCCTGCGCGGCCTGACCAAGGTCTCGGTATTGAGCCGGAGCTTTCCCGAGGGCGAGAGCTTTTTGGAGCTTCTGCCGCTTCCCCAGCGAGGGGTAGTGGCGGCTGCGGAGGCGCAGGCCACGGTGGTGGCCCGCCAGGCCGACTTGATTCTGTATGCCGGTGGAAATCTGCCGCTGGCTCTGCTCCAGCCCTACCACAGCGTGATTGCCCTCAAACCGCTGCCCTCGGAGGCCTTGCGCCTGATCGGGGAGTATGTTCCTCCAGAAGAGTTCCAGAAGTTTCACCTGGCTGCCCTGTTTGAAGCTCTGGGGTACGCCCTGCCCCCCGAAACCTTTGTGGTCTAAGCAGCGCATGGTTTTGTTATCGTTCCCCTTGTAGTTGATAGTCAGGCTTTGTCATAATCTCAAGTTACGCAGAAGTGAATAATACCGGATTCAAAAAGACAGTTTACAAAACCAAAAACACCAGAGGCTGTCTTTTGGAATCCTAGAGCACACCCCTCCCGAACGGTCGGCGAAGAAAGCGTCTCCCTTCCAAGGGGCGGTATCGCCCTCCGCTACGCGGATAACTACGGTCGGGTTAGTTGGTCACCAAAGGGTGACGAACTAACCGAATCTGGTATAAATCCATCCAGCTCGCGTCTTTCAACCTATGAGCTACCAGGAGATGACTCCGGCAGCTGGCGAATGCCATTGAGCCGCACAGCCATGCACAAAGCCGCCCTCTCCATCCTTGACATCAGCTCAGTCCTTACCCCAATAGCGTTGAGGAAGCTACAGTCAAAAAAGTTGGCGCACATCTTTATCCGAGCATGCAAGAGATTTATCTATCCCTGTGAGCTTTATTCATACATGCGTAACTTCAGAATCTAGAATCCTCTATCCCAGACAGAACAGTTGCTGCCCGGAAAATCGAAACCCAAGCACTTGGGTGCGCAACATGCGTCTGGGCGCAGACGTATTCTCGTTTTTGCGGGCGGCAACGTCTGTGAAGGGCGCGATAATCGAAGGGTTTTGACAAATACCTGGTTGGTAGTCGAAGGTAATGCGCCGCACCCCTCCATGTGGTACAGCTTTGACCTGCCAAAAGCAGTCAGTCGCTCAACGCTCTTCCAAAACCCCCTGCCGTAGCAGGGCAGGTACAATGGGGTCACCCACCCGCAACAGGGCATAGCTGCCCAACCTGCGGGCGGTGGTTCGCAGGCGCAGAAGATGCTGTTCCAGTGCTGCTTGATAACCTTTTACTTCTACCTCGCCCACCTCCATCCGGCTCCCGACTTCGATATCCTGCAGCAGGGCTTCGGTGAAGCCGGGTGAGAGTTCCTCGGGGGCCATGACCTGTACCAGCACCACGTGCCGCAGTTTTTGCAAAAGACGTGACCAGTCCAGCTCGTCCAGACCATCGGTCAGGAGCACGGTGACGCCGCTGGGCCGGGGAAGGTTCATCAGCAGCGAGGGCCCTTGCACAACCGGCTCAAGCTGCCCCCGGTAACGACCACCGCCCCACATAAAAGCCCCTTCTGACTTCGCACAGTCGGTCAGCACACGCAATACCCGCTCGGCATAAACCTGCTTTCCCAACAACTTCATACTGGGCGAGCCATCCAGGAAAAAGGTGAAGCGGGCCGGAGCTTCCGCCTGGAAGATGCGGGTATAGAGCCGACCCGTGCGGGCATAGGCCCGCCAATCAATAAAGCGGGGCTCGTCGCCCTGGGCGTAGCCGCGTAGCTCGTAGAATTCCAGCCCACGCCCTGGTATGGCCTGGGTGCGCTCACCGGCAAAGGGTTGGGTCGGTCGGGTGCGGATGCGGTAGCGGGTCATGGTAAGCGCAGACTCGTACCACACTGTATGTCATTTATGGCATTTGGGCGGTAATGCCGGCTTCAAAAAGGTTGTTTGTTTGTGGCCGTTCTGTGACGAACTAATCGAATCTGGCACGAAATCCTGGGTGTGCTAGTGGTCTGGTAACTAGGAACTCGGTATGTACTATAGTCCTTCTCAATGAGCCGCACATCGCAATTTTGGGCAATCAACGTGCTTCAAAACGTTCTGTAATTCCTGAAAACAAGTTACCGGTGCACTAGCACTGCACAGAGTCATATAAAAAATTCGGTTGAGCAAAGGAAGGGGCTTCTAAACTGGATTTGTGAATAACCCAGAGAAGCCCAAAGATAGTGTAGCTTGCCAGAACTGCGGAAGTGTGAAAGTCGAATGTGGCGGC